>NZ_CP011304.1:1535254-1841805 GCF_000981785.2 Microcystis aeruginosa NIES-2549 | reverse complement strand
CGCCTCAATTTTGGGATCAATATTGGAATATGTTCCCACTGCACCGGATATTTTACCGATGGCGATGTCTTGGCGCAAGCGAATTAAACGATCGCGTCCTCGCAGCACTTCCGCTAACCATCCCGCTAGTTTAAAGCCAAAGGTGATCGGTTCGGCGTGAATGCCGTGGGAACGTCCCACCATGACTGTATAACGGTGTTCTTGGGCGCGATAACGCAGGGCTTGAATAAAATCTTCTAATTGTTCTAAAATCAGGTTTAAACTGGCGACTAATTGTAAGGACAGGGCGGTATCTAGTACATCAGAACTGGTTAAACCCAAATGAATATAACGCCCCGGCTCGCCCACATATTCGTTAACATTTGTTAAAAAGGCGATGACATCGTGGCGCACTTCTGCTTCTATTTCTAAAATGCGATCGGGATCAAAATTAGCTTTTGCCTTAATTTCTTCCACTGCATCCGCGGGAATATAGCCTAATTCTGCCTGCGCTTCACAGACGGCTATCTCTACCTCTAGCCATGTTTGATATTTATATCTATCCGTCCACAAATTCCCCATCGCAGGGAGAGTATAACGCTCGATCACTATTAATTATTCCAAGACAACCGTTTAATTGTATCGGATCGGGGTAAGTCTGGGAATAGGCAGGGGGCAGCGGGGAGTTTTGTTTTCCCCACTCCCTTCTTTCCGGTTAGTGATTCGGTAGTAGCGGTGAGGCTCTTCTAGGTTGTGTGTGATAAGTTTAACTTACAATATGATTGATTGATCTTTGTGTCCTTTGTGTCTTTGTGGTTCGTTCCACCCCCTCTCTAGGAGGATTATATCTTAGAATACATTTTACCCACCAAATCCAAGAGAGCCGCGGTGAACTATCTTGTTTAATTTAGCCTGAATCGAACCCCTACCCCCTTGCTTCAACCCATGCTCGCATTTTACCCGGATTGTTCAATCCGTAGGGATCGACGAGTTGTTTAAATTCTAGTTGTAGCGGATTAATCTGTCTGCTGCCGCCATCTTCCATGATATAAGTGTGAGGATTGGCAATAGCTGCCCCCTGTTGTTCATAGATAGCAATAATCTCATTTAATCGAGTTTCTGTGGTAAATTCTAGCAAGGGAAGACCGGCGGGAATAACTTTACCTTGAAATCTCAAAAATTCTAGGTGCATCATTATTTCCTCCCCAAAATAATTATAGAGTTTCTCTACCGTGGCTAGATTAAAATAAAAAGCTTGTAGATAAGTTATCTTGGGGTTAAAACTACGCGCATGGAGAGTGGTATGATTCCAAGTAAATTCTAAGATACTGTTGCCTTTTTGAGTTTCTTCTGGCGTTTTATAGTAGGTAAGTTCACCATTATATTCTTTAATTAAAGATTCTAATGCGACTCGATCGCTGTCCGATACTATTAACAAAACTGCCGCTTTTCCCGTGGGTAAATAATCCTTAAGAGCAGTAAAATAAGCAGGAATTGGCCAAGAGTGAACACTAACCATTTTCTTGACAATGCCATCACTATCACTGAGAGCTTGACCGAATTTAGCGGCGGTGATAAAATCGGCAAAAGTAACGATAAATTCTGCCCAAGGATAACAGGGAGCGAGGGCTATTTCTAACTCGGTAATAATGCCATTTGTTCCGTAGGCATGATTGACTTTTTCTACCTCATCCCCCCGTAGTTCGATAATTTTTGGTTCCGCTTCTAGGGTGACTAATTGCACTGCTTGCAGATTGCCTCTATCCTTCAATTGTCCATAATTAATTGAACCCATGCCCACACTGCCACCCCCGATAAAACCGCCAATTGTCGCCGTCCGATAGGTAGAGGGAGCCATTCTTAATTCCCACCCAATTGCGCGAGCTTGTTTATCAAAAAATGCCATTTTTACCCCCGCTTCTACCCGTGCTGTACCCGGTTCGATCGAGATAATTTTTGTTAGTTTGGTTGTGTCTAAAATTACTCCTCCCCGTAAGGGAACACATTGACCATAATTACCTGTCCCCGCACCTCTAACTGTTAAAGGAATTTGGTATTTAACGCAGGTTTTAGCGATGTCAATAACTTCTTGGCTATTGTGGGGACGAATGACTAAATCAGCCCGTTTATCTTGCAGTTGTGCTTCTAAAATGGGACTAAAATGATAATAATCTAAGGAAAGTTTCGCCACTTGCCCCGGATCGGTGATAATTTCCAGATGGGAAAGTTCTTCAATGAGATTTTGACAGTTAGATTTCATGGTTAGGTAGGGTTTGCTGAAAAAGTGTATTGGTGGGGTTAGGAGTCAGGATTCAGGAGACAGGATTCAGGAGTCAGGAGATTATTTTTATTTGTTCTCCCCATACCCCAATTCATAATTCATAATTCAAAAAGGAAAAATTAAAAACCGATCGCCTAGGCGGTCGGTTTTACTAAGAATTATAAACTTTTATTAACTTTGTTTGCTGAGAAACTGTTGAGCTTGTCTAATAGCGGCAGCGCCGATATTGAAGACAGCCCAGCCACCAGCAATAAGCAAAGGGGTTAAAACGATTAACACTCTCCAGTCCATAGATTTCCTTCTCCTCGGTCAGTGCTTAAAAGATTGTTACTTGATTCTCATTTTATATTTATACCCTAATCCGCCCGTTTTGGGAATCCAGTATCAGTACCTTTTCCCCCATGAACGAGGGCAAGTTTAGCATAGCGCTCGGCGTGTTCGATCAACTCTTGAGCCTCCTGTGGCGACACTTCCCGGACGCGTTTAGCGGGAATGCCCACCACTAAAGATCGCGGTGGTATATCTTTTGTCACAATACTACCCGCCCCGACAATACTACCCGCCCCGACGCGCACACCATCGAGAATCACTGCCCCAATGCCGATTAAACAACCGCGCTCAATATGGGCTGCGTGAATTACCGCCCGATGCCCGATGGTAACGTAATCTTCAAGGATAGTAATTTTGCCCGGATCTCCGTGTAGGATCGCCCCATCTTGGATATTAGTATAGGCCCCAATTTCGATGCGTTCCACGTCGGCACGCAATACCGCCCCATACCAAACACTCACCCCCACAGCTAGGGAAATATCGCCTATTACCGTGGCATTGGGGGCGATAAAAGCCGCTTGACTGACATCGACAAGGGGCCAGAAATTAGAAGTTGATCTTAAGTTATCTAAAGACATGGGAGGATCTGCACTAAAGTCGAAAGAGAATACCCGTCCAATTTGGTTGGGTATAATATATATAGGCTTATTGGTACAAAGATAGCAATTTTTAGTTTAGGTTCTTCCATGATCAATGCAAGTTTACAATACCCTGTTTTTGGCCCCGATATCCATTGTCCTCACTGTCGGCAGCTAATCCCCGCCCTCACTTTGACGGATACCTATTTGTGTCCGCGCCATGGGGCTTTTGAAGCCGATCCCAAAACGGGTGAGTTGGTTCACTTGCAGTCAGGACGGCATTGGCGACTCTGGAATGGTGAGTGGTATCGTCAACACACCCACCCGGATGGTATTCGTTTTGAGATTCACGAAGCACTCGATCGCCTCTATACTCAAGGATTTAAAGCGACTAAAGTGATTATTGCCAACCGTTATCGCGATCTAGTTAGTTCCTACCTAGAACGTAACACCACTTGGCGCGGTAATGAACCGGGTGAAGCCACTATTCCCCGTCTCTACGGTTTACCGGTAGAATTTAGTCCCGATGCCCCCGATGAACCCTGTTGGGATGTAATTAACTTTGATCTGGAAAAAGAACCGGGGGTTCCCAAACGTTATCCCTATTTTCGTCTTTTTGACTGATTACTGATTACTGAAAATGCACCATGCTTCTATTCGTACCGCTAATATCCATCGGGCGATCGCTTTTTACCAACTTCTCGGTTTTAACCTAGAGGAAAGATTCACCACGGGTTATACTTTGGCCTGTTGGCTAACAGGATTAAACGGACGCATCGAATTAATCCAAATTCCTGAACCGAAACCCGCCCCCGATGCCTTTAGCGATCAGCATTATGTCGGTTATTATCACTTGTCTTTTGACCTAACAGAAAATGTCAGCAATCTACCAGAATGGTTAGAAAAATTAACAAATAAATTTCAGCAAGCCCATCAAGAGGATGCCGATTTATATCAACCTTTAAACATTCTTTTGCCCCCCCAACAACAGATGATCGGCGATCATGTCTATGAAGTCACCTTTATTGCCGATACAGACGGTTTACCCCTAGAATTTATCCGTCGTTTAACCTAAAAAGATTGTCCCACTTCTAAGACTTTTGTTTGACCGTTGCGAGACAAAATAACCTGTTGACTACCAACTTCCACTAAAGTCCAACCATTGATAAATTCCCCCGGAGAAATACGAGTAGTTATGCCCTTATTATCAAATAAAGCTGAAGATTGATCGCCTAAATCCATCACCCCCACCAGAATATTTTTCACCTGATTATTGGTAGGAATAACCGCTGCCACTGGTCGATTCCCTTGGGGAGCAGCTGGTAATGGTGGTGCAGAAATGTCGGTACTTGAGGGTGTAACTGGGGCAATTTTGGCAGTAGTTTCAGGGGTTTGGGGATAAACGGGAACGTAAATTCTTTCTATGATCTGGGGAGTATTATTAACTGGTAAATTAGCGGGGGGTGGTGGTGGAACTGTGGCTACTGGAGAAGGGTTATTTTTGGCAGCAGGATTGGGATCGGGGGATGAAGTTTGACCTTGGCGATCAATAATAGCAAGGGATGATTGCAGATAGGCAATAAATTTTTGATCTTCTCGGGAAATCGTGCTATTTTGAGAGATGGGGGCATTTTTTTGACTGATTAGCCATGCCACCACCCAACCTAGATAGAGGCAAGCAATGACAAAAATAACTTTATCTAAGGGCATTCTGGGATTTTCTTCATAGCCCGCCGGCATATTTTTTTCACTCCTCGATCGCTGCTGTCGTTTCGATTCTAACAGGATAGCACTGCCTCAATTTTCCTTTTTAATTTATCAAAATCTTCTAGAGGGGATATAGTGGAGAGAAAATGATGTATCTTAATATAAGTAAAGTTTCGTAACAATTCTGAAATCCTTTGCTCAACTCTACTCTAGTTCCCAGCAATCCCGATCGCCTGAAACCCCTAGTCCCCAACTGGGAAAAATGTCAATCCGTCTTTTGGACAGCAGCATTTCTGGTCTCGGTTCCCGTGTTCATGCAAGCGCCCCTAGTGCGCTACTATCCCGAAGTTAGCCTAGTTTTAACCTTTTTCTGGGTGGGGTTAGGGATTTGGCTGCTCAAACAAGCAAAAATCAGTCTTTGGGGGGATTTACTTTTGGGCTTTAGTTGGAGTTGGTTAGCAGGTTCTCTGTACTGGGGTTGGTGGCGTTGGGAACCGTTAATCCATATTCCCATGGAAGCGATCGGGCTGCCCTTTGTTCTCTGGGGATTATACAAAGGTCGCGGCAAAGTGGGCAATCTTTTCTATCTGGGTTCTTTGTTAGGAACGGCCATCACCGATGTATATTTCTATCTAACGGGACTAATCCCCTACTGGCGACAATTAATGACCGTGGAACTAGACCCCAACCTAGTATCGCCGATATTTCATAACGCCTTGGCCCAAATTGAGACCCCCTGGGGCATCAGTTGGGCGATCGTGCTGCTCAACCTGCTCTTAGCGATCGGTATTTATCCTTTGCAAAAAAGGGTATGTCATTGGTGGGCATTTAGCGGGGCTGTATTGAGTACAATTTTAGTCGATGGTTTATTTTGGATTACCGCCTCTCTGGCCTAAGACAATAGGCTATATAATTAACGCAGTCTATCTATTGCCGCTTATGCACCCGTGGATATACTACCAGGACAAAATCCCTATTTACTACTCCATACCGAGAAGGGCCAGCGTTTTTTCCCTCTCGTGGGGAGATCTTACTGGACAATCGGACGGAGCAAAGATAACGATATCGTGATTAAAGATCACTGTATCTCTCGTAATCACGCTATTTTACAATCCACGGAAACAGGGGATTTTTATCTGATCGATCTCGGTAGTCGCAATGGAACTTTTGTCAATGGCAGAAGGGTAGGCATTCCAGTGACTATCCATAGCAAAGAGCAGATCACCTTTGGCAAAACCGAGGTGCAGTTCTATCGTCCTGCTCCCACCAATGTAAGCAAGCAACCGCGCAATTTAGAATGGGATACCCTCACCTCCGTCCTCCATGAACGGCGCTTAACATCGGTGATGGTGGTAGATATGCGGAATTTTACGGCTTTAACCAGGCAATTAGACGAAAAAGTGCTTTCTTCTCTGATTGGCAATTGGTTTCGCCATGCGGGGAATATTATCCGCAGTTCCGGCTGTTGGGTAGATAAATATATTGGTGATGCGATCATGGCCATCTGGTTTCACGGCCAACAGGAAGTCAATCAAGACGATATCCTGCAAATTTTCCGAGCAATTACGCAACTACATAACATGACTTGCACTTTAAGTGCACAATATCCCTTACCTTTCCCATTACGCATCGGTGCGGGGGTGAATACTGGTTATGCCATGGTCGGCAATACTGGCAGCGGTGAACATCCAGATTATACGGCGATCGGCGATACAGTCAACGCCGCTTTTCGTTTGGAGTCGGCTACTAAAGAAATGGGCAAGGATTTAGCCATCGGAGCTACTACCTACGGTTATCTCATCGGTTTACCCCATCTCCAGCAAGTTTTTGCTCAACATACCGTCAGTCTGAAAGGATACCACGATAGCACTATTACCTACGGAACCACTTTTGATGACTTGGATCGTTTCCTCGATGCCAACAGTAGTGAGGAGATGACCGGAATTACAGGAGTTGTCGGCAGTGTCGGTTTTGAAGATTGAAAGTGAACTACTCTCAAGGTCGTTGAGAGCTTCCTATTTCACGGGGGATTGCCGCAGACCCTACTTAATACTGTACACTTAAAACTCAAATCTGATAACTGATAACTGATAACTGATAACTGATAACTGATAGCTGACCTACTCCTCGGTGGCGGCGAGAACTAAATCTTCCTCCTCCAAGGCGGGGGGAACTTCGATTTCTTCGACCACTTCCGAGACGGTCCGGCCTTCCGCTTCCGCTAGACGTTTTTCTCGGTATTTAATCGCCATTTCTTCGGCTTTTTCAAACACTAACGGGCGATTTTTTAGCATATCTCCCGGTTCGGGTTCTAATTGTTTAGTCGAGAGGGAAATGCGACCTCTTTCGGCATCGAGATCGATAATCATCACTTTCAACTCATCATTGACATTGAAAACCGTGTGGGGGGTGTCAATGTGATCGTGAGAAATTTCGGAAATATGCAGTAAACCACTGACTCCACCGATATCGATGAAAGCACCGTAGGGCTTGATTCCGCGCACGGAACCGATTACCACCTGTCCCACGGCTAAACCGTTCATCTTGCGTTCCACTAAAGCGCGACGATGACTTAAAACCAGACGGTTGCGATCTTCGTCCACTTCTAAAAACTTTAAGGGCAATTCCTGACCGACTAAATCCTCTTTCGCTTCTCTGGTGCTAATGTGAGAACCGGGGATAAAGCCGCGGAGACCTTCAATTCTGACTAATGCCCCACCACGGTTAGTGGCGAAAACATTCGAGCGCACGGTAGCATCTTCTTTTTGCAATTGACGCACCCGTTCCCAAGCGCGCATATATTCGATGCGACGGATCGACAGGGTTAGCTGTCCATCTTCATTCTCGTCGGTAAGAATGAAAAATTCCCTGGTTTCGTTGGGTTGTAAAACTTCTTCGGGATTATCGACGCGGTTGATCGACATCTCCTGCACGGGGATAAAAGCGGCGGTTTTAGCACCGATATCGATGAGCGCTCCCCGGGGTTCCATGCTGAAAACAGTCCCGGCGACAACATCTCCCGGACTGAAATGATAATCGTATTTGTCTAGAAGGGCGGCAAAATCTTCATGGGTAAAGCCTATGTTTTTGTTTGCGGTTTTTTGGGTGGTCATGTACGTTGTTTGGGCCTCGGAAGTTCCGTAGGTTTTTCCTCCTATGTGATGTACAGTTTCTAAATAAAGGAGATGCCTCCCAATTTAGTTTCTAGGCAGGGCCTAGGGGATGAACTGCCGCATCCTGCTTTCTTGAAGGCAATCCGCCTCAAGAATGACTTTTAAGAATCTAACCAGAGCTTGGGCTTGAAATAGCACAAGGGATCCTAATTATAACTGAATCGGGAACTATTTAAGACGAGGTGATTACGCTGGCTTCTTCCACTGGAGACCAAGAAGGGTAGGCGCGTTCGATTTCGGAGGATTGCAGCAGAGCTAAAGCGGCGATAAAGTCTCTAATTCCCTGAAAATTGCCGTAAACCGAAGCAAAGCGCACATAGGCCACTTCCGATTCTTGCCGGAGATATTCTAGGACTAATTGACCGATCTCCTGACTTGTTACCTCCCGTTTTGAGTCTTGCTGCAGACGGGATTCGATATCATTGACGATCGCCTCTAATCTTGAGTGGGGAATGCCGGTTTTTTCGCAAGCGCGGACGATCCCGCGCAGCAGTTTGCAGCGATCGAAGGATTCCCGTTTACCATCTTTTTTAATCACCGTGATCGGCACGAATTCGATGCGCTCGTAGGTGGTGAAGCGATGTTTACATTGTAAGCATTCACGACGACGACGAATGCTCTGACCGTTTTCGGAGGAACGGGACTCTAAAACGCGACTATCGGTATGCTGACAATTAGGGCATTGCATAGGAGGCGCTCGGTGAGGGGAACCTTTAATTTAAGCCTTTAAATACGAAAACCAGAGCCGCTAACCTGCTTTTGACAAGCGGGCGGCTCAGGGAAGAAAATTATTAACCTAAACGGAGTTAAGAAATTTACTTTTGAATCCGGGGAGGTTCCCGGAAGGCGATGGCGAAGAAAATTACCGACAAAGCCATAGTTAAAACTAAAATGTAAGCGACGCTTTCCATGGTTAGACATCCTACAAGACTGCTATAACAATCCTATAGTATCAGGAAATGAGCTTTTCAGCTTGTCTGGGGATGTAATCTACATCCCCAGAATCAGTGGCAATCTATTTAACGCTAACTTTTGCCCCGGCATCTTCCAGTTTTTTCTTGATGGCGGCGGCTTCGTCTTTGTTAGTGCCTTCTTTAACCGCTTTGGGAGCGGCTTCTACTAGGTCTTTCGCTTCTTTGAGTCCTAAACCGGTCAATTCGCGCACTACCTTGAGGATAGCAATTTTCTTGTCGGCGGGAACTTCTTCGAGAACGACGTTAAATTCGGTTTGTTCTTCCACAGCTTCAGCGGCGGCAGCCGGAGCAGCCCCGGGAGCGGCCATAATTATGCCACCAGTTGGAGCGGCGGCACTAACTCCGAAGGTTTCTTCGATACCTTTGACTAATTCCGCAGCTTCTAAGAGGGTCAGGGTTTTGAGTTTTTCTAAGATTTCAGCTACAGCAGACATGGGTTAGACTCCTAATTGTTTTAAGTGATCGATTGGCGCGGTATTAAGCCGCTTCTTTTTCTTCTTGACGGGCCACGGCATCGACGGCACGGGCCAAAGATGCGGGAACTTCGTTGATGCTGCGGGCCAGTTTGGTGGCAATGGCGTTGATTGCTCCGGCAGCCTGAGCGATTAACTGTTCTTTCGACGGTAAATCAGCGATCGCTTTGATCTGATCTTCTGTCAACAGTTGACCTTTTGTCCCTTCTTTGAGGACACCGCCACGCAATTCGGTTTTTTTGCTTTCTTTTTTGAACTCTTGATAGGCCTTGAAAGCTCCACCGATATCCTCTTTTACGAGCAGAAAGGCGGATGTTCCCGATAAAAGGCTTTTCATCGGTTCCCAGCCACTATCTTCAGCGATCGCCAATCCCATCAAAGTATTTTTGGTGACTTTACAAATCGTTCCCGTGGGGCGCAATTTGCGGCGTAGATTGCTGATTTCGGCGACGGTTAAACCTTGATAGTCGATGACCATCGTTAATTGAGCTTCGCTAAGGGAGGTTTTTAATTCTTCTAGAATTACTCCCTTGCTTTCTCTGCTTCTCCCCATCCCTTGTTCACCTCCTGTATGCGGGGGACCGGTTCCACAGGCACAAAAATAACCCCTTGTAGCGCCGGGGTTGAGTGGAGAGAATCAGTTCAGTCACGACCGAGACAGAAAAAATCTCTCTTTGGTCTTTTTGGCTGCTGTTTTCTCGCTTTGACCTCGGCAGGGTATTTAAGCTGTTTGGCACCTGCTGTCTTTGGCTTAAGCCAGCTTTTCATTGTAGCACTATTGCGGGATTTATGTCAAGCACGATATGTATTCTAAGACACAGTGCTGCTGGCGAGTGGGTGGAACGAACCACAAAGACACAAAGGACACAAAGATCGATCGATCATAGAGTAAGTTAAACTGATCACACAGAACCTAGAAGAGCCAATTTTTGATTTTTACAAGAGGTCTATGGTTCAGTCTCTGGCGAAATAATTTTATTGTTAGGGTTGCCCACTCACCGATCACCACAATCTCTACATTGACGTTTGGGTTTACCATTATCTGTAGAATCATTTTTGTTTGGAGTTTAGGAATCTTTTGTCAGAAGACAAGGTTCTAAATCTTTTAAAATGCGTCTTAGCTAACAGCCTAGTCGAATAAATCTACATTTCGTAGCCAAATTTATTGGCATCTACTTCTTGTAAATTAATATCGATTAAACCGTATTCTGACCAGCGTTGGGAAACCTTGACCGCCATGGCCGGATCCGACTCCAACGGTTCCCCCCATTCGTGGTCCGTTTCGGGATACATTTTAGTGGTGGCATCAATTCCCATTCTCCCCCCCAAACCGACCTTTTCGCTGGCAAAATCGAGGCTATCAAAGGGGGTTTCTGGGAGAATAAACACATCGCGAACTGGATCCACTTTAGAACTAATTGCCCAAACCACTTGCCGGGGGTCGCGAATATTAATCTCCTTATCGACGACGATGACAAATTTAGTATAGGTGAACTGGGGTAAGGCACTCCAAAAAGCTAAGGCCGCTCGCCGCGCTTGTCCGGGATAAGCTTTATCAATGGAGATAATCGCCGCTTTATAGCTTAAAGCTTCCATGGGCAGGAAAAAATCTCTTATTTCCGACACCTGTTGCCGTAAAATCGGCGTATAAATACGATTAAGAGCGATAGCCATCATCGCCTCTTCCTTGGGAGGACGACCGCTAAAAGTGGTTAAATAAATGGGGTCGCGACGATGGGTCATACAGTGGAAATGAATCAGGGGTGAATCTTCCACACCGCCATAGTAACCCATGTGATCACCAAAGGGTCCATCTGGCAATACCTCTCCGGGAGTAATTGTTCCTTCGAGGACGATTTCTGAGTCGGCCGGCACTTCTAAATCGAGGGTTTTACACTTGGCTAACTGTACCCCAGAACCACCGTACAATCCCGCAAACAGCCATTCTGAGAGATCTACGGGGATAGGAGTGGCGGCGGCCATGATAATTAGAGGATCAACCCCTAAAGCGATGGCTATTTCTAATTTTTTGCCCATCTGTGCCGCTTTTCGCAGGTGACGCGCCCCACCGCGCACGGATAACCAGTGGACGGTCATGGTATTGTGAGACTGTAGTTGTAAGCGATAGACACCGACGTTAGGGGTTCCCGTTTCGCAATCTTTAGTAATTACTAGCCCTAGGGTGATAATCTGACCTGCATCGCCGGAATAGGGGCGAATCATCGGAATTTTCTTTAAATCTACTTCATCCCCTTCTAAAATCACCTGTTGACAGGGGGGGAAAAAGTTACGGCTGGGTTTGGCTTTCAGGACATCAAACAACACTTTACCAAAATCGATCGCTTGGGAGAGTTTTTTCGGCGGTTTCGGTTGTTGCAAGAGGGCGAGTTTTTTGCCTAAATCTTCCAATTCTTCGGGTTTATTCAGGTTCATCGCCCAACAGATGCGTTCTACGGTTCCCATTAGGTTAATAGCGACGGGAAACTCGGCCCCTTGCACGTTTTCAAACAGTAGGGCCGGTCCCCCTACCTGTAGCATCCGATTAGCGATCTCGGCAATTTCTAAATCGGCAGAGACCGATGCACTAATGCGGCGTAATTGCCCACGCTCTTCTAAAAGCTTAATAAATCCTCGTAAGTCTCTAGCCATGATGAAGAAATGTAAATAAATCCCTGTTTCTATTATCTCTTAGGGCGGCAGTTTCGGTGGGGGATAGTCACCGTTTTCAGAGTTGGAGGCAATTCTCGTCTAGAATTAAGTAAAAAAATCCCTATCTTGCCAGCTTTATTCCTAACCCTAAGTTTATGCTTATTCAGCCCAGAGGTCAACATGATTAAGGATATTGAAATTAGTAATTTTAGATGTTTTGAGCATACCAAAATTGAAGGTTTTGAGCGAGTTAATTTAATTGGTGGTAAAAACAATTCAGGGAAAACTGCCCTGTTAGAGGCAATATTTTTGTATAGTTATCCCTATCCAAATACTATTCATCCCTACATCAGAGGAATCATTCGTAGGCAATCTTTAGCAGTTGTTCGGGCTGTTCCCAAAAATGCTTGGGATGATTTATTATTCAATCTTGATAGAAAAAATATTATTGAGTTAAAAGGCTCCCAATCTAACCAAGGAGACAAATTGGTAAAAATATCGATTTCTGGTTCTCTTAAAGATAGTGTTCTAGGCATCTCTGAAGACTGGCAAAAATTATACGATTTTATCGCTAAAGATAAATCAGTTATTTCTATCTTAAATATTCACACAAGTTTTGACCATGATCATGACTCAAATGATGAGCAACTGAACTATTTTTTAATTGCTAGTTCTAAGGAGATACTAGCTTTACCTAATGGGGGTGATGAGGAACCAGTAATCATTGCCGCATCTGTCAATAAATCTTTGGAAGAATTGAGCGAGTCCTATACTAAAATAGTTTTTAATGAACAGGAAGAAGAAGTGCTAAAAGCTCTACAAATTCTCGATCCGTCCATTGAAAAAATAGAAAGTTTTTTTCTGGGTGAACCAAATTTATATCTGAAAAGAAAAGAGAGAAAACGCCTACCCGTATCTCTGTTTGGTGAAGCTATTAATCGTCTGATAGAGATGATTTTTGCTCTACTCATCAATCCTAAAAAAATTATTTTTATCGATGAAATAGAAAATGGTCTTCACTATACTGCTTACCCAGATATTTGGAAAACTTTATTCCGATTAGCTATCGAACTAGATAGCCAAATTTTTGCCACAACCCATAGTTTAGAGATGATCCAAGCTTTTGCCGATGTGGGGTTAGAATATTATCCAGAACAGGGGGCCTATTTTGAACTAGCAAGGAGTCCCAGAACTGATAAAATTATTGGTATTAAAAGACAATTAAGCACTTTAGAGTACGCCTTAAAACATGGCAATGAGGTGAGAGGTGAGTAACTTATTAATCGTCGAGAGCAAGAATGATAAAATTTTTATCGAAGCCCTAGTAAAATACTTAAATATTAACAAAATTCAGTTAGATAAACCGATTTGCTTTGAGGAAGATGACTATAAATGTTTACAGGGTTTAGATAAAGCTAAATTAACCAGCACTTTCGATGAAATTAAGGCGACTCTTGGTAAAAAAGCTATCCCTAAAGTTGGTATTATTATCGATCAAGATTCTGATACTAAGACAGAGCGACTAAATTGGCTTAATGATTGTCTGAAAAAGGTGTATCCAGAAGCGGAAGATATTAGGGAAACCAGTCAGCTTTATAGATTGACAACAATAGAAGATCAAATCACAGAATTTGCTTGTTATTTTACCAATGTGGAAGGACAAGGAGAACTAGAAACAGTTCTCAAGAAGATTAAAAATCAAGATTCCACCTATGCGGATTGTTTAGAAGACTGGAGAAATTGTTTAAACAAGCAAGAAAAATCGATTAAAGACAAAGATTTTGATAAGTTTTGGATTAGTAACTATTTACGATTTGATACCTGTTCCACAGAAGACAAAAAACAAGCTGGCAGGAAATGCAGTATGAATGGATTTGATTATGTTATGAAAAACAAACGTCATATTTGGAACTTTGAGCATGAGGTATTAAATGAACTCAAAGAATTTTTACAACTATTTGCTGTCTAATCAAAAATCCCCCTAGAAATCTAGAGGGATAGAGGGATATATGGAGGGCAATTTAGAAGTAAATTGTGCCACCCCAGCGCTCGTCTAGACGGGGAGCAACCAACAGATAAGCGGCGACGTTATACACATCATCTTCGGTCAGATTGCGTAATTCTGGGAAGATATCGGGACGGCTAACATTGGGATGAAATTCGCTTAGATCATCTTCACCATCGTAACTGGTGGGATGTTCTAGATAATCAATCAATGCTAACAGATTATCTCTGGGGGGTTCCGCTTTGGCCAGATCGGCCAGACCCAAACTGACATTATTATTAGTTTTGGTTTTACCTTGCAGGTGGCACTTAGTACAATTGGCGATAAAAAGTTTCTGTCCTTCCGTCGCTTGTTCAGAAGTCAAAGTCACCGATCCCCCCGCATCATTGAGGGTGATGGTGAGGGTTTCTTCATCGAGTTCTAAGGCACTAGCGCCGTTAAGATTGAATTGTAATACAAAAAAGACTACAGCGATCGCTGCCACAATCAAACGTTTGATCATTGTTCTCCTACTCGCAATTGTTCCAAGAGGGGGGATTTTAAGGTGACTAAAAAATTTTCTCCTATGGGAGGGTGTCGATCGATTCTAAGTGATCACGGACACCGAGAAGATCGCAGTTGGGAATAAAGTCAAGGGGACGTTTCCGTTTTCGAGGCGGTTACTCCTGAGCGTTTGGATAAAATCAGTGAGATAATTGCTTTAGCATCTTCTAGGGCGAGATTAGTCTGCCGATCTTTATAGGAGATGCCTAATTGGTCGCAAAGTGACAACACAGATTCATCGGCCAGATCGTACTCTGCCGCAATATCAGCGATCGATAGATCAGCAAACCCCATAGTCTAACGCACCCACCAAGGATAGAGAATACTTATTAGTTACCATAATTATCATGCCATTGCTGGGGACATTCTTAACAGTGATCAGTTATCAGTGATCAGTTATCAGTGATCAGTTGTGAGTTTTCAGTTCACTGATTACTGTTTACTGGACGGCTACGCCGTGCCTTTGGCAACACTGAAAAAAGCTCCCATCACCCTACACCCCACACCCCACACCCCACACCCTACACCCCACACCCCACACCCCACACCCCACACCCCACTTCCCCATCACCCCACACCCCACGCCCCCCAAATTCCCTAATTTTCCCGACTTTTGCTTTTTTATTCCCTAAGATAGAGACTCGTGTAAACAAATTTAATTAAAATCGCAAAAAACCTGAAAAAATACTAAAATGTGATTAAGAATGTTATTTTTAGCGTTGTAAGGCTAAATCTTTCTCGATAACATTGTAATCATACCTCCACACTCTTTTGTACAAAGGACTACACCTTTGTTAACTTATGGATATACAACTGATCAACATTGGCTTCGGTAATATAGTTTCCGCTAATCGGGTTATCGCCATCGTTAGCCCAGAATCTGCTCCTATCAAACGCATCATCAGTGATGCTCGGGATAAAGGCTGTTTAATCGATGCTACATACGGAAGACGGACTCGTGCGGTGATCATCACCGATTCTAGTCATGTGGTGCTGTCGGCCATTCAACCGGAAACCGTGGCTCACCGTTTCGTGGTCAACAAGGAAGCCCCTGTTAATAGTAGCAACTAAGTTATTAACCCCATGCAACCCGGTCAATTAATCGTCATTACTGGCCCTAGCGGTGTGGGCAAGGGTACGCTAGTACGGCATTTACTAACTCGTTTCCCTAACCTCTACCTGTCAGTATCCGCTACTACGCGCCCACCTCGACCGGGTGAAATTGAGGGGGAAGACTACTATTTTCTCGACCGTCCCAGTTTCGAGGAGAAAATGGCAGCTGGAGAATTTCTAGAATCGGCCGAATACGCGGGCAACTACTATGGGACCCCCCAATCAGCGATCGCCGCTCAATTAGCGGCAGGCCAGACCGTCATTCTAGAAATCGAATTGGAGGGAGCCAGACAGGTCTGTCAAAGCTTCCCCGAAGCGAGGAGAATCTTTATCCTACCCCCCAGTTTCGAGGAATTAGAACGTCGTTTGCGCGGCCGGGGCAAAGATGCCGAAACAGCGATCGCCCGTCGTCTGGAACGCGCCCGAGAAGAATTAGCCGCCAGCGAGGAATTCCCCTATCAAATCGTCAACGATGACCTAGAAAGCGCCCTAGATGCCGTCGAGAAGATTATTTTTAGCCGTTAGCTGTTGGGGGTTAGGTGTTAGGTTTTGGGGTTTTAGGGTTTTAGGGTTTTAGTTGAAATTCCCCACTTCCCCACTTCCCCTAATCCTTATCCCCCATTCCCTAAGTTACCTAAAATATCGGATGAATACCCCCGCTACATTTTTCGATAAGATACTCACAAAAATTAGCGGGGGATGAAATCCGACCAGAATATCAATGACCCTGAGCGAAGTCGAAGGGTCAGCAACGGAGTATCGGTTTAATTCCACCATCTGTGGACAAACTGTGTTATAATCTACTTAACCAATGGTCGAGAATTGTTAGATGCTAGTCGTAGAAGCAAAGCTAAAAAACGGGACACTAGAGCAATATCACCGGCTTGATGAAGCAATTAGAACATCTCAGTTTGTGCGTAACTCTTGTGTTCGTTATTGGATGGATCATAAGGGTACAACCCGCAATGATCTCCAAAAACTTTGCTCGGTACTAGCTAACAATAAAGAGACACCTTGGGTTAATAAATTAAACTCTCAAGCTCGTCAATCGGCTGCTGATAGAGCCTGGCAATCAATTAATCGGTTTTACCAGAATTGTCATGCTAAGATACTTGGGAAAAAGGGTTTTCCTCGGTTCAAAAAGCATAGTCGTTCGGTTGACCCTTCGGCTTCGCTCAGGGTCAACGTCGAGCGAAGTCGAGATGTTGAGTATAAACTAACAGGCTACAAACTATCTGATGATCGACGTAAAATCAGATTTACTGATGGCTTTAAAGCAGGAGAATTTGATTTATGGTGTAGTCAAAAGACCTTAGTTTATTATTCAGAACAACAGATTAGACGGGTAAGAGTTGTTAGACGTGCTGACGGTTATTATTGCCAGTTTCTGATTGACGTAGAACGGCAAGAATACCATAAACCGACGGGACAAATAACAGGAATTGACTTAGGGTTAAAGGAATTTTATACCGATGCTCAAGGTAATACTGTAGAGAATCCACGTTATTTAAGAAAGTCAGAAAAACGACTTCAAAAAGCACAACGACGATTATCTAAGAAATTCCGTAAAGGAAAGAAACAGTCTAAAAACTATCATAAGCAACGGGTAAAGGTAGCCAAGCTTCATCTTAAAGTATCAAGACAACGTAAAGACAAAGCAATTAAAGACGCTTTGGCGTTAGTCCAGTCTAATGATCTGGTAGTCTATGAAGCTTTAAAGGTAAGAAACTTAGTCAAAAACCGTAAGCTATCTAAGTCGATTTCCGATGCTTCTTGGTATCAATTCACTGAATGGTTGAATTATTTTGCTAAGATTTATCGGATTGTTTGTGTTGCTGTACCACCGCATTTCACTTCTCAAGATTGTTCAGTTTGTGGGACGAGAGTTCAAAAAACCTTAAGCACTAGAACTCATCAATGTCCTAATTGTCAAACAGTCTTAGATAGGGATCATAATGCAGCAATAAATATTCTTAAAAAAGGGTTGAAATATTTGGGAAATCATCTCAACGGTACTGTTGGGCAAACAGAAACCGACCCAAACGCCTTGGGAGAGTCCGGCCTCTGGATTTTCAGTGGAGACATTGAGAATCTAAGCTGTCTCGTTGAACAAGGAATTTCCGATAGTGATCTGGAAAGAATCCCCCGTCACAGCGTAGCTTGACGGTGGGAGTATGTCAAAATCAAAAAACTAACCGCAGCAGCAAGACAAGAAAGCGCAATGATTCCTACCGTTATTGAAACCACAGGCCGGGGCGAACGCGCCTTCGATATCTACTCCCGACTACTCCGGGAAAGAATCGTCTTTTTGGGACAAGAAGTAACCAGCGACCTAGCTAACCTAATCGTCGCCCAATTACTCTTTCTAGAAGCAGAAGACCCCGAAAAAGATATTTACTTGTATATCAACTCCCCCGGGGGTTCCGTTTCGGCCGGATTAGGGATTTTTGACACCATGAATCAAATCCGTCCCGATGTCAGCACCATTTGTATTGGTTTAGCCGCCAGTATGGGGGCTTTTCTCCTCAGCGCTGGCAAACCGGGCAAAAGAATGAGCCTACCCAACTCGCGGATCATGATTCACCAACCCCTCGGCGGCGCCCAAGGTCAGGCCACCGATATCGAAATTCAGGCCAAAGAAATTCTCTATCTCAAACAACTACTCAATGAACACCTAGCTAGTCATACGGGTAAACCTCTCGACCTCATCGCCGAGGATACGGAAAGGGATTTCTTTATGTCCGCCGAAGAGGCTCTGGATTATGGTTTAATCGATCAGGTGATCGATCGCAGTCCTTCCGCTTCTAACCCCCCCAGTAAATAATTATGATTGGGTAGGCCCTGTCTACCCAGATTTTTGTAAATATTTAGTAAGCAGAAATTAATCATCGATCTTCGGTCTTAATCTTAAGTAACAGTGAAAAGTTCTAGCGGATTGGGTTAAGATCGAGACGTAACCCGAAAAAAATTGCAACAGGAATCGGTGGACCCCCCCCGGTGGGTTATTAACGGAAATTTTTTTACTGGCAATCCCTATGAACTATCATCCACCCTCACAGCCCCTGCCCGCCCCCTGTATTATTGATTCTGGCGTGGTCATCGCTAAAGAAGATATGCGTCGTCTCCTCGATGATCTCGGACGAGTTCGCTACATCCATAGTCTCGAAGGGGTGATTCAGAGTGAAGGGGAAGGATGGATAGTGGAAGTTTTCGCCGATTATCAGCAAAGCACTTTAGTTGCTAACTACAGTCTTTATCTCAATACCTATAGCTTCGATTATCTACGTTTAAACCGCTCTCCCGACGGTGAAACCTATTTTGATCTGATCCAAGACAATCGGCAATTACGGCTGATTCCCCTGAGTAATCCACTGCAAGACCCCGAGATGAAAGCCCGTCTCAATGCCGATACCCTCGAAGCCATGGTTACTCAGGTTCTTTCTGCTAAGTGGGATGTGCAGTTTGAAGACGAAGACGACAACGATTGCCCCTTTTAGGCAGCGAGCAAAAATACTGATAACTGATAACTGGTTACTGATAACTGGTTACTGATAACTGATAACTGATAACTGATAACTGATAACTGAAACAGTGGGATTTTCCTTTGAATTAATCGCCCAGTGTCCCCAAACTGGTGCGCGGGTTGGGGTTTGGCATACTCCCCACGGACTGGTAGAAACACCCCGTTTTATGCCCGTGGGAACTTTAGCGACGGTGAAAGGTTTGACCCCCGCTCAAATCGCCAGCACGGGGGCGCAAATGATTCTCGCTAATACCTATCACCTGCATCTGCAGCCTGGAGAAAGTATTATCGAGAGAGCGGGAGGTTTACACGAGTTTATGGCGTGGAATCAGCCAATATTAACAGATTCGGGTGGATTTCAGGTATTTAGCCTTAGTCAACTCCGGCAAATTAAAGAGTCGGGAGTCACCTTTCGATCGCCCCGGGACGGTAGAATCATCGAAATTACGCCAGAAAAATCGATTCAGATTCAAAATGCCCTCGGTGCTGATGTGATTATGGCCTTCGATGAATGTCCCCCCACGGGAGTCAGTCATGAGACCATGAAAGCATCCATAGAACGCACCTATCGCTGGTTAGAGCGCTGTCTGGGGGCCCATCAACGACCTCAAGAACAGGCTTTATTCGCCATAGTCCAAGGAGGAATCTATGAGGATTTACGGGCAGCGGCGGCGGAATCTTTAGTAAAACTCGATTTACCCGGTTACGCTATCGGGGGCGTGAGTGTGGGGGAAGAAACGAGCCTAATTCATCGCATTGTTCGGATAACTGCCCCTTTACTCCCCGAAAATAAGCCCCGTTACCTGATGGGAGTGGGAACCTATGGAGAAATGGCCAAGGCGATCGCTAGTGGTATAGATCTGTTTGATTGCGTTATTCCCACCCGTTTTGGTCGCCATGGCACGGCTTTAGTGCGGGGGGAGCGTTGGAACCTCAAAAATGCCCGTTTTAAGGAGGATTTCGCCCCTTTAGACGAGACTTGTCCCTGTTACACCTGTCAACACTTTAGCCGTGCCTATCTGAATCATTTAATTAAATCGGGGGAGATGTTGGGTTATATTCTCTTATCTCTGCACAATATCGCCGAATTAATCAGATTTACCCGTGAAATTCGTCAATCTATCCTAGTGGGTACTTTTGCCCAAGATTTTGCCCCTTGGCTTGAGGATGCCGTAGATGTTACCCCAACGTGATAAAATTTCAGGAAACGTTTAAAAATTTTCTTGTCAAGGTAGATAGAGAGATGGAAACTGCACTTTTGTTCGCCAAATTGCCGGAAGCATACCAAATTTTCGACCCCTTAGTCGATGTCTTGCCCCTGATTCCCCTATTTTTCCTCTTGCTGGCCTTTGTTTGGCAAGCATCCGTCGGTTTTAAATAAATCGACTCTCAATTATCTGATTAAAAAGAGACGTTTTTTAGAGCGTCTCTTTTTCAATTGCAACTGCCATCAAAAAGAGGCAACACCCGATTAAACTTTACGGCGACACAAAGCCAGACCAAATGTACCTGCAACCAATAACCCAATAATACTGGTCGATTCAGGAACAGATTGTAAGGTTAGCTGTATATCAGTCAAACCACCGATCGCACCACTTTGTGCTGGACCATAGGTCCCCAACTTAAATTGGGTAATGTCGAGAGGAAGGAGCAAAGTCCCTGTCCAACTAACCACATCTCCAGCAATGATATTAAGGGACTGGTCGGCAACCCCGATTCCAAAATCATCATTATTACTACTACTACTATTGCCATCATAATCTATCCCGATCAAACTGATAGATCGAGTCCCCTGACTATTGGTGATGCTGGCACTTCCAGAACTAGGGGAGATGGATATTGCATTAAGTGAAGTATCGGCAACGTAGTCGCCAACATTACGCCACTCCTCGGGGGAATCGCTTGGAGCAAGGCCAAATACACCATCAGAAGAAGCTGTAGAAGATCCAGAAAACACCCAAATCGTCTGTCCACTGCCGGCAGTTCCCGTTACATTGACGAGCAAACTCGCTTGTGCGGTTTCAACAACTCCCAAGCTTAAACCAATGGCAGTAGCTGTTATTAGAGTTAATTGGTATTTGAAGTTGATCATTCCGATTTATTATCCAACCATAGGACTATTGCATAGTACCTTAGATGGGGGCGATAGTCAAGGAATTTTCGCAGGGTAAGCGCATCTTAATAATCTTTAACAAAATGAACTTACGAATAATTCGCTGAATTACACTATCAGTGATTGTTATCATATTCTTGTTCCTGACTCAATTGGAAGAATTCTGCTAAAGATAAAAATTTGGTTAGTTTGGGTTCAAAAAGCATCGGCTGCCCCAAATATATCTTCATTCTATCCACATAGGTAGATTCCTGTTCTGTTAAGAAAAAATATCTACCTAAATTTCTAGCGGTCTTTCCCACAGTGCCTCTACCACCAAAGGAATCGAAGACTAAATCGCCTTTATAGGAATAGAATTTAATCACCAAATTACATAATTCTATGGAAAATACTGCTGTAGTAATTTTATCAAAAGTCGGATCAATTTGCCAAACGTTAGAACTTTCATAATCTCCACAAACCTTGCTTTACTCTATAATATCTTGATCGTATTGTTTCATATTCCAATCAAGCAGTTTATCTGTTTATTTCCGATAAACCATTAAATATTCGGTGACAGCATTAGGTTTATAAGCTAATTGTTTACGGTGTTGTACAAAGCATCCATTGCGGTTTTTGACACTACTTTCTGGCTTTAACCAGATAATATCATCGATAAATTCCCAACCATGATTAACTAAATAATAGTGTAGATCAAAAGATATTGGATACCGTTTACTAGCATGGGCGCGACTGGTACGAGGGATAATAATCGGGGAAGTATTGACAACTAAAAAGCGACCTTCTTTAGTAATTCGATGGGTTTCTTGGAACAATTGACAGAGAAAATCTAAGTAAGCTTGATAACTGGTATAAATGGAGTAGTCGCGAGCGTTGTAGTAGGGGGGGGGAAGTAAAAGTTAGATGAATAGATTGATCGGGAATATAGGGAAATACTTCTCGCACATCGCTATTAACCACGACATTTTTCATAAATTCTGGGGATAAGGGATGGGGTAGTTGATCGGTAGAAGATTTTTTATCGGTGAAAGCTTTTCTGATAACTGATTGAATAATTTCATTGGGATGATCTGCTAATTTTAATTAGAGATTTTTTGACTACATCATTGTTTTTAAAAACTAATAAACCTCGAATTGTCTGTAAGATAATTTTCGGGTCTTTGTCGGTTAAAAATTGGAATAAAAAGGGAAGAGTTTCCTCATTCCTCAGACGAGCGATTGCCGATACCGCTTCTCTTTTTACTAAAGATTCTCGATCATTAACCGCAAGCTCAAAGAAAAAATTAAGTAAACTTATATCCGCTAGTTTAGCCAGATTTTTAATTGCCAAAAATCTGATCTGTTCTTGGGAGTGTTGAGCGAGATTAATGAGGATATTTTGATTAAAATTATCGGGGATTTGTCCGAGATTTTCTAAGATAAATACCAGATTTTTACTATCCTCCGTTTGGGATAATATTTCGCCGAGAAAGTCGGGATTAGTTGTTTTTAATTCCTGGATACTTTCTTTAGTGAGCATTTTTGTTTAATCTTTGGTGACAGTCTAGAGTTTTCCGTTAACATCAGTCAAATTCTCGATTCTGAAAAGCCGACTAGCAAAGGTTTAATTGTGCCTGACAGAGGCGAGAATCAGTATAATTGAATTATAGTAGTTTTCATCAAAATGAGGTATGGGCAAGGAGCTTAAACCCTTTGTTTGCAAAACTTGTCGATACCTCACTAACGTGAAAAGCGCTATATAGCACCATTTAATTTACAGCCAAAAACTCCAGCTAATTGAGTTGTCAAACCCAACCGGCAAGTTTTTGGGAATAATTGAATCTCCGATCGATTAAGATATTTTCCTGAGGTGGAAAATGAGAACTTTTTCTCCGTTGTTCATTGCCTAAGTTAAAACAAAGTCCCGGTTAAATCAGCATCAGTCAAGTCCACATCTTCTAAAACTGCCCCGCGCAAATCAGCATAACTGAGATCTGCACCCCGGAAACTGGCCCCGGTAAGATCGGTAATAAATCCGTCTCTTTCGGGACTAGCACGAAAATTAACCCGGCAAAGTCGGCAATCGGCGAAATTAGCTCGATATAACAGGGAGCCGCTCAGATTGGCATAGTTGAGATCGGCTCCGCAAAAGTTAGTTTTGCCTAAGTCCGTGCGTTGGTCGGAAGTGGAGCGAAAATCCGCATCGATTAATAGGGCCTGCTGGAGATTAGCACTGTTGAGATTAACACCATTTAAGACGGCTTTGGTTAAATAAGCGGCTTCTAAATTGGCTTCGATGAGATTAGCCCCGCTTAGGTCTGCATCGCGTAAACAAGCTCGATAAAAGTCCACTTGACTTAAATCTGCTCCCCAGAGAATCGCCTCACTTAAATCTGCTTCTCTCAGCAGTGATCGCGCGAGGCGTATTTTTCCTAACCGCGCCTGTCGCAGATCAGCACGGCAAAAATCGACTCCTGGGAGGATAATATTAGTTAAGTCGCCTTCCCGCAAATTAATCCCCCGAAAATCTCTTTCTCCCTCCCGATAGCGTTGACAAAGTTCTTCTAGGAGCATGGAAATTTTTCCTTATCATAATTGACGCAAAATGTCAAGGGTTTGGTAATTTTTATTTAGGGAGATGGAAAGCCGGCAGACTCTCGAATTCCCGGGCCCGTTGACGCATTTGCTGACTAATGCGATCGCAAACTACCTGACAGAGATCATAGATCACAGGGTCGGTAATTTGATAGTAAACGCTGACTCCTTGGGGTTGCCGCGAGATAATTCCCGCTTGGGTTAAAGCTTTCAGGTGTTTGGAGAGATTGGCTTGGCCTAGTCCGGTAGCTTCAGCGATTTCTTTACCATTCATCGCGCCTAATTGCAAGCAACTGAGAATCTGTAGGCGACTGACTTCCGACAGGACTTTGAAATAGTCCGCCACCGAAGCGAGGACGACGCTAGAGGTTTGGGGGGAGAAACTGTCTAACATAGGTAGGTAATAAAGTGACCAGTTAAAAAGGCTGACAATAGGTGATCGTTTAAAACTTTATAACTATTGACTACTATAGTTTAACTGGAGAGGTCACTAGAGTCTAGTGGGCAAACTCGATCGAGAGCGGTAAAATCTTTTCCATGAAGATTTGCACATCTGCCTTAGTCATGGTAGTAAGGGTATAACCTTGATAGAGATAGCCAAACTCGATCAAGGTGTGTAGTCTAAATTATCTAATTGTCGGATATTAAAAGTCATAACTCTAGTTTTCCTCCCAGGCATTCCCTTAATTTTAGGGGATTAGCTGACCGACAGCCAAACTGACGCTAAAATAGTCTTTGCTGTCTGGGGTTGTTGCTTGCTCCTGACGGTAGTTGTAACCGGTAACTGAACATGACTTCGATTCGTCAACTGCATCAACAACTCGTCAATAAAGAAAAAACGGCCGTCGAAATCGCCACAGAATTTCTCGCTCGTATTGAAGCGCTCGAACCACAAGTAAAAAGCTTTCTCCATTTAACCCCAGATTTAGCCCTCGCACAAGCCCGAAAAGTGGACGAGAAAATCGCCAGAGGTGAATCTCTGCATCTGTTAGCAGGTATTCCCATCGCACTAAAAGATAATCTCTGCACCAAGGGTATCCCCACCACCTGCGCTTCCCGGATTTTAGAGAATTTTGTCCCCCCCTACGAGTCCACCGTTACCCAAAAATTACGAGATTTAGGGGCAGTTATCGTCGGTAAAACCAATTTAGACGAGTTTGCCATGGGGAGTTCCACCGAAAACTCCGGTTATCACGTTACTGCTAATCCTTGGGACTTATCCCGGGTGCCGGGGGGATCTTCGGGGGGTTCGGCTGCGGCTGTGGCCGCTCAAGAATGCGTGGTGGCCCTAGGATCGGATACCGGGGGGTCAATTCGTCAACCGGCTTCATTTTGTGGCGTTGTCGGGCTAAAACCGACCTATGGCTTAGTTTCTCGCTTTGGTTTAGTGGCTTACGCTTCTTCTCTCGATCAGATCGGTCCCTTTGGTCGTACCGTAGAAGATGCGGCGATTTTATTACAAGCGATCGCAGGTTACGATCCCCAAGATTCTACCAGTCTCAATCTGCCGATTCCCGACTATAGCCAATTCCTGAAAACCAGTTTAAAAGGGCTCAAAATTGGCGTAATTAAGGAAACTTTCGGGGAAGGTTTGGATCAGGTGGTTGCTGAGGCAGTTAATCAAGCTTTAGAACAGTTAAAGGCCCTCGGTGCCACAATTAAAGAGATTTCCTGTCCCCGTTTCCGTTACGGATTGCCCACCTACTACATTATCGCCCCCTCGGAAGCATCGGCGAATTTAGCCCGCTACGATGGGGTTAAATACGGTATTCGGGAAGATGCCGATAGTTTGATTGATATGTACACTAAGACTCGCGCTCAGGGTTTTGGTGCGGAAGTTAAGCGCCGGATTATGTTGGGAACCTATACCCTCTCGGCGGGTTATTATGATGCTTATTACCTGAAAGCACAAAAAGTCAGGACTTTGATCAAAGAGGATTTTGAGCGAGCTTTTCAATCGGTAGATGTGTTAGTTTCTCCCACTTCACCGACCACAGCTTTTAAAGCTGGGGAAAAAACGGCGGACCCTCTGAGTATGTATTTATCGGATTTAATGACTATTCCCGTCAATTTAGCCGGTTTACCCGGGTTAAGTCTTCCCTGCGGTTTTGATGGGCAAGGTTTGCCGATCGGTTTACAATTAGTCGGTAATGTGCTGCGCGAAGATCAATTATTTCACGTCGCCCACGCCTACGAACAGGCCACCGATTGGCACAAACGTCAACCATCTTTTACAAATTGATACAATTGCCGGTGGCTATCTTTTGCCGGTAGCCATCAAGTAAAACTCGGCAACAATGAAAATTTCTCAAGCTTTCTTTTAATTGGGGATAAGTTACCGAAAAAGCTTTTACTTCGTCATCCCAATTGCTCAAAAACAGGAGCTTCCTGAAGAACACAATAAAAAACTTCTGCTAAACTAGAGGCCTCTTTTTGAGTTTAATTGCGTGAAAACTGACAGTATTTTCTATCAACTCTTACAAAGATTTCCCGCTTGTTTCTTTGATTTGTTGAACCTTCCCCCCGAAACCGCCAATTCTTATCAATTCTCCTCGGTGGAAGTTAAACAATTGTCCTTTCGTCTCGATGGAGTCTTTTTGCCTGATACAAACAATCAGCCTATTTATTTCCTAGAAGTACAATTTCAGAAAGATAATAGGTTTTATTCCCGTTTCTTCAGTGAAATCTTCCTCTATCTCCACCAAACGGACTTAAGCAACAACTGGCAGGGAGTAGTTATTTATCCTCGGCGTTCAGTGGAAAGCGTAGAGACTGCTCGTTATGGGGAGTTAATCAACTCCGGCAGGATTTTACGTTTTTATCTCGAGGAATTAAGGGAAGGGGAATCCCTGGGTATATCGATGTTACAATTAATTGTAGCACCAACCGCCAGAGCGATCGAGCAAGGAAAACAATTAATTCCACGGATTAGACAAGAATTCCCTAAGTTCAAACAACAGCAAGAACTTTTAGAATTGATAGAGACAATTTTGGTTTATAAGTTACCCCAAGTCAGTAGAAAGGAGATAGAAGCGATGTTTAGTTTAAGTGATTTAAAACAAACTAAAGTGTATCAGGAAGCTTTAGAGGAAGGCCGACAAGAAGGCGAATTAGCGGCAAAATTAGCCTCTATTCCTCGTTTATTGGTCTTAGGATTAAACTTGGAACAGATAGCACAAGCTTTAGAATTAGAGATTGAACAGGTTAGACAAGCAACTCAAAGGGAATAGGAAAAGTTCCAAGCGATCGCATTTTAATAATGGTTTCCCAGTGTTGATCGCTATCAATCAACAGTGTAAAATGTGTCACCATAACGTAACCCATCGCAATTAAGATTAAACTGTTTTCAAAAAAAAGCAAAAAGTGCCTGGGACGAACCCTAGATTATTGCTAGTGTCCTAATCACAAAAAATCTCAAGAAAATCGGCATTCAAATCTATGCTTTATCAATCGCTTATCACGCGCTATCTTCTAGCTTATGTGTGTCAAGAAATCAGCTTTTTACACTGGATAGATAAAGTCATAAAATGTTAACAAATGTTGTCACGATAGGATGTTTCTACTGCTAAATATTAAATTTTATTACAGGATGCAACATTTGTGGTTCAGATGGATTTAGATTATCCACATAAATGGTCAATTAAATACCCTCTTTATCTGATTTGCCCTGCCATCACCTCAGTTATTAGTTATCGGTGGAGATTGTTAAGTAAACAGTAATATTTCCCCATGACGGATTTAATTCTACAAAATCGTTACAAAGTCTTGCGATTAATTGCCGATGGTGGTTTCGGAGAGACTTTTTTGGCAGAAGATAGCCAAATGCCTTCAAAACGTCTCTGTCTGATTAAACAGCTAAAACCGATTAATGATAATCCCCAGGTTCACAATCTTGTCAAAGAAAGGTTTGAGCGAGAAGCCGCTATCCTGGAAAAATTGAGCGAAAATAGTCCTCAAATTCCCAAACTATACGCTTATTTTGAGGAAAATAATCAATTTTATTTAGTCGAGGAATTTATCGAGGGAGAAACTCTCAGCCAAAGAATACAGAGTAAAGGAGTTTTTAGCGATGATCAAGTCAAAGAGATTTTAGTTAGTATTCTACAGGTTTTAATTTATGTTCACGGACAAAAAATTATCCATCGAGATATAAAACCCGATAATATCATTCTACGGATTTATGATAATTTACCGATCCTAATTGATTTCGGTGCGGTTAAAGAAACTATGGGAACAGTGGTTTCTAATTCGGGCCATTCTCTTAATTCTATTGTTATCGGTACTCCAGGTTTTATGCCATCAGAACAAGCGATCGGTCGTCCGGTTTATAGTAGTGATCTCTACGCTTTAGGATTGACGGCTATTTATCTACTAACTGGCAAAACTCCTGAAATGTTAGAGAGCGATCCGATGACAGGAAAAATTTATTGGCGGCAGTTCGCTTTAGATACTAATATCAGTTTAGCAGCCGTGCTAGATAAAACTATTTCACCGCGCTCTAACGAACGTTATTTAACTGCAAAAGAGATGTTGGAGGTGCTACAAACTCCCCCATCAATTGTAGCAACAAATATCGTTATCCCCACTCCTCCCACTCCTACTCAGGTAATTTCTCCTGTAACTTCAAAACCTGTTTCTAATCCCCGCACTTTACCTGAATGGGTGAAAGCAATAATTATAGGGAGTATGATCGGTACTGGCATTTTAGGTGGTTTTGTCTTAAGTTATTATCTCTCAAATTCTTCTGGAGATGAGTCAATTTCTCCGTCACCTTCCCCAGAGAATCAAGACTCAGATATTACCATCAATAATGAGTTTCCTAAATCTGTCTGTGGGGATGAGAATATCACCGATACTTACTATAAAGTTGTAGTAACTGATGAGGATAGTTTAGAGAGAGTTAAAAATAACTTTTGTCGCGATGCTTTTGTTAATGATGGTAATATTCAGGTAGCAACTTTTAGTGACTTAAATCGCGCTCAAGATTTACAAAGGCAACTAATTAAATACTTTAATCAAGTTAAAATTACCCAAGGTGTCATCGATACCTCACCTAGTCCTGAAACTGTCTATTCTCCCAGTCCTGAAACCGTCTATTCACCTGTTCCTCAACAGACAGTTAACTCTATTTCTCGTTCAGAAGCGGTGGATTTAATCGAGCGCTGGTTAAAGGCAAAAAGAGATATTTTTGGTCCTTCCTATCAAACCTATTTAGGAGAAGAATTACTTACAGGTAAAGCTTATAATGACAAAATAAAAAGCTCTGATGGTCAAGAAAGTTCTTCCGAATGGTTAGCTAATAATAGTGCTTATTATATCTATGGAGTTCAGAGAATAGATTCAGTTAATAATTTTACATCCTCTGGCGATCAAGCTACAGTGGATGTGGTGGTTACTGAAGAAAGAACCCTCTATAACAATCAGGGTAAAATTGATCAAAAAAATAGTGGTTTAAGTACCTTATTAGTTCGCTATAATCTTGAAAATGACGAGGGAACATGGAAAATAGCTAACCCTAGAACTCTTAAAAATTTAGTTCGTAGATAAGTTGAATTAATCACAAAGTAGAAACAAAAAAATGAAAAATAATTCAGATAAAACCCATAGATACAATCATTGCTGTTAAATTTTCATCTTTAGACAGTATTTATAACTGAACTTCCCCCATACACATATATTACAATAGACGAAACCCCTTATCCATCAATGGATACACCCATTGACTTTTCTTAATGTCCCATGTTTATTGTGATATTTCTTAATAGACAAAAATTCTCTCCATTTGCTAAAATGATAGCCATGTATATAGAAAAAGTTCTTAACCGTAATTCTCCTGCTGCTGTTCTTCGACCAGATTCTTACCGAGGAGGATTAAAAAATTAGGTTTAGATAGAATAATCAGTTAAAAATCCCCGTCAATTGATTTAAAGGTACGTCCTATCTATCATTATCAGGGAGATAGAGTCAAGGCTCATATCTTTTTATGTATGTTGGCTTATTATGTGGAATGGCATTTAAAACAGTCCTTAGATCCTTGATTATTTGAGGATGAAGAAATTGATGAGAGTTCCCTAAATGTGATTAAAGCGAATCCCAGTCAATCCGCTCAGTCTAAAGAGAGAAAAAAACGGAAGCAAGAGAACCTCCCTGTGCATAGTTTTCGGAGTTTATTGGAGGAATTAGGGACGATTTGCTTGAATACAGTAGAATGTACGATTGGGGAGGGAAGTTATCGTTTTTCTAAGATAACTCGACCGACTGAACTGCAACAATCATGCGTTAGATTTATTAGGGGGTTCCCTGATTTGTAGCCAGTAAAGGGGCGGCGGAAATTCTCTTAATCCCTGACACAGCACAGGTTATGGCCTTTTGTCAACGGGGAAGTCTAGAATTTGGTATCGACGACTGGCGACTGGCTCCCCAAAACGAAAACTTTATACCTCACCATTAAGATGACTGTTATAAGTTGTGTTGAGAAATGTGTAGAGTTTGAGCCAACCCTTGACGGGAACCTAAGCTCTCGTGATAACTTGTATAGGAGTTACCGACAAGACCCCATCAGCTAGACAGACCCTTCCAGTTTCTCTATGTTTCATCCTAACCAATCGGAAACCCGCGAAGATATCCGCGAGTATGTGGCTCAACTACAACTTCACATGGCTTTACAAGCTCGTAATCTCGTGCCTAGTCTGACTAATACTAGAGATAGTCGCGAGAAACTGCTGCAGGATACCCAAGCGACTATTGAAAAAATCGTTTCTCGTCATTTCTAGTTGACCGATTTTAGCATAGTCGCTTGAGCCAAAGGACAGGCAATACAGGTGCCACAATTGCCTCTGCGGCGGCTGTCACTAATCTCGATGCCTCCGCTTCTGCAAGAGCAAGAATTGTCTCCTGTCCATCAGTAGGCATTTACCTTGTCGTGACAGCAAAGATAAGACCACCAGTTTTTTGGTTGTCTATGCTTTGGATGGTCATAATCTGAGATTTATTAAACTTCTGAAATCCTAGAGTGAGCAAGGAATCCAGTTCATTTTTATGTTTCAAATAGGCATCATTCAGACATCCATAAATAGCAGAAAAAAACTCGGAAAAGTTTTCATAATATTTGGCATATAAGCATTTATTTTTAACGAATTTACACAGCCTTTCAATTAAATTAAGATTAGGCGAATAAGGCGGGAAATAGAGAAACTATATTAACAAGGAAAAGTTTAAGTTGTGAAGGTGCGAAGTATAACTTAAATAGGACTACTATAGCAATTCTTTCTAGGCAAGACGGGAATTTTTAATCAATTGTTAAAATATTAAAAGGATGCTAAAGATGGCGGATAGAGTTTCCAGAGTGAGCTATCCTAGAGGTACTACTTATGCTATCCTCGCCCATGCTCGATCAAGTTCTCCATAGTCGTTATCAAGTCCAACAGTTACTGGGAAAAAAAACAATCTTAGCGAGGGACAGACACACCACCCAGTTAGTTATCATTAAACTTATTTCTGTTCCTAGGGGGCAAGGAAATCAGTTTATCGGAGAAATAACCAGTAAAATTGCCCTGTTGCGACAACTCTCTCACCCATCTCTCCCCAAATACCTCGATAGCTTTGAGATAGATTCATCCCAGGAACAAATCATCGCTATTGTCCGACCTTATTTATCGGCGCAGCCTTTAGAAAACTATCTTAACTCCAGTTATTTATTAGCAGAACAAGATCTCAAACAAATTGCCAAATATCTTTTGGAGATTCTCTCCTATCTCCATCAGCAGGATTTCCCCATTAACCACGGCAATATTAAACTTAGTAATATCCTCTTGGATACCCAGTCCCATCGTTTTTATCTAGTTGATTTTGCCTTTGATTCCGATTCTCCCACCACCGACTTACAGGATATAGGCAAAACTTTGATCAGTTTAGCCACGGGGATTAAGCATCGTTACATACCCGAAAACTTTGAGCAAAAAACTAATCTAAGCGCTTTTTTCATCTATTGGTTAAAAAGATTATCAAACTCCCACCCCGACTCTCATTTTCGTTCGGTGACAGAAGCTTTAGCCAGCTTATATAGTTGTCAATTGATCTTAGTATCTATTGGTAATCTGACCAAACCCTACGGCAGCGAAGTTACTGTTTATAAAACAGATAATCTCCTAGAAATAAAAATAGCTAGTAAAACCAAACAAAAGTTTTTCAACAATCTCAAAACCCAGTTAAGACAGTTTTTACCATCCCTATTTTTTACGATCATTCTCTTAACTATAGTCGGTATTTATGATCTGAAACTGGTCGCTTTTTTAATCCCGATTATCCTAATTTTTCTGCTCAATTTAATCTCCTCTAGTTTATCTTGGCAGTTATGGAAATCTTTTTGGCAGGGGGAACTAGAGTTAAAAATTACCCCCAAAAAAGTTTCTCTCTATCAAAAACTCTGGGGGCTGAAATTTAAACTAACTGCCGATGCCGCTAGTTGGGAAATTTATAGTCTCATTCGTCGCAATGTCACTGTCACTATGCAGGGAGAAAATGTTAATATTATTCCTCCTTCTCTGGTTCTCGTTGCCAACCATCGAGAATATATTATCACTGCCAGTGAAGATGTTAGCGAAGCCGAATTAGATTGGTTGGCACAGCAGTTAAGTGATTGGCTACGTTTACCGATTACGAGAATTTAAGGTGTATTAAGCTACGTTAACACACCCCAAATTTATCTATAAATTAACCGATAACATCTTCCGATTTAATCAGATGCGCTTCTAGGAACCAGAGACGTTTATCGATATCCCGGGAGATTTCCGTATAGAGATCTGCTGTGTCGGCATCCCCTTGATTGCCAGTGCTATCAATAGCAGAACGAAGATGGGAAGCGTATAAGGCATAACGTTCGGCTAAAGCAACGAGATGTTCACTACCATCGACGATATCAGCCGGATATTCCGGCAGAATCGAGTTAGCGGCGGCGATGCGTGCTGTTCCCAAAGCGGTTCCACCTAAAGCGGTAATCCGTTCTGCTACCATGTCCCCATAGCCTTCTAATTCCGTGGCCATTTCGTCAAAGAGGCTGTGCAATTGGTAGAAATTTAAACCTTTTACATTCCAGTGGGCCTGTTTAACCTGAGTTTTTAGGTCTAAACTAGCGGCAAGGGTTTGGCTTAAGATTTCAACAATAGCTTTGCGGATATCTAATGCTAAATCGATGCGGGTGGAGTAGTATTGTCCCGTGGTTTTGGTTTTGACTGGAGTGGCTACCATAATCTTTCTCCTTGATGAGTTAACAAATACTCGATAATTCTTGTGGGTGCATAAGGGACTGATTTTGATCCTACAATTAAGCTCAAGTTATACACATCCCCTTTCAGAATTGATTAACATCCCCGTCAGCCTTCAGCTGCATAGTAGTGTGGATAACTAGAAAAATGGCTAATTAATTGGAAAATCAGAGGCTGATAGCTGATAGCTGACAAATTATGCTCCTAAATAAGCCGCTAATTCTTCCGAACCGCCAATTAATTGGCCGTCAATGAAGACTTGTGGGGTGGTGGTATTACCACTCATGGCCCGCAGAGAACGACTGGTGGCATCGCGTCCGAGGATAATTTCTTCGTATTGTAGGCCTTTTTCTTCTAACATTTTCTTAGCCCGGAGGCAGTAGGGACAGCCCACTTTCGAGAAAAGAGAGACTAAAGGCGGTTTTTTGGCTTCTGGGTTGATGTAGTGTAACATCGTTTCTGCATCGGAGACTTTGAAAGGATCTCCCGGTTCTTCCGGTTCGATGAACATTTTCTCGATAACACCATCTTTGACTAGCATCGAATAGCGCCAAGAACGTTTACCGAAACCTAAGTCAGCTTTATCGACTAACATCCCCATTCCTGCGCTAAATTCGCCGTTGCCGTCGGGAATCAAGACGACATTATCACATTCTTGGTCTTTTGCCCACTCGTTCATGACAAAGGTATCATTCACCGACAAGCAAACAATAGTATCTACGCCATTTTCCCGAAAAACTGGGGCTAATTCGTTATATCCGGGTAAATGGGAGGTGGAACAGGTGGGAGTGAATGCCCCGGGTAAGGCAAAAAGAACAACGGTTTTTCCTTTGAATAATTCCTCGCTGGTGATGTTCACCCATTGATTATTTTGACGCACGGGAAAGGTGACATCAGGAACTCTCTGTCCTTCTCGGTTTGGTAACATAATCGTCAACTCCTAATTGCTAAGTCGTACTCATTTCGAGTTTGTCTAAATTAAGTGTACTCATAACGACTATGAGTTGTCAACAAGTATTTATACTTAAATTAGCCATCGGTGAATAGTATTAAGTGGCAAGTCCGGAGTCTTCTTTTCACTGATTACTTTTTATTGTTTACTAAAAGAGAAATTGCTGTTGTCTTTTCACTGATTACTGGTTACTGTTTACTGATAACTGAAAAAAGCTCCCCACACCCAACCCCTTTTTTTACTGAAAAATGATGTTTCCCTTGCTGAAAAAAAGCTATAAATGGCTAGGACTAGCGATAATAACGGTGATTTTGGCGATTACACCCGCCGCCATTGCCCAATCAACCACTAGCGCCATACCTCTGGCAAAAATTAACTGGTTACAGGCGATTTTTTTGGGATTTGTGCAGGGAGTGACGGAATTTTTGCCGATTAGTAGTACCGCTCATCTAAAAGCGATTCCCGTCTTTTTGGGTTGGGGAGATCCCGGTGTCACCTATACGGCAGTGATTCAATTGGGCAGTATTGCGGCGGTATTGTCCTATTTTTGGCAGGATTTAAGGCAAATATCCACGGGAATGGTGAAAGCGGTGGCTAGTTCCGATTATCGTTCCCAGGATTTTCGTTTAGCCCTGGGGATTATCCTAGGCACAATTCCGATCGTTTTCTTCGGTTTGTTAATGAAACTTTTCATTCCCGATTTAGATAATTCCCCCCTGAGAAGCATGACTGCGATCGCCTGTGCCTCTATAGTCATGTCTTTACTCTTAGGTACGGCCGAAAAAATCGGGAAACATAAACGCAGTTTCGAGACTTTGCGACAAAAAGATGGGGTTTTAATGGGATTAGCCCAAGCTTTAGCCCTAATACCGGGGGTATCTCGTTCTGGGTCCACCTTAACTGCCGGGTTATTCATGGGTTTAGAAAGGGCCGTAGCAGCGCGATTTTCCTTTCTGCTGGGGATTCCGGCGATAACTTTAGCCGGTTTAGTGGAATTTAAAGGAGTTCTCGACCAGATTAACACCAGTGAATTAATTCCCCTCGCTATTGGGGTAATTTCCTCGGCGCTATTTTCCTATCTTTCGATCGCTTGGTTATTAGATTATCTCAAAAAACAGAGTACCTGGGTTTTTGTCTGGTATCGTCTCTTTTTCGGGGTTACTATCCTGATTGGTGTGGCCTTGGGGCGTTTTTCCTGACCTTTTGGCATTCTAATTAATTTCTAAAAAATCTCGCAATTTTTGTAGATAAGTAGGGGCATCTTCTAACATGGGAAAGTGAGCGGTATTAGCCATCTCCACATACTGGATATTATTATTCAAATCCGCCGCCATTTTACCCATTTTGGCAGGGATAATAATGTCTTTTTCCCCTGATACTAAAAGAGTTGGTATTTTAATCTCGGCAAATTTACCCGGCATAATTTCCACTGCTTTTTTACTCACAGATGTATAAATTGTGCCTAGGGCGGCCTCGTAATCTGCCGCTAAAAAATCTTCTAAAAAAGCAATTCTTTCTGATTTTGGGATCGATCGATGCAAAAATCTCGCCATAAATAATCGATCGGCAAAAGGGACTTTTAAAAACCAATCATAACGAAACTGTACCACATACTTACCGAATTTATGAAAGGCAGCAAAAGCCGCCTTGTCCCTGTGGAGAAACCCGGTTTCTTTGTCTATGGAGCGATCGCAATTAGCCCTAAACCAATCTAACAGGTAGGTTGACTGGCGCGATTAGTTGAAGTTTAGACATAATTGTGTTAATTATGTTTTTTTAATGCAGATGAATAGCTTGGCAATAAGGCTATCATCAATTATAATTAAAATCAATAAAAACAGATCAGCGATATTTGAGAATAATTGTAATTATGAAATTTGTGTTAAGTTCTCAAAATGTTTATGACTATTTAATCGACCAAAAAATCTGCGATCGCTCACAAGAAAATCCGGGAGTAGAGCAGATTCAGGCTAAAAATTTTAACTTATTAGTGACTTTACCAGAGGGGCGAAAGTTACTGGTTAAACAAGAACAATTTATTAATTTAGAAAAGGAAACGGTGGGTGAGTTTTTTGGGGAATGGCGAATCCCCAAATTTCTAGAGAACTTTCCTGAAATTGACCATTGGCGTAGTTTTCTGCCAGAATTACTGCTCCACGATGCTGATAACTCAATTTTAGTTTCTACTTATCTGGATAATTATCAGGATTTAGCAGAGTTTTATTCTAAAGAGAATCTCTTTCCGGCTCAGGTTGCTACTCAAATCGGCAGTTGTTTGGCGACAATTCACCGTGATACCTGGAATCAGAGTATTTATCGGGAATTTTTTGTCAAAGAAGAGTTTGCTGGAAAACCGAAAGTATCTCCGCTATTATTAGAGAGTTTGGAAAGGATCGGTCCTGAAATTTTTGGTATGGCTCCGATGGATGGATTGAAATTTTTTGCACTTTATCAACGATATGATAGCTTAGGAGAAGCAGTTCATCGAGCCAGTGAAACTATTTCTCCTATTTGTCTGACTCACAATGACATCAAGCTGAATAATATTCTTCTGAATCGAAACTGGGAAGATATTAATGGAAATGCGATCCGGTTGATTGATTGGGAAAGGTCTGATTGGGGAGATCCAGCATTTGATTTGGGAATGGCAATCGCTAGTTATCTACAAATTTGGTTGGGTAGCTTGGTGATTAGTAATTCTCTCAGTATTGAAGAGTCTCTGCGACTAGCCACTACTCCCCTAGAATTGCTGCAGCCATCTATCGGTGGGTTAACTTTAGCTTATTTAGAAACTTTCCCAGAAATCTTAGAATATCGTCCTGATTTCTTAAAGCAAGTGGTACAGTTGGCTGGTTTTTCTTTAATTATTGGGATTTTGGCAATGATTCAGTATCAAAAAACCTTTAATAATACGGGGATTGCTATGCTTCAGGTAGCCAAGGCTTTGTTATCTCGTCCTGAATCGTCAATGCCCACGATTTTTGGCGCTACTGCTACTCAGTTAAATCAGATTAATTCTTCTGTTGTTGGCAAAGTTTAATATCGTTGAGTATCTTGAAAAATTATGTCATTACTTAATTCTCAATTCCATCATTTAGCCCCTGAGGTTAGAGGTCGGTTAAAGGAAGTTTTGTTAGATATTGTTGAAAATGTCGAAATTTCCGCTAATTTTTCGATTCGTCATCCTGATTATCAACCCTGGGAACTGCCTGCTGAGATGTTGTCTAGGATTCAGGCTTTACCGAAGGAAATACAGGATAAATATATGAGCTTACAGTTGCGGAGTTTTCTTTATGGCATTTATTATAATGGGTCAATGCAGGCATCGCAAGCATTAGGTTCTGAGAATAAGGGTCAGCAATTAGATTTGGAGAATAATAGTTTTGCTGGCGTAGCTATGGACTTTTATTTACAGTTGGAAGCAGCGAACAAGGGGGAGGGATATTTTGATTCAGGTTGGTCAATTTTGAGAGAGGAAACCGATGGCAGTTTGGCTGTGACTAAGGGCGGTTTGCGACTGCATATCCAACGGGACAAGCATCTTCAAGAGTCTGAAAAAGCGGCGGCTGTGGGGGATGTTGTGTCAATTTTGATGCCTAAGAATTTGGTGCAAAATGGCTTTTATATGGCGGTGGGTAATGCCGGTTTACAGAGAGAGGAAGCGATGGTGCGGCTCTATTTTAATGTTACTCCTGAAGGTGCGGTGGCTGTGATGGCTGGGTTGACTGAAAGGTTAAATGAGAGGGGCATTCCTTTTAGTTTTAAGGCTTTGTATAATCCGGTTGATTATCAACGGTATGATGCTGGGGTGCTTTATTTTGGCAAAACAGATTATGAGTTGGTCAGGCAGGTTGTGGCTAATGTTTATCAGCAGAATCAGTCTGTTTTTAAGCCTGAAATACCTTTATTTACTCTGGAGTTAGCACCGGGATTGGGGTTAGCGGAGGAACCGGACAAAAAGTTTGGCAGTGAGGAAAGTTTTGGGATGAATCGCTGTCAGATTATAGCCAATGGGTTGTTGATGGCTTGGCAACAGGAGGACAATTCTGCGGCGGGTCGGATTGCTGCTATTTCTGAGCAGTTTTCTGGGTTGGGGATTGATTGGCAGCGTCCTTATTTGAATGCTGATTCTGAGGATGTTTATCAGGGATTAGAGTTGGCAAGCTGATGCTAAGAGAAAATCAGAAACCGGGTTTTTACTATTTTCCTGAGTTATTCTGGGTAAAGCATAGAAAAAACCCCGGTTTCTTTCTTGGCGCAGAACTCGGAGACTCAGAAACCGGGTTTCTTTTTCGGGTAAAATAGGCTTATCGCCTTGCTTTTACTCTGGTTGGCAAAAGCGACCTGTGACTCGCTCATATTCATCTTCCAGTAACCACATAAGACTTTCTTCGTAAGTATCGCTGGTAAAGATAGATTGATAGTTTTGTGCGGGATTTTGAATCGAGAATTTACCGGATTGTTCTTTAACTAACATCAGAATATAGGGGGGTGAAAGCCAAGGATCTACCCAGATTTCGGCAAATTCCCATTGTGTTTTTTCTGTTGGCGTAATTTGCGTTTTTGCGTTTTCAGGATTTTGTGGTGCGCGGTCTGGTACGAGGTATGACATGATATTTTCCTGTGCTTTTTTTTATTTTTATTTCTCCATAGTGGAGAGGGATTCTCGTTCCATCTAATTTTAGGATATACCCAATTGGTTCGGCAAAAAATAATCCATAGCGTTCGTATTTGTCTTCTGAATCTGCTGCTCCCGTTCTCTCTCCTCTTTGCTTAATTTCCTCTGCCACTCTCTCCATTGTCTGGCGATTGTTAAACAAATAGACGATTCCTTCGATTTCCAGTTCTCTTTGGGATTTTTCGGTTTCGGGTAAATGTTTGTCAATCAGACTGGTTCGGTTTTCTAGATATATTTCTCTGTTAATACCACTCATGTGATTTGTTTAACTAGCCATCTTACTATAACAAAAAGCGGTAAGGGTCGCTATGCCGTCAGGCTTATCGCCTATCTTAAAATAAAGTAGCGATCGGCCCATCGCTAAAGTTTAGTCTCATTAGGGCATAGGGCTATTTTTTTGACCCGCCACCACCCGAACCCAGGGGAGAGAGATATAAAAAAGACATAATTGTGCTAGTTCTGTCTCAAAAACAAAGCTCGGTGATACGAAATCATGGGAATTTGCGGTCATAATCTACATGAAATTACGGTGTTTTGGTCGGTGAATTTGAGACATAATTGTGCTAGTTAGATGAACCTTAAAGTTGCTCAAGCTATTGTCATTATTTGAGAGTTAGGCAACAATAATAATCATAGGGAAAGGAAGAGCATAATTAATCTGATTACCTCAAAGTAAAACTTATTCCAAGAGGAACCGAAAATGGCTAACATTACTATTTCTGATTTACGTCCTGCTGGTGCAGATTTGTTCTCCGATTCTGAGAGTTACCTTACTGACTTGACCGATTCGGAAATGCTTGATACATTAGGTGGCGGTGGTTCTATCACTATTTGTTGGCAAAATAAAACAACCAGATGGCGCTCTATCTCTATTTGTTGGGATTAGAAAAACTCCAGGTTCTTGTTAAGAAACTAGCCCAGTTTTTACTAAAATATCTCTATCATCCAGTTAGGTTGACCTGACTGGATGATATTCGTGTTAGTGCTATTCATCCCAAATTGGTGACAACTGACACTGACTCAATTTGATTGATAACCCACTCGCCAAACAACTCTGAAACAATTTGACAGCGTAACTTATTATCTAACTCGGACTGAAGGATCTCCTCCACCAAAATCAAATGCACTCCCTTAGAAGTCACAATCGGTTTAAGAACTTCTGGTGGTGTCGTCGCAAAAACAGCCGCAGAAATCTCTGGTTTCAAATCCTTACGAGACAATATTCCCCGATATCCTCCTTGGCGACGCAATTCTACATCCTGAATATATTGGTGAGCTACATCATAGAAACTCATTTCCTCTTCCTGAATAGAATAAAACAATTCCATCGCTAAATCTTCATCGTCTAACACCACTTCATACATCACTACCCCAGTATAATCTAATTGATTTTCATAAAAGTAAGGCTCAACTTTCTCGGCAAATAGATGAGTCATCAACTTTTCGGAAATAACGGTGATGTAGGCAATTTCTTCTAAATCATCAACAGACAAATGGTGTTTCTCTAGCCAAGCAAAAGTTTCTTGTACGCCACGAAGTTTCTGAAGAAGTCTAAGAGTATCCGCCGCTTGCTGAAGTTCCTCATTATCCACAGTTATCCCGGCTTCCGTAGCTGCATCAGTAATAATCTGACGACTAATAATAGACTCGATTATATCGGGAATTTGAAGAGATAGCTTAACTTGTTTCAGAATATCTTCAGCAGTAATGGCAACAGATTGTGACATAATCTTTCTCCGGGTAATCAAAACATTTTTATGGATTCCCGCAATTCGCGGGAATGACAGGCCCTCGAACAAAAGCTTTCTAAAATTCTAAACCTCCTTTTTGTAACTTCTTGAATGGGTCAAGAATAAAATCAATAACGCGACGCTGACGCACCACCACCTCAGCCGTAGCCGTATCTCCCGGACGTAATGGAATACAGTCATTTCCACTAGGAATACAAGTTTTATTTAACTCAATTTCTAGTTCATAAATTGCTACTCGTCCCTGAGATGTTTCTTGCATTTTGGTGGTTGGGGAAATTTTAATTAAACTTCCATCAACTACCCCATAGTCCTGAAAAGGATAAGCATCAAACTTCATCTTAACCGCCATTCCTTTCTGTAATGAACCACTTTGTGTAGTGGCCATTTCTGCTTTCAATAAAATATCCGCTTTTTGGGGCGCTATTTCTACAATCATTCCTCCTTGTTGTACCACATCTCCCACCCCAGTAATCGGCAAACTAAAAATAGTGCCTCCTTCTTGGGCTCTAACAATCCGTTTCTCTAACTCAAACTTCAAAGAATCAATTTCTTTCTTTGTTTGCGTCACCTCAGATTTAAGACTACTGATTTGGCTATCCAAACTTTTTAGCTGTTCTTGAATTTTAGACAGAGCAATTTCCCCCGCATGAGTAAGGGTTTGAACACTATTCTCTTGCTCGGCTAAACGCAACTTCGCTTGCTCAATGTCCGCTTCCCCTTGATTAACAATTCTCTGATAAATCCTCTTTTGTTCGATTAATCGTAACTCCGCTTGCTCAATATCCGCCTTCCCTTGATTAACAATTCTCTCATAACTGCTTTTCTGCTCTTCTAATCGCAGTCTGGCTTGCTCAATATCTGCTTGACTTTGCTTCCAAATACTTTGTCTTTCATCGGCGATATTTTCCTGTTCAACGACCCGAACTTCCGCTATCACCCCATTATGGAAAAGATTCTGGTAACGTTCGACTTCCCTCAAGGCTTTTTGTAAGCGCAATTCTGCTAAATTATAAGCGGTGTTGCTATCCTCTAACTGTTGTTTGGCTTGGGCAACTTGAGTCAGTTTCTCTTCTCTTTGTAAATTTAAGGTTCTTCTGAGTGCTGCCAGATTTTGCTCCGCTTGAGCAATTTGAGTCAGTTTTTCCTGTTCTTGCAAATTGTATGTTGTCTTAAGAGACTGAAAGGTTTGTCGAGCTTGTTCTACCTGAGATAGTTTCTCTAATTGTTGGGACTGATTTTGCCGTTCTTGGGTACGCAGTTCGGTTTCTAGCTGATTTTTTTGTTGCTTTAGTGCATTCAGCCGATTATTTTGACTTTGTAGTTGAATTTGCAGTTGGGTAATTCGCTCACGAATAGGGAGACTGTCCAGTTCCATTAAAATATCCCCAGCTTTTACCATGTCTCCTTCTTCAATATTTAGCATTTCAACTTTAGCCGTTTGGGAATTAAGAGCCGCAGATGTATAGGTTAAATTTAGCTTTTGCTTAATTGTACCACCTTGCGGTTCTAACCGTCCCCTAGCACTACCCGTTTCATCTACCCGAGACAACATTCCCCAGGGCAAAGCGATCGCCACAAAAACGATTAAAAAATAGAGCAGTCCTCGCGTCCACCGCTGAGGTAACGCATCCAACAGTTCCTTTGTGGCAAAAGACCAATCCGCCGAAGAATTTAGGTTACTTCCTGGTAGATTTTGGTCGCTTTTACGACCATTTAAGTCTGCTTGGTTAATCTCATTAAACTGGGTCATAATTTATGAAAATCTTGCTCAGATTTATGAACATTAGTTAAGTTGCTGATGATTTAAATAGTAGTAATGCCCTTTTTTTGCCATTAACTGCTCGTGATTTCCTTGCTCTATTAATACTCCTCTATCTAAAACTAAAATTATATGAGCATTTCTAACGGTAGATAAGCGATGGGCAATAATTAATGTAGTACGTCCCTTAAGAATTCTATTCAAATTAGTCTGAATAATTCGCTCCGACTCCACATCTAAGTGGGAAGTTGCCTCATCAAAAATCAATAGACGAGGATTGCCTAATAACGCCCTAGCGATGGCTAATCTTTGCCGTTGACCACCAGACAATAACCCTCCACCTTCACCAATCTGGGTTTCATAACTCATCGGTAACTTTTGAATAAACTCGTCAGCACCTGCTAATTGAGCGGCTTCGATAATTTCCGCCTGAGTTGCAGAAGGTCGCGCTAGGGTCAAGTTGTCCCGAATTGTGCCACCAAATAAAAAAGTATCCTGGTCAACAACACCAACCCTTTGACGCAAAGAAGATAAAGAAATGCTAGTTATGTCATGACCATCAATGAAAATCTTCCCATCTGTAGGGGTATATAGCCCCAAAACTAGCTTAGAAATAGTAGTTTTTCCTGAACCAGAACGCCCCACTAAAGCTACAGTCTGTCCGGCTTTGATTTCAAAGCTGAGATTCTCTAAAACATTAGTTTCGCTTTCTGGGTGGTAACGAAATGTCACCTTGTCAAAAATAATATCTCCTCGTAAATCTGTTAAATAATAACGAGCCTGAGATTGCAAATCTTCCTCTGGTTCGGTATCAATCACATCATTAATTCGCTCCACTGCAATAATTACCTCCTGTAACTCATTCCATAGAACCGTTAACCGCTGAAAAGGGTTTATTACATTGCCAATTAACATATTAAAAGCCACCAACTGCCCGATGGTTAATTCTCCTTGAATCACTAACCAAGCCCCAAACCAAAGCAGCCCAGTGGTCACTAAAGATTCAATGGTTAAGCTAAATACTTGGAGTCGGTTGCTAATAATCTGCCCAGAAAAGTTTTTGCGAATTGACTTGTTGAGAAACTCCTCCCAACGCCAGCGCACTACTTGCTCAATTGCCAGAGATTTGACCGTGCGTACACCAGTCAAAGATTGGATTAAATAACCACTTTCTTCCGCTAAGGCCGCAAATATTTCTCTGGATATCTTTTGTAGGAAAGGAGTAGCAATGATAGCAAGCAGGAAAAAAGGTGGCACAATGACTAATGCCAGTAAAGCCATTTTCCAGCTATACCAGAACATAAGTCCCACATAGATAAAGACCGTGAGTAAATCTAATACAATAGATAGGGCTTCACCCGTTAGAAATCTCTCAATCTTGCGGTTTTCCTGCACCCTGGCCATGATATCCCCCACATAGCGAAACTCAAAAAAACGCAGGGGTAATCGGAAAGTGTGGGTAATAAATCCCACAATCATGGCTAAATTTACTTTGTTGGCAGTGTGGTCGAGGAGATATTGTCGTAATCCGGTCAAAGCAACCCGAAATAAACCAAAAATGACTAACCCTAATCCCACAGCCGTTAAGGTTAATGTACTGCCTTGAACAACTACCCGGTCGAGGAGTAACTGAGTAAATAGTGGGGTAACTAATCCGAAAATTTGAATGACTAAGGAAGCAATAAATACTTCTAGTAATACTTGACCGTGAGGACTGGCTAAATTAAAAAATTGCCAAAATGGGGTAGTATGATTTTTGAGTTCCTTGATTAAAGCTGTCGGTTGTAGGAGTAGTGTATAACCCTGCCAACCTGTTTTAAATTCTGGATATGTTAAACTCCGTTGACCAATAGCAGGGTCAGCAACAATGACTTGATTGCGAGTGATTTCATAAACTACGATATAATGTTTGCCTTCCCAGTGAGCGATTGCGGGTAATTTTTGTTTAGCTAGTTGGTCAATACTGGCTTTAACTGGTCTAGTGGAAAATCCGATACTTTCCGCCGCAGCGGATAGTCCTCGCAAAGAAGCCCCATTGGCATCTACATTAGCAATATCTCGAATGCGGTTGACACTAAACTTTTTGCCCCAATAACGGGCAACCATTACTAAACAAGCAGCACCACAGTCAGAACCACTTTGTTGCTCAAAAAAAGGATAGCGTCTAGTAATATGCTGCCATAGATGAGTAACGCGCTGAGTGGGGCTAGGGAAATAAGCCTTGTTAACTTTTTGCTTGTGGGTTTTTAGATATATTTCATCTTTGATTGTGCTAATTCCCGCAATTAGTTCCTGGTCGTCGTTTACGGATAAATCTAGTTGAGTATTTATGGAAAATTTCCTTTTTTGTTCATTATCTTTAGCGGTAGCTAAATTGTACAAATACTCCTTAAATCGGGAATTTTTATGAATGATAGAGCGCAAAACTTTACCGGGAATATAACATAGCTCTGCTTGAGGCGAAACCCTGACAGCATAATCTAAAAAACCGGCTTCAGGAAACAAAGTACATTCCCCAAATAGTTGAGCCGGATGCAGGGTGCTAATTAAGTCCAGGCTACTGTTAACCAGTCTTACTTTGCCAGCGACCAAAATATATAAGCCATCGGATGCTGAGATACTTTCCAACAACAAACCGGGGTTAGGTTTTGAAAATTCAGCCGACTCAACTAAACTGGCTAAATCCTCTTCTGATAAAAATTGACCGATTAGACCAGATAGATATTCTTTGGTAGTCATTTCTCCCTCGATAGTGTTGCCAACACTTAATAGCACTTAATAGATTTTTCATGATGATTAAGAAAATGCCACCTCCTCTGGAATGTCCCTAATCACAATGCCGCTTTTACTGGATTTTTTCGGCTCATTTTTTTCAAGGTTATTCGATTTTGGTCTGGTAGATAAACCCATTTGTTTGAGTAGTCTGTTGATATGGCGATCGCTGATTTTAATTCCTAATTCTGCGCTCAGGTGCTCGCTGAGTTTCTTAGCAGTCCATCGGGAAGCCGAATAGACCTCTCCATAATTTAATTAAATCACAATATATAGGATATAATAAAACAAATAGTAACTCAAAAAAGCCATGAAAAACTACACTTGGGAATACATTCAAAAATATCCGAAACAAACTAAAAGACTATTAGGAATTGACTACCAACAACTAGAACAACTGATGGCACTTGGAAAACTTATACATCGGAAAAACCAATCAGAAATCGAAAAAACCAAAATTAGGATTAATCAACCAGGAAGCGGAACACCTCCTAAATTATCCTGACAGGGGGACAAGCTGGCTGAACTCCTTACATCACAAGCTTTTTGGGGTGTTGGAGCGAAAAAGTTCGATGCAGCTCACCCCCCGTTGTTGATAAATATTTCTAGTAAGCTCGCCCAAATCCCTGATTATTTCGTTAGCTTTTTGGCTGAAAGCGATGTATCTGTTTGTAACTGAGGAGCCTCAAAACCTTTGTGGACAATGCTTTGAGAGGTCTTGTCCCCCTGTCAGTAAATTATCAGAAGAGGAACAAATTGTTCTAATGTTGGTTTATTTAAGACATCATCTAAGCTTTCAAATCTTAGGACTAATATTTCAAGTGAGTGAATCAACGGCTCATAATATCTTTACCTATTGGCAAAAACTTTTTGAAGGAGAGTTACCGCCAAGTTTGTTAGAACAAATAAAGAAGTGCCAAGAAGAGGAAATAATAATTGAACAATTAAGGGATTATGAGTTGATTGTCGATAGCGCAGAACAGCCCGTGGAGAGGCCGACCGATTATCAAGAACAAAAAATATATTATTCGGGAAAGCAAAAAAGACATACTTTAAAAAGTCAATTTATTGTCTTGCCAAAAGCTGAAGATATTGTTGATGTAGTTATTGGTCAACCTGGTCCGACGAGCGACATAAAAATCTGTCGGCAAACTTTAAGCAAATTCGATTCTCAACAAACTTTTATTGGAGATAAAGCTTACCTAGGAGAAAATCAAATCAGAACTCCTGATAAAAAACCTAAGAATGGAGAATTAACCGAGAATCAAATTAAAGAAAATAAAGTTTTATCATCTCGGCGAATTTTTGTTGAGCATTTAATTCGAGTTGTCAAAGTATTTAAAGTAGTTCAAGAAAGATTTAGATTAAATAAAAGTCGATATAAATCGGTTTTACTGACCGTTTGTGGCTTAGTAAGGTTGAGAATTAGTGCGCTAATTTTAGAAGTAATAGAAGGGGAGCAATCAGGGGAAGTAATTGACGTTATAATTAGCCATAGTTTTCCGTCAAAATTGGATTTTGTCTCTTCAAACCCTGATTAATCGGTTTTGAGAGCTAATTTTGACTCTTGGTCTAATCTGCCTCTCTTCCTTGCTGTGACTGACTTATAAATTTTTGGAGAGGTCTAATAACTAAAATCACGGTGAGGGACTTTAACTTCTCTAGGGCTTTGACTGACTAACTTCCTCAAACGCTGCAAGCATTCCTCGTCTACAGTTTGAGGTCTGCCAATTGGGCCAATATTCCACTGGTGAGCCTGACCAGACTTGGCGAGGGTTATCCAATGGCGTGCTGTACTATGGGAACAGCCCAACTCTTGGCAAATTTGGGTTTGGGTTTTACCCTCATCTGCCAGCAGCATAATTTGAATTCGTTGAAAATGGCGCTTAGACAACCCTTTTTCTAGGCTTTTTTCTAAGTGTTTTCTCTGAAAAGCACTGAGAAATCGACCAGAGTTATTGGGAAAATTAATACCAATTTGAGATGATTTCATAAGCTGATACTCATTGACATTAGAGGATTTTGGACAATCTGCGACATCTTTGCAAAACAAAATTTGGCGTTGCGTATTTGCGGTATAAATCAATTAGACACGGGTATTACCTCGTACTCGTAGAACAGATGGTGGGCAGTTAGCACGGTGTATGTCGCCCATGCTTTTTGAGCATTATACCAGATACTTCTGGTTTAAGTAGTCGGACATAAGTTTTCGCTGCTGTATAAAGTTTTGTAAATAGGGTAGAAAGCTGTATGCAGCAGCGAAAACCGCCTCTTTTACATTCCTTAACATAGTGTTGTTCATTTATGGCTCTTCTGGTTTCTGTGTGGAAACGAGGTCTATACTGATAGTTTCTTCTTTCAAAATAGTCCTAAAAGTCCTGACCAGTAAACATTTAACCTTACATAAGCAAAAATTATCACACAAATTTGAGAAGAGCCCAGAAGGTAAGAGGTAGTTAGATATGTGTAATTAATTTTGCTTAGGTACTTATCATCCAATTCCGCTGTATAATTTCCTCCACTAAAATCAAGCTTATCCCTTTAGCTTTCACAATAGGTTTAAGCAACTGAGGAGGTTTCGTAGCAAACACAGCAGCAGATATTTCTGGTCTTAAATCCTGGCGACGCTGTACCCCCAAATATCCACCCTGACGGCGTAACTCTTTATCCTCAATATACTTGTCAGTCACATCATAGAAACTCATTTCCCCTAGCAAACCCTAATTAATTTCTAAAAAATCTTGCAATTTTTGTAGATAAGTAGGGGCATCTTCTAACATGGGAAAGTGAGCGGTATTAGCCATCTCCACATACTGGATATTATTATTCAAATCCGCCGCCATTTTGCCCATTTTGGCAGGGATAATAATATCTTTTTCCCCTGATACTAAAAGAGTTGGTACCTTAATCTCTGCAAATTTACCAGGCATAATTTCCACTGCCTTTTCACTCACAGATGTATAAATTGTGCCTAGGGCGGCCTCGTAATCTGCCGCTAAAAAATCTTCTAAAAAAGCAATTCTTTCTGATTTTGGGATCGATCGATGCAAAAATCTCGCCATAAATAATTGATCGGCAAAAGGGACTTTTAAAAACCAATCATAACGAAACTGTACCACATACTTACCGAATTTATGAAAGGCAGCAAAAGCCGCTTTATTATACTCAAAAATGCCATTACAGGTTAAAACTGCTTTGACCACTCTTTCGGGGTACATAGTAATAAAAAAAGTCGCCACCGATGCCCCCATAGAGTGACTATTTAGATAGATTTTTTCAATTTCCAAACTATCTAAAAACAATGCTAAATCAAGGGCATATTCTTCTAAATCGTAGGAAAGATCGGGGGATTTTTCCGGCAATTTAGACCGACCAAAACCGCGCATATCGTACAATAAACAATCAAAGCGATCGCAAATTGCCGCAGCCGTCGATCGCCAATAGCGTCCCGATCCTCCCCAACCATGAATAAACACCATGACTGGCTTTTTCTGGGCAGATTCCGACTGTCGAATCCACTCGTAATAGTGGGGAACACCGCGGACAGTGACTGTTTTATCGATTATTTGAGTTTTCATGATAGATGTCGTCTTCCAGATTATCCCAAATCTTAGCCAGTGCAGTTTCGCTGACTTTTTGCCAGAAATCCGAGTTTGTCTCCTCCGGGATGAGGGTGACTAAAACCCTAGTACCCTCTGGAATCGGCACGGATTCGAGGAGTTCGATCCGGCCTTCTTTGATGATCGCAGGAACGGTGTTCAGCATGGTTAACCTCGATTTTTCCCCTTAAGCGGATTCTTGACTAGGTAGAGAGGAAGGATGAACCAATAGCTCTGCCGTGGAACGTTTTTCCACCATTTCGCGGGTGATTAAACAGCGTTTCACGTCCTTGCGCGAGGGCAATTCGTACATGACATCGAGCATTAATTCCTCGACAATACCCCGTAGGGCCCGGGCCCCAGTTTTGCGACGATAGGCCTCTTGGGCGATCGCTAGGACGGCATCAGATTTAAACTCTAACTGTACATTGTCCATCTTCAACAGTTTTTGATACTGTTTCACCAAAGCGTTGCGGGGTTGCGTCAGGATAGCGATTAAAGCTTCCTCATCCAGGGGTGAAAGCGCCGCTAGGACGGGAATCCGACCGACAAACTCTGGAATCATGCCAAATTTGACTAAATCATCGGGAGTCATTTGTTTTAATAACCCTGCCGCTACCTTATCCTTACTAGCTTGGCCATCTCCCGGTTGAATAAAGCCCATGGATTTTTTACCGAGACGCTGATCGATCACCTTATCTAAACCGACAAACGCCCCACCGCAGATAAACAGGATATTGCTGGTGTCAATCTGAATACAATCCTGATAGGGGTGTTTGCGGCCGCCTTGGGGGGGAACATTGGCGATCGTTCCCTCTAACATTTTCAGTAAAGCTTGCTGTACCCCTTCTCCGGACACATCCCGGGTAATCGAGGTATTTTCGCTCTTGCGGGCAATTTTATCGATTTCATCGATGTAGATAATGCCCCGCTGCGCTTCTTCCACGTCTAAATCTGCCACTTGCAACAGACGCAAGAGAATATTTTCCACATCTTCCCCCACATAACCGGCCTCGGTTAAAGTGGTGGCATCGGCGACGGCAAAAGGTACATCGAGGATTTTAGCAAGAGTTTGAGCTAGAAGGGTTTTTCCCGATCCCGTCGGCCCGATTAACAGAATATTGGATTTTTGCAGTTCGATGCTATCTTCTGGACTACCGCCACCGGCTTTTTGGGTTTGGATATCTTTGAGGCGTTTGTAATGGTTATAAACGGCCACAGAAAGCACTTTTTTCGCCTCATTTTGACCGATAACGTAGTCATCGAGGTATTTTTTAATCTCTCTTGGTTTGGGAATTTGTTCCCAAGTGGTTTTGTTTTGGCCCGATCGCCGTTTGTTGGGACGTTCCTCCACTGGGGCGACCGGACTGGGCGGTTCCATCAATTCCTCATCGAGAATTTCGTTACACAGTTCCACACACTCGTCACAAATATAGACCCCCGGCCCGGCGATTAATTTTCGCACTTGTTCCTGGGATTTGCCGCAAAATGAACACTTGAGGTGGGAGTCGTATTTAGACATAGTTTATTATTTACAGGGAAGTAACGGGAACGGTAGGATCGGGCAGTTCGGGACGGGAAATCACCTGATCGATTAACCCATATTCTTTAGCTTCGACGGCGGACATGAAAAAGTCCCGTTCGGTGTCGTTGGCGATGCGATCGTAGGGTTGACCGGTGTGATGAGCCAGCATGGTATTGAGTCTCTGTTTAATATAGAGGATCTCTTTGGCTTGGATGGCGATATCACTAGCTTGACCTTGGGCGCCGCCGAGGGGTTGGTGAATCATGATCCGGCTACTGGGTAGGGACATCCGTTTACCTGCCGCGCCACCACAAAGCAGGAATGCTCCCATACTAGCGGCTAAACCGAAACAAATTGTCGCCACGTCGGGGCGAATTTGTTGCATGGTGTCGTAGATAGCTAGTCCGGCATAAACGGAACCACCGGGGGAGTTGATATAAAGTTGGATATCCTTTTCGGGATCTTCTGCCTCCAAGTAGAGGAGTTGGGCGACGATCGAATCAGCGACCTGATCATCGACGGGGGTTCCCAGAAAGACAATTCTCTCGCGCAGGAGTCGAGAATAGATATCAAAAGCCCGTTCACCCATGCCAGACTGTTCGATTACCACGGGTAAAACGTTAGCTAGGGAGTTTCTCCCCGTGTTGGCGTAGATAGCAGGGCGACAATTACTGGTAATTGGGTAGTCAGGTGATCTCGATTCGAGCATAATTTTTTCGGTTCCGCTATCACAATCTTAGGGGTTTTGCTTGGCTGTGGAGCTTTTACTGGCAAATGTTAAGCATCTTTAGCACTTCTGTCCATCTATTATGCCCTAAGTTTCCCCCGGTTGGCAGCAATCAGTTATCAGTTATCAGTGATCAGTTATCAGTGATCAGTTATCAGTTATCAGTGATCAGTTATCAGTTATCAGCCATCAGTGAACAGGGATATCGGGAGAAAAAAGCTGATGGCTGACGGCTGACGGCTAAAAGGCTGACGACTTCAAGATAGCCAAGGGTTATTCTTCCTCAGCCTCGGCTGCCAACACTTCCACTTCGGTGAATGCGAAGGTTTCTTCTGTTTCCTCCTCCTCGCTTGCTTCCTCCTCTAGGGAACCTTTGGGGACGAGGGTGATAGTAGCTTTTCCTTTCAGCCATTCCAGGGTGTTTTCCGCCAGGATTTCTTCGGTGATCACCTGTTCCAGACGCTGCCTATCTATGTCGCGATCGGACAATTGGGCCATGATTTTAGCGATTTTTTCCGTTACCGCTTCGGGACTGACTTCAATGCCCGCGACTTTAGCCAATTCCTGCACCACGAGAGTCTGTTTCAGACTTTCGAGCGCATCGGGACGAGCGCTTTCCCGCATTTTGGGAATATTATCTTTTGTAAACAACTGGTTGACATCTAGCCCCATTTGTTGGAACTGCATGAAGCTTTGGGTCAAAATATGCGTCACTTCCTTTTCGATCAGCGTCTCCGGTAAATCTAAAGTCGCACCCTTGACTAATTCCTGAGTTAAAGCATCATAAATGCTGTCTTTGGTTTCCTTCTCCGCTTGTTCTTGGAAGCGTTTCTCTAAACTTGCTCTTAATTCGGCGATTGTTTCCTGATCGCTGACTTCTTGGGCAAAATCGTCGTCAAGCTCTGGTAATTCCTTCGCTTTTAACTCTTTCATCGTAATGGTAAAGATTACCGCTTTTGCTGCCACATCTTCTTTGGGATAATCTTCCGGGAAAGTTAAAGTCATCTCTTTGACTTCTTCCGGTTTCATGCCGACAATTCCTTCTACCATCCCCTCGATAAAGCGTCCTGGTTCCATATCCACCCGCAGATCTTCGCCGTCAATATCCGGGATATCTTCGCCAGTTTCGGCGGATTTTCCTCGATAATCAACGATCGCCACATCTCCCAGCTGCGCCCCGCGATCTTCCACGGGAACCAATGTCGCTAACTGTTCTTGACGCTCTTTAAACCAATTTTCCACGGATTCGGGATCATAAACGGTTTCTTCGGCAGTAACGCTCAGATTTTCGTAATCTCCGAGAATAATTGTCGGGGCCACATCCACGGAAACTGAAAAAGTCAAAGCTTTACCCGGTTCATAGGCAGCGATCAAATCCTCAAACTGAGACAATAGCTGCGGAGTACCCAGGGACTCGATCCCCTCCTGTTTTAGGGCAGATTCGAGACAATTTTCGATTAATTCCTCAATTACCGCCGCTTTTACAGCTTTAGAACCCAATCTTTGCAGAAGAATCTGACGGGGAACCTTGCCGGGGCGAAAACCGGGTATATTGGCCGACTTCGCTAAATTATTTACCACTTTCTCGTGGGTGTTTTTCGTGGTTTCGGCGGGAATTTCAATTTCTAAACCTATCTGACTGGCAGGAAGCTTTTCCTGAATAACTTTCATTGATTTTTCTAGCTCTTACGACAAGGAACGTTTATAATAGGGTGAGCGGTGTTCGCGCCTGCGGTGGATCCGTCCCGCTCATGATATTCTAGGGGAATAGCTGCAGTTGTTCCCCAAGCTGTCACAATCTTTTTATTTTAGCGGTCAATGGGGTATATTTAATTTATTCCGTCCTCGGGGCGGTCAGGCCCAATCAGAAATTTTTGGCGATCAAAAGCCGATCAAGCCAAGTTTTAGAATAACTCGGTGGACAAAAAAGATTTTTTACTTTAACGATTTCTTCGGATCATTATCATCACCCAACTCGTCAGGAGGTCACACAATTTGAGTCAAAAAGTACGGGTCGCTATTTTAGGGGCCACCGGGGCCGTGGGAACGGAATTACTAGAGTTATTAGCTAGTCGTCAATTTCCTCTCGCTAGTCTAAAATTACTCGCTTCCGAGCGTTCTGCTGGAAAAACCCTCGATTTTCAGGGCGAAAGTCTCCTAATCGAAGCGGTAAACGAGCGCTCTTTTCAGGACGTGGATATCGTTCTTGCTTCTGCGGGGGGGTCCACCTCGAAAGCTTGGGCGAAAACTATTGTCGAGTCGGGTGCGACGATTATCGATAACTCCAGCGCTTTTCGCATGAATCCCGAAGTGCCTCTAGTTGTCCCGGAAATCAATCCCGACAGTGTGGACAATCACCGGGGCATTATCGCTAATCCCAACTGTACGACAATTCTTTTAGGAGTGGCGATCTGGCCTCTCCACCAAGTACAGGCGATCGAGCGAGTAGTAGTTTCTACTTATCAGTCCGCCAGTGGTGCTGGAGCGCGGGCCATGGAGGAAGTGAAAGAGCAAGCACAAGCAATTCTTGAGCATCGGCTACCTCCCACTAATTCCTTCCCCTATCCCCTCGCTTTTAATCTTTTTCCCCACAATACCCCGATTAATGGTCAGGGGTACTGCGAGGAAGAAATGAAAATGGTCAACGAAACCCGCAAGATTTTTGCTTGTCCAGGACTGCGGGTTAGCGCCACCTGTGTACGGGTTCCCGTCCTGCGGGCCCATTCGGAATCGGTTAACCTAGAATTTAGTCGGCCTTTTTCTGTGGTGAAGGCCAGAGAAATTCTTGAGTCTGCTCCTGGGGTAAAATTAGTGGAAGATTGGGACGCTAATTATTTTCCCATGCCAATTGATGCTACCGGTCGCGATGAAGTATTAGTGGGACGCATTCGTCAAGATATCTCCCATCCTAACGGTCTAGAATTGTGGCTATGCGGCGATCAAATTCGCAAGGGTGCGGCTTTAAATGCTGTACAAATTGCGGAACTTTTAGTCAAGAAAAATCTCGTCGGTTCCAGATTAGCAACAGTTTGATAATCAAGCTATCAGCCATCAGCTAGATCAAGACGATGATAATTAGAAAAATAGCTAATTAACCGGATAAGTAAAGTCTGAAAGCTGATTGCTTATCGCTCAAAAAATGATAACAAAGACCGAACCTAAAACCTAATTGGTTAAGCGAAAAGCTTAGACGTACTTAGTTTGTAATCTTCTTTTTAGGTAAGCGGATTGCCAGATTCTTTCTTTTGCCTCTTACCTTCAGAAGCTGATAACTGATAACTGATAACTGATAACTGATAACTGATCAATGAGTGAAACAACCTATTTTGGACGAGTAATTACGGCGATGGTGACTCCCTTCACCGTCGAGGGTCAAGTTAATTATGCCCTGGTGGAAAAATTGGCCGATTATCTAGTTACTCACGGTAGCGATGGTATAGTGGTCTGTGGGACGACGGGAGAATCACCCACCCTAAGTTGGCAGGAAGAATACGAACTATTTAGTATTGTCAAAAAAGCGGTTAATGGTCGGGGAAAAGTGATCGCGGGGACGGGTTCTAATTCCACTTCCGAAGCGATCGAAGCGACCCAACAGGCTGCTAAACTGGGTTTAGATGGTTCTTTACAAGTGGTTCCCTACTACAATAAACCACCCCAAGAGGGTTTATACGAGCATTTTCTGACCATTGCCAAAGCTTGTCCCGATCTGCCGGTGATGCTTTATAATATCCCTGGTCGAACGGGTCAAAATATGACCCCGGAAACGATTATTAAACTGGCAGCAGTTGATAATATTGTGGCGGTAAAAGAAGCTAGTGGTAATTTAGAACAAACCTGTAAGATTTACTGTCATACCCCTGAAAATTTCGCTATTTATTCCGGCGATGATTTTCTCACCTTACCCCTGATGACCTGTGGTGCGGTGGGGGTGGTCAGTGTTGCTAGTCATCTAGTGGGAGAAGAAATCCAAGGGATGATTCAAGCTTTATTAACCGGAGATGCGGCCAAAGCGATCGAGATTAACTTGAAATTATTTCCCCTGTTTAAAGGTTTATTCTGTGCCACTAATCCAATTCCAATTAAAGCGGCCTTAAATCTAGTCGGTTGGGAGGTGGGGGGATTGCGATCTCCTTTATGTTCCTTAAGTCCCGAACTAGAAGAAGGATTAGCAAAAATTATGCAAGAATTGGCTTTAATCTAGAAAAATACTAGAAAATTTGGCTAACTAAACTAGGATTTTTTCGAGAAAGTAGGTTATAATATTAATAGCTTAACTAGAAGAAAAGAAATATAGTTTAGAACGGCGAGAAAGTATTGATATAAGTGAATTTAGCTAGGTGTTATTCCCCTAGTCATACTCATTCTGACTATTCATTTTTTGAGATTTCCTGTCTAGAAAACCAACCTGAAAAATCACCATAACTTACCATCAAAGGATACCTAATGAGTCAAGATAAAACCCAAGCAAAACTAAAGATCATTCCCCTAGGAGGATTACACGAAATCGGCAAAAACACCTGTGTTTTTGAGTACGATGATGAGATTATTCTCCTCGATGCTGGTTTAGCTTTTCCCTCCGATGATATGCACGGGGTGAATGTAGTGCTTCCCGATATGACTTATCTAAGGGAAAATCGCCATAAAATTAAGGGTATGATCGTCACCCACGGTCACGAAGATCATATCGGTGGCATTCCCTACCATCTCAAACAATTTGATGTACCAATTATCTACGGTCCGCGTCTAGCGATGTCTTTATTGCGGGATAAATTGGAAGAAGCAGGATTAGCAAATCGTACCAAATTAGAAACCGTAGTTCCTCGGCAAATGGTGCGTTTAGGTAAATCTTTCACGGTGGAATATATCCGCAATACCCACTCGATCGCCGATAGTTTTTGTGTAGCAATTCACACTCCTTTAGGGGTAATTATTCACACGGGAGATTTTAAAATTGACCATACTCCCGTGGATGGCGAATTTTTTGATCTACAAAAAATTGCCGAACATGGCGAGAAAGGGGTGCTATGTTTATTGAGTGATTCCACTAACGCGGAAGTACCCGGTTATACTCCTTCAGAAGCTTCCGTTTATCCCGGTTTAGAGCGGGTTTTTAACCAAGCAACGGGACGGATTATGATCACTACCTTTGCCTCCTCGGTGCATCGGATTAATCTGGTGTTGAAATTGGCCCAGAAATTTAACCGGAAAGTGGTGGTAGTGGGTCGATCGATGTTAAATGTCATCGCTCATGCGCGTAATTTGGGGTATATAAAATGTCCCGACGATCTATTTGAACCCTTAAAAGCGACCCGCAATTTAGCCGATGAAAAAATCGTTATTTTAACCACAGGCTCCCAGGGGGAAACTTTAGCGGCCATGACGCGGATTTCTAAGGGTGAACATCCTCATATTCGCGTGCGTCAGGGAGATACGATTGTCTTTTCCGCTAATCCGATTCCGGGTAATACCATCGCCGTGGTCAATACAATTGATCGCCTGATGATGCAGGGTGCTAACGTAGTTTACGGACGCGATAAGGGAATTCACGTTTCCGGCCATGGTTCCCAAGAAGACCATAAATTGATGCTATCTTTGACCCGGCCGAAGTTTTTTGTGCCAGTGCATGGAGAACACCGAATGCTGGTCAAACACGCTCAGATGGCCCAAAGTATGGGTATTCCCGCCGAAAATATGGTAATTGTCAAAAATGGTGACACGATCGAGTTAACTGGCGATCGCATTAGCCTCGGTGCACCAGTGCCTTCGGGAATCGAGTTAGTTGATCAAGCGGGTGTGGTTCACGAACACATTATGCAGGAAAGACAACAATTAGCCGAAGATGGTGTGATTACGATCGCGGCCTTCCTTAACGGGGAGGGACAATTAAGCGCACCTCCAGAGATTAATTTGCGCGGTGTGGTGACAAAAGTGGAAATCCCGCTGCTGAATCAGTTAATTATTCGGGCGATCGAACGCTGTTTAAGCGATCGCAGTGGTGAATTTAAAACCGCCACGGGGTCCCCGGATTGGGCCGGTTTGCGGGCCGAAATCGAGACGACTTTGCAACGTTTAATCAAACGGGAGTTACAGAGTCAACCTCTAGTGATTTTCCTCTTGCAAGCGGCGGCAACGGAACCAGCGAACAATCGTACTTATCGCCGCCGTCGTCCCGCAGCTACCATGGCCTCCTAATATCAGTAATCAGTGAGCAGTAATCAGTAATCAGTGATCAGTAATCAGTGAAAAGATGGCAAGAAACTGCTATTTAATACTGGTCACTTAACACATACTGCTCACTTAAAACTCAAATCTGATAACTGTTAACTTACCCACTGATAACTGATAACTGATAACTGATAACTGACCATGTTCCATGCTGCCGATTTGCGATCGCTGCTGACCGCCGTTGCCAGGGGAGAAATTAACCCGGAGACAGCCTTAGATAAACTTAAACATCTGGCCTTTGAACCGGTGGAAGACTTCGCTAAGATTGACCATCATCGTCAATTAAGAACGGGATTTCCGGAGGTTATCTGGGGGCCGGGTAAAACTACGGCTCAAATCGCCCAAATTATCCATGTTTTGCGTCAAAATAGTCCCGTGGTTATGGCCACTCGCATTGAAGCAGAGATAGCGGCCCAGCTACAGGAACAGGTAACGGACTTAGTTTATTATCCCTTGGCTCGCATCTGTGCCATTGCCGCAGCCGCTCCAGAAAATCCCCCAAAAGGGATAATTTCCATCCTAACGGCGGGAACTGCCGATATTCCCGTAGCGGAGGAGGCGGCGGTTACTGCTCAATTATGCGGTTTTTCCGTGCAGCGTCTTTGGGATGTGGGGGTAGCGGGAATTCATCGCCTCTTGAATCATCGCCATCTACTGGATGCCGCCGATGTGTTAATTGTTGTTGCGGGAATGGAAGGAGCCTTACCAAGTGTGGTAGCGGGATTAGTCGATCGCCCAGTGATCGCCGTTCCCACCAGTATCGGTTACGGAACCAGTTTCGGCGGTATTGCTCCTTTGTTAACTATGCTCAATTCCTGCGCGGTCGGTGTGGGTGTGGTTAATATAGATAATGGTTTTGGGGCTGCCATGTTAGCCGGCCAAATTTTACGCACGGCGGCCAGACTAGCCTAGGGTTGGCTGAATAAATCTGAAAACCTTGTTGGGTAAAACTTTTAGACCTTTTGGAAATCAAAAAGTACCGGATATGGGAGTGATCGGGGGGAAAATTCTGGGACTTTTTCCCTGAAAATTAGGTAATTGACCTTGGCGGTTCGACAAGCGGTTCGGCTGATCTCACCGTCGAAGCCTTACCGTCCACTCGACTGAGCGTTCGACTGAGCGTTCGACAAAAGCTCACGCCGAAGTCTTCGCCGAACGTCCTGAAAATCGGTAAAACCCTACACCCCACACCCCACACCCCACACCCTGCCCCCACGAGAAACTTTTTCAGCAGACCCTAGCCTAGATTTTCCCTCATCTCAGGCTGAAAATCCTATACAGTTGGTATAGGGATAAACTACTTTGAAAAAGAAGCCGATATGCACCTAAGTGAAATTACTCATCCCAACCAGTTACATGGTTTATCACTCCGTCAATTAGAAGATATTGCCCGTCAGATTCGCGAAAAACACCTCCAGACGATCGCCGCTACCGGTGGACATTTGGGACCGGGGTTAGGAGTCGTAGAACTAACGATCGCCCTTTACCAAACCCTCGATCTCGATCGAGATAAAGTCCTTTGGGACGTGGGACACCAAGCTTATCCGCACAAACTCCTCACCGGTCGCTATAACGATTTTCACACCCTGCGCCAAAAAAACGGCGTTGCGGGCTATCTAAAACGTTGCGAGAGCAAATTTGACCATTTTGGTGCTGGACACGCCTCTACGAGCATTTCTGCGGGGTTAGGAATGGCTTTAGCCCGGGATGCCAAGGGGGAAGATTTCAAGGTAGTATCGATCATCGGGGACGGCGCTTTAACCGGGGGTATGGCCCTAGAAGCGATTAACCATGCTGGACATTTACCGAACACCAACATCATGGTTATCCTCAACGATAACGAGATGTCCATTTCCCCCAACGTCGGGGCAATTTCCCGCTATCTCAATAAAGTTCGTCTGAGCGAACCCGTCCAGTTTATCGCCGATAATCTCGAAGAACAATTTAAAAATCTACCCTTCTTCGGTGACTCCCTCACTCCGGAAATGGAACGAGTCAAAGAAGGAATGAAACGGTTAGCAGTTCCCAAAGTTGGCGCAGTCATCGAAGAATTGGGCTTTAAATATTTTGGCCCGATTGATGGTCATAATATTCCCGAATTAATCGCCACTTTTAAACAGGCCCATAAGGTCCACGGACCGGTTTTCGTCCACGTTGCCACCGTGAAAGGCAAAGGCTACGAATGGGCCGAAAAAGATCAAGTGGGTTATCATGCCCAAAATCCCTTTAATTTAGCCACGGGTAAACCGATTCCCTCCAGTAAACCGAAACCCCCCGCTTATTCTAAAGTTTTCGGGCATACTCTCACTAAATTAGCGGAAAATGACCCGCGCATTATCGGTATCACCGCCGCCATGGCTACTGGGACGGGATTAGACAAATTTCAGGCAAAACTACCGAAACAGTACATCGATGTGGGAATTGCCGAACAACACGCTGTTACTCTCGCTGGTGGTCTTGCTTGCGAAGGAATGCGCCCGGTTGTCACTATTTACTCTACTTTCCTGCAGCGGGCTTTTGATCAGATTATTCATGATATCTGCATTCAAAATCTACCGGTTTTCTTCTGCATGGACCGGGCCGGTATTGTCGGGGCCGATGGACCGACTCACCAAGGGATGTACGATATCGCCTACCTGCGTTGTATCCCCAATATGACCATTATGGCCCCCAAAGATGAGGCGGAACTGCAAAGAATGGTCGTAACGGGGATTAATCATACCAGCGGCCCCATTGCCATGCGTTACCCCCGGGGCAACGGTTTAGGGGTTCCCCTGATGGAAGAGGGTTGGGAAGCTTTACCCATCGGTAAGGGCGAAATTCTCCGCAGTGGCGATGATATTCTCCTGTTAGGATACGGCACTATGGTCAACACTTCCCTACAGGTGGCCGAAATCCTCAGCGAACACGGCATCGAAGCCACAGTGGTTAATGCTCGTTTTGTCAAGCCCCTTGATACAGAACTTATCTTTCCCCTTGCCCAACGTCTTGGTAAAGTGGTGACTTTAGAAGAAGGTTGTTTGATGGGTGGTTTTGGTTCTGCGGTTTTGGAAGCTTTACAGGATGCTAATATTCTAGTTCCGGTCAAGCGTTTCGGGGTTCCCGATAAATTAGTCGACCACGCAACACCAGAGGAATCCTTCGCTGATTTGGGTTTAACCAGTCCCCAGATTGCCCAACAGGTTTTAGCGGCATTTTTTAGCCAAAAACAAACCGCTAACGTTGGTTAAAATCTCAAGATTAGCTTGGCCAGTTTTCCCGAAAAATTAGGGAAGACTGGTTTTTTTTGGTCTAGATAGTCAATGAAGACTGCCGGCAATAAATAGTGAGGGGAACGAACCACAGAGACACAAAGGACACAAAGATCGATCACTACTATAGAAGTTAAATTTATCACACAAAGAATAGGAGAGTCCAGTAGCTTTAAGAGCATCAGCCATGAGTTGGTCATCAATGACAGTGTTAGTTCTCGTAGTATCCCTAGTTGTGTATAGTAGATTAAACCTCTTGCATAATTAATTTTTGAGGGTTCAAAAATGAGAAAAAAGGTTAAATTTTGTCAAGAAATTGCTTAAAGTTTTGTAAAGCCACTTGACTTAAAGACAGAATTGTGTACAATCGTTCATCGGTAATTTTACCCGGAGTGCTGTGTATGGTTTCATCAGTTCATCTTATGGCTTCTGGCTGGGATTTAGCAGTTTTTGTTTTAAAGCTAACCTTTGAGCAAGAGCAGAATAGGAGGATATGTCAACCATGTTAAGCACTGATCTAGAGATAAGACTAGCAGCTTTAGAAGCTGAAGTAGCACTGCTTAAGCGTTTGCTACCTACTGTCAGCGAAACTCCCTGGTGGGAAAAAATTGTCGGCACTTTTGCTGACGATCCGGTTTACGAAGAGGCAATGCAGTTTGGTCAAGAGTACCGTCAGTCCCTAAAACCGTTAGCCGAGGAAGCATCCGAATCCTGAAATGTATCTCCTTGACACCGATGACCCTTACTTTTAATCCAGAAAAATACAAAGAATTACTAGCTCGCCATTTACCTAAAGTTATTAAAACAGAGGCAGAAAATGAAAAAGCTTTGGCTATTGTGGAAGAATTAATGCACCGTCAGCAGCGAACTCCCGAAGAAGATGAACTTTATGAGCTTCTAATTTTTTTAATTGGGAATTTTGAAAAAAGCTTTTATCTACAGGAATCAACCACACCTCATTCTATGTTATTGTTTTTGATGGAACAGCAAAGCGTTAATAAGAAAGACATAGCCAGAATCCTTGGCTCTGACAAAATTGCTTCTAGTTTAATTGAAGGAAAAGGGTCAATTACCCAAGAACAGGCGAAATTATTAGGACATTTCTTTAATGTAGATTATAGTTTGTTGATGTAGATGCGATACCCTCTAGCTTGTCGGTTGGGTTGAGCGCTTTAATACTTAGGAAAAAACTGCTCGATTCAATAATTTGAGCCAAAACCCAATATTTTTAAAGACATCGGTGCAGTTTCCCGCAAGTGTCGCTCATTTTTGATAGACAAAAGTTATTGCTGTCACCCCCAACACAAGTTTACTGTCCCACCCGCCAAATTTTGATAGTTTTGTCACCACTTCCACTAGCTAAATAGCGGCCATCGGGACTATATGCTACTGAATAAACCCGGTAAGAATGACCAGTAAGAATACGCAGTTCTTTTCCCGTTGCTACCTCCCAAATTTTGATAGTATTGTCCCAACTACCACTAGCTAAATAGCGGCCATCGGGACTATATACCACTGACTCAACCCTGTCAGAATGACTGGGAAGGGTACGCAGTTCTTTTCCCGTTGCCACCTCCCAAATTTTGATAGTATTGTCCCAACTACCACTAGCTAAATAGCGGCCATCGGGACTATATACCACTGACAAAACCCCGCTAGAATGACCAGTAAGGGTACGCAATTCTCTTTCAGTTGCCACCTCCCAAATTTTGATAGTATTGTCCCAACTACCACTAGCTAAATAGCGGCCATCGGGACTATATACCACTGACAAAACCCCGCTAGAATGACCAGTAAGGGTACGCAATTCTCTTTCAGTTGCTACCTCCCAAATTTTGATAGTATTGTCCCAACTACCACTAGCTAAATAGCGGCCATCGGGACTATATACCACTGACAAAACCCCGCTAGAATGACCAGTAAGAGTACGCAATTGTTTTCCGGTTGCTACTTCCCAAATTTTGATAGTTTTGTCAGCACTCCCACTAGCTAAATAGCGGCCATCGGGACTATATACCACTGACTCAACCCCGCGAGAATGACCAGTAAGAGTACGCAATTGTTTTCCCGTTGCTACTTCCCAAATTTTGATAGTATTGTCACTACCCCCACTAGCTAAATAGCGGCTATCGGGACTATATACCACTGACAAAACCCAGTTAGAATGACCAGTTAGGGTTTTATCGAGAAAACTATGTTCTGAAATTTTTTTTCTTGTGGTGAGTTTATTGGTGGGTGAGTTTATTGGTGCAATTTGAGGATTTACTTCTTGACTTTTAAAATAACCGTAACCTTGAGTTATTCCTATTCCTAATAACAAAACGCCACTGAGCGCTATTAATCCATTTCTCAGATTATTATTTTTAACCAGTTGTGCTGGTGTTTTTTTGGGTACAGCTACGGGTGAAACCGGCGGAGAAGGATTAATCTTAGGAATAACTGGCGGTTGTTTTTGAGTTACAACAGGCAGCGGATTTGGTGGTGGTGGAGATGGTCTATTAGGAGTTATAGGAGGTAACTTTAATTGCCTTTCAATCTCATCCAAACGCTGTAAAATAACCCTAGTATTAGCTGGTCTATTCTTGGGTAATCTTCCCATCAACTCATCAATAAAATCCAACAATAACGGGTGAATATTTTCCGTTTCTTCTCGCCAAGGTAAAACATCATTAATCGGATCATAAATTTCTAAAGGATGTTTTCCGGTTAATAAATGCACAAAAGTTCGTCCTAAAGCATGAAAATCTGATTGAATCACTGCTTGACCATGTTGTTGTTCATTGGCTGTATATCCGGCTGAGGTAATACCTGTTACCTGTTGACCTTTGACCTTTTGATGATAGGTTTGGGTTTCTTCCCTTGCTGTGCCAAAATCAATTAACACCAACTCGCCACTATTCCGCAGCATGATATTAGGGGGTTTAATATCTCGATGCAGCCAATTCTGTTGATGAATTTTATCGAGAATTAAAGTAATTTCTCTCAGCCATTTTAAGGCTCGTTTTTGACTTAACTTATCATACTGCTTTAGCCACTGTTCTAAATTAATCCCCTCCACTTTTTCCATAACTAAACAGTGTAATATTTTCCCTTCCCTTGTGGAATATTGAAAATAGGCATCTGCGCGAGGAACACCGGTGACATTTTGACGACTCAACTCTAATAAAACTTCATATTCCCGTTTAAATAATTCCACTGCCTTCGGGTCATTATTCCATCTTTCTTGTAATACCTTGAGGATTTTGGCTGTAAAACCTTCAAAAGCTTCATAAACAACCCCAAAACCGGTCTTATCACTCAATAACCGACTTACTCTATATTGACCATTTAACAACAACTCAGAGCGACAACTTTGACAGTAACGAGTATTCGAGTTATTATTACTCGGATGGTCTGGTTGAGAACAATCGGGATTAATGCAGTAACAGGGTTTCATCTCGGCTATCAGTTATTTTATTGAGTGAATAATTGCAAGTTTTCCCTCCCTGACCTTGACAGCATTTTATCATAAGTAGGGTGCGTTAGCGATAGCGTAACGCACCAAATTAAATTAATGATAGGTGTGGTGCGTTGCGACGGATTGTTAGATTCAAGTTTAAGCAGAGATTGTCGCCGTCTAACGCACCCTACATTTTACTAAACTGGGATGAGCCACTCTTGAAAAAGGGGACAATTATTAATTATTATTAAAAGTGTATTTACTAATTAACCAAAATACCAGTCCAGTAGGGTGCGTTAGCGATAGCGTAACGCACCAAATTAAATTAATGATAGGTGTGGTGCGTTGCGACGGATTGTTAGATTCAAGTTTAAGCAGAGATTGTCGCCGTCTAACGCACCCTACATTTTACTAAACTGGGATGAGCCACTCTTGAAAAAGGGGACAATTATTAATTATTATTAAAAGTGTATTTACTAATTAACCAAAATACCAGTCCAGTAGGGTGCGTTAGCGATAGCGTAACGCACCAAATTAAATTAATGATAGGTGTGGTGCGTTGCGACGGATTGTTAGATTCAAGTTTAAGCAGAGATTGTCGCCGTCTAACGCACCCTACATTTTACTAAACTGGGATGAGCCACTCTTGAAAAAGGGGACAATTATTAATTATTATTAAAAGTGTATTTACTAATTAGGGTTTGCTGAAAAAGTCATTGAAAAGTACAGGTCTCTTAATCAATGATTTCACTTAGCTACAAGCATAAGCTTTAGTTGTTGATTAATTTTTAAGTTATAACTTATCCTAATCATTGACCGAGAAAAAGTGCTGTTTTTCCATTTCAGACATAAAAAAGCCCAAAAAACCTGCCTCAACAGGTTAGAAAGATTCATGACTAAAAAAGTAATAGCAATCGCTGAAAAGGAAGTATGAGGAAGTTTAGCCATCACTTTACCTAAGCTAAATCTTCTTTTCCCCTGTCCAAATTTGCCCTCTATACAATTCCGAATCCTCTCATCATCGGTAGCTTGTTTCTTTTGTTCTTTACTAACATTTTTGGCTGGTCTTCCTAATGGGGGACCACTGATTCTGATTCCCCTTTCTTTACACCAAGCTCGGTTTTCTCTGGTTCGATAAATTTTGTCCACATGAACTGATTCTGGATAGTATCCTGTATAGTCATAATAAGCTTCTATTTGTGCTTTTAAATCTCCTGATTCATTAAAGTTATCCCAACTAATTCGGTCTAAAAATATGTAACCATCTATACAGCTTGCTGAGAATTTAGCCCCAAATTCTACGGGTTTTCCAGCTTTTCCTCTGACTATCGGACGGATGTGGGGTTGAGTTAAGCTGACAATTCTGTCTTCAATACTCTGTTTGTTATTTTGGTACATCCAGAGTTGTTGGCGATAAACTTCTGTGACTACTAATAACAGCTTATAGTCTCTTTTTTTCAAGCTTTGTAGAGAGGCTCCTTCTGCTAAAAGTTGTTCAATATGGTCGAGATTTCTTTTCAGATATTGCAGTTGTCTTTTCAGAGCTTTTCGTCTTTGTTTGACGGTAGGTTTTCTTTTTTTCGCTACTTCTAAATAACTTTTTCTGGCTAGAAGACGATAGGTTCTCGGTTTTTGAACAAGTTTTCCTTTTAAAGTTTCATAGAGAATATCAATAATTTTTTCGGTTTGTTTTCTTCCTTGATTTAACAGGTTTAAATCCGTAGGATAACTAATATCTGCGGGCGCACAACTGGCATCTAAAATTAATTTACCTCGATTTTCTGGTTGACTTTGGGTTTCGCTCTCTAACTTTTTTTCGGTATTTTCTTCTTCTTTTATTTCTCTCGAATTTTTGACCATAAAGCGATTCACTTTATTAATTAGTTCCAGAGTGATTCTTTCTCGAAAGTGAACCAACATTGACGCTTCAAACCGGGGTTCATTGCTGTAGGATGAAAACCCCAAGAAGTATTGTAAATAAGGATTTTCTTTGATTTGTTCTACCGTTTCTCTATCGCTTGTTCCTAATTTTTCTTTAATAATTAATGCTCCGAGTGCTGTCCTGAATGTTTTGGCGGGTGTGCCCATTTCTTCTGAAAAAAGTGATGCGTATTCCGCTTCAAATTCTGACCAGGGAATGAGGTTGGCCATAATTACCCAACGATTGTCTTGGGATAATTTCCCCTCAAAGGGCAGCTCGAAGTTTTCTGGTGGGGTTGAGGGTAACTCGCTTTTACGGTACATTAGCACTAATTAGAGAAGATGCAAGGGTGATGCAAGGGTTTTAAGAGATTCTAGCAGATTTAAGTGCATTTGGGAAGCTCTCAATCAAGCTAAAAGCCCTTTCCTGTAAGGTTTTTACCATTATTCAGCAAACCCTAATTAACCAAAATACCAGTCCAGTAGGGTGCGTTAGCGATAGCGTAACGCACCAAATTAAATTAATGATAGGTGTGGTGCGTTGCGACGGATTGTTAGATTCAAGTTTAAGCAAAGATTGTCGCCGTCTAACGCACCCTACATTTTACTAAACTGGGATGAGCCACTCTTGAAAAAGGGGACAATTATTAATTATTATTAAAAGTATATTTACTAATTAACCAAAATACCAGTGAAACTAGCTCAAGCTCAGACGATATTAACAGACACTTTAACCGTATTTTGGGGAGAATGGCTAGATTTACGCGCGAGAGTCCTTCAGATCGCCGCCACAGGTTTAGTTTCTCCCCTAATCTATATTATCGGTTTCGGGTTGGGGTTGGGAAGCGCCCTCGATCGCTCGATGAAACCCTCGATCGGCGATTCTTATCTAGAATTTATTTTACCCGGAATGGTGGCCCTGTCCTCAATGGCGATCAGTTTCGGGGGAACCACCTTTTCGATATGTGGCGATCGCTTATTTAGTAAAACCTTCGAGGAATTATTATTACTTCCCGTCCATCCCCTCTCATTATTTTTAGGCAAAGTTTTCGCGGGAATTTTGCGCGGTGTAATGACTTCTGCATCAGTGATTCTCGTTGCTATCTTATTTACAGGAAAATTTGTCAGTTTTCTCAATCCCCTCTTTTTATTAGTTTTAATCTTAAATTGTGCCGTCTTTGCCGGTTTAGGGGCAATTGTCGGATTGCGAGTTAAATCCCTCGAAAGTGTCGGTCTGTATAATAACTTTTTAATCGTGCCGATGTCTTTTTTAGGAGCAACTTTTTTCGATCCCCAAACCTTACCCTGGCCATTAAAAATTATTGTTTATTCTTTACCCCTCACCTATGCTAGTCTGGGATTAAGAGCCGCAGCCTACGATATTAATCAATTTCCTTGGTTCGCTATCCCCATTTTATTAATCGTCGCTATTCTTCTCTCAATCGTCGGCGCTTATCAATTCTCCCATCAACGGGATTGAATCAGTTATCAGTAATCAGTTATCAGTTAAGTACCTAAGCAAAGTTAATTAAACATATCTAACTACCTCTTGCCTATTGCCTATTGCCTATTGCCTTTTGCCTATTCTAACCAAGAAATTAATTTTGCATAAATACTTATCTCCTGACTCCTTTTTCCCTTGAATAAATATATCCTTTTTTATAAACCCTACGATGTATTATGTCAGTTTACTGATGAAAATGGTCGCTCGACTTTAAAAGATTATATTCCCATCCCAAATATCTATTCTGTCGGTCGTTTAGATAGGGACAGCGAGGGATTATTATTACTCACAGATAACGGTCAATTACAGCATCGTTTAGGTCATCGTCAATTTGCTCATCCGCGCACCTATTGGGTACAAGTCGAAAGAATTCCAGACCTAAACGCTTTAGAAAAATTGCGTCAAGGTCTTCCTATTCAGGATTATCGCACTCGACCAGCAATAGTTAATTTACTAGATTTTGAACCAGATTTACCCCCCAGAGAGCCACCGATTCGTTATCGAAAATCTGTTCCCACCGCTTGGTTAGAAATTACCTTAACTGAGGGAAGAAATCGTCAGGTAAGAAGGATGACGGCTGCCGTTGGTTATCCCACTTTAAGATTAATTAGAACAGCCATTACTATTGACAAAAACAATAAATTATGCTTAACAGGATTACAACCCGGTCAATGGCGAGAAGTGACTGAAAAAGAGAGAAAAGCCTTAGAAAAATTGTAGATTAAATTATTGATAAATCAGCTATAGATGCTCATTTTTAAAAACTTCAAACACCTGCCGGCTGAAATATTTTAACTTATCAGCCACCTTAGGAGAAGGTTGATAATTGCCGACTAATTGCCAATTTTCCACCGTAGATAGTCGCCAAGCGGTTCCTTGATGGTTAAAAGCCTGCATTTCTAAGCCAATCAAACGCTGATGCTGATCCTCGCTATCGAGATGAAAACGAATTTGTACCAGAATACTGCGCCCTTGAATTCTGGGACTCCAGCCTGGAAAATGGAAAGCGATATCGATCGAGTCGGGATCCGTTAACTCCCTTGTGTGGGGATCGTTGCGCCAAGGTTTCAGATCTGCCTTTGCATCGGGGAATTGTTGTTTAAACAGGTTGACGAGTGTGGCGATCTTTGCCGTTAATTCTAATCCTTTTGCCTGTTCCGACGCATTCATGCTCACCTCTGATAATTGCTTATAAAGTAACTATTTATACAGTTTAGCCCTGCTTTTTGCGACTATTGGAACAATTATAACGATATTTTCTCGATCGAGTTAAAAATGGCGCACCTGTCAATCAAGATAGCCGCTGCCAAAAAGACAAAATCAAAACTAAACTAGAAAATAGGACAATCGACAGGAACAGTATTTTCTATGAATCCCCAAGAGTCTCTATTACAATCGATCGAAAAATTAGGCTATCGGGTTACGGTGGGTGATGTGGCGGCAAAATCGGGTTTAGAGATTAACGCTGCACAACAGGGATTATTAGCTTTAGCGGCGGAAGCGGGGGGACATTTACAGGTAGCAGATACGGGGGAGATTATCTATCTTTTCCCTGAAAATTTTCGCTCAATTCTTCTGAATAAATATTGGCAATTGCAGTTAAAAGCTTTCGCCAGTAAAATCTGGAAAGTAGTTTTTTATGTTATTCGCATTTCCTTCGGCATTGTTTTAATTATTTCGATTTTAATCCTCTTGCTGGCTATTCTGGCAATCCTGATCGGCTTAATGTTTAAAGATAGTGACTCGGATAACAATTCTGGAGATAGCAAAATTAATATTAACTTCTTTCCCACGGACTTTTTCTGGATTTTTTATCCTGATTTTGGTAATAACTACTACGAAAAAAGAGATAGGGAAGTTAAGGCAGAAAAACCCTCTAGTAAGATGAATTTTCTCGAGTCAGTTTTTTCTTTTCTTTTTGGCGATGGCGATCCTAATTTTAATTTAGAGGAGAGACGCTGGCAAACTATCGGTAAAGTAATTCAAAATAATCGTGGCTCGATTATCGCTCCACAAATTGCCCCCTATCTCGATAGTATTAACCCCAGTCAGGAGGAGACAGAAGATTATATACTCCCAGTTTTAACTCGTTTTAATGGGTTGCCGGAAGTGTCCGATCGAGGCGATATTATCTATTATTTTCCCGATCTACAGGTGACAACCAAAGAGAGAAAAGTACAAGCATTGTCACCCTATCTAAGGGAAAAACGCTGGAAGTTTAGCGAAGCAGATAGCGGTCAAATTATCTTAGCTTTAGGTTTAGGGGCGGTTAACTTTATCCTCGCTTTAGTTTTAGGATATTTGCTCAACAGTGATAGTGTCGATTTGAGCGGTTCTCTGGGGTCGATAGTCACAGGGATCTACGGTTTTCTCCTCAGTTATGCCGCTGCTTTTTTGGGGATTCCCCTCGGTCGTTATTTCTTTTTGCAGTGGAGAAATGAGCGAGTTAATCAACGCAATCAACAGCGAGAAAAAAGAGCAGATCTATTAGCACAAAATAATCCTGAATTAGAGCAAAAACTGGCCTACTCTCGTCAATTCGCTGACCAAAAAGTGATTACAGATGCTGATATTAGTTATTCTACCGATCAAGACTATATCGAACAAGAGATCGAGCGCTCCGATAAAATCGATCGAGAATGGCAAAAACGCTTAGAATCCCCCGATTAAGTAGCTGGTTATAATTAAATTAAAAATGGATTTTGCCTTTAATCCCCCCTTGATCCCCCCTTGATAAGGTAGGGTTGATTCATGAATCAACCCTACCCTTGATAACGGGGGTGTCTGATAATTTTTAACGCCTACCTACTTAATCGCTTTTGCTGTGTGGGAGGTCATTCTGTTATTCTGACTTGAAAGTGGGAAGTGGGAAGTGGGAAGTGGGAAGAAAAAAGCTGTCTCCTGCCTCCTGAATCCTGACGACCGACTCCTAACCCCACCAACAAACTTTTTGCCGCAAACCCTAACTTAAACGATCGAGAGTGCGATACTGAATTGCTTCGGCAACGTGGGAACTTTTCAGCATTTCACTATCTCCTAAATCGGCAATGGTGCGGGCAACTTTGAGAATGCGATCCATTGCTCGGGCCGATAAACCCAATTTTCGGATTGCCCCTTCTAAAATATGGCGACTGCTATGATCAAGAGCGCAAAAACGCCGCAAATGCTCGGAATTCATCTCCGCATTAGAGCAAATCTCGGTATTTTGAAAGCGATCGCTGGCCTTTTGTCTGGCCCTTTCCACCCGTTGCCGCACTTGCTCAGAAGCTTCTCCCCGACTCTCTTGGGTCATTTCTTCTGGTTTCAGGCGATTTACCGTCACTTGTAGGTCAATACGGTCTAAAAGCGGACCCGATAATTTCGCCCAATATTGTTCCCGTTGTCGCGGTGAACAGCTGCAGGGTTGCACTGAATCGCCGTAATAACCACAGGGACAGGGATTGGTACTCGCCACCAAGGTAAAACGGGCCGGAAAAGCGACGGAAAGACGAGTGCGAGAAATGCTCACATAACCATCCTCTAGGGGTTGTCGGAGATATTCCAAGACACTGCGCTTAAATTCCGTTAATTCGTCCAAAAATAAAATACCACGGTGGGAAAGGGAGATTTCCCCCGGTCGGGGATAAGTGCCACCTCCCACCAGCGCTGCCCCGGAAGCGGAGTGATGGGGACTGCGAAAAGGACGCTCGCGCACCAGGGAACCTCGATCTTTCAATAATCCGGCGACGGAATGAATCTGGGAGACTTCTAGGGATTCAGCAAAGGTAAGCTGGGGCAGAATTCCGGGTAAACGTCGCGCTAACATGGTTTTACCGCTCCCAGGGGGCCCGACAAAAATTAGGTTATGACCTCCAGCTGCGGCAATTTCCAGGGCCCGCCGGCCAATGGCTTGACCTTTGACATCCTTGAGATCGGGGAGATTTACCTGCGATCGCCCAAATTCCTCGGCAGCGTTAAAAGTCATCGGTGAATGGCGATCGGGTTCATTTAAGAAATTTACCACTTCCGATAGATGACGAAACCCATACACTTGTACGCCTTTGACCACGGCCGCTTCTTTGGCATTATCGGCGGGAACCACTAAACCCTTGATCCCCATTTTTTCGGCGGCGGCAGCAATGGGTAAAACCCCCGCCACGGGACGCAAACTACCATCAAGGGATAATTCGCCTAAAAAGAGAAAATCCCCCAATAAACCGGCTTCTACCTGTTCGGAGGCTCCTAAAATGCCGATACTAATCGGTAAATCATAAATTGGCCCCTCTTTGCGGATATCGGCGGGACTTAAATTGATGACAATTTTGCGGATGGGAAAGGCAAATCCGGCATTTTTTAGGGAAGCTTTTACCCTTTCTTTCGACTCCTGCACGGCGGTATCGGGTAAACCCACCACGGCAATTCCGGGTAATCCCCCCGATACATCCACCTCTACCCCGATTTTAATGGCATCAATACCGATAATTGCCGCACTCCAAACCCTTGCTAACATTTTGGCTCAAGTAAAAATAAAGTGAGTTCTTAGGAAAATGAAACAGGATGTTAGGCTAGTTTTCCGCATAAAAATGATTTTATCTGGGAATTTACCCAGAAAATCAGCGTATTTATAGGGATAACCTCACCAGAAAAGCTGAGAGCTTAATGGTATAGTTGAAAAAAAAAGCAATTTGTCTATGAGCGAGACTATTTTTAGCAAAATTATCCGTAAAGAAATTCCAGCCTCGATCGTTTATGAAGATGATCTGGTTCTCGCTTTTCGAGATGTTAATCCCCAAGCACCCACCCATATCCTCATTATCCCCAAAAAACCGATTCCGAAACTAGAGGAAGCCAGCGACAGCGATCGCGATTTATTGGGACATTTGTTACTAACTGTTAAAAAAGTGGCCGCCGAAGCCAAATTAAGTCAAGGTTATCGAGTGGTGATCAATAATGGGGAACATGGGGGTCAAACCGTCGATCATCTTCATGTCCATCTCTTAGGCGATCGCCCAATGACCTGGCCTCCGGGTTAAACCCCCCTTATTTTCCCGCATTTTTGGGGAATTATAGGGCTAGAAGCGTTCTTTTCCGAGTCGGTCTTCTCGATGTTAAACCCATGAATAGGTCTATTTCTGCGATCGCATTAGCCAGCACTTTGCTGTTATTTCCCTTCACCGCTGCGACTCTCGCTCAATCGGAATGCTTTCTCCAAAGAGCAGATGGACAACACATAGATCTTAGCCGTCTCTGTGGCGGTTCATCCAGAAATAGGAAAAATTCCCCGCAAGTTTATCAGCTACCGATTCAACGCCGGGTTAACGGCATTCCCACGGTGATGGTAGTTTTTAATAACCGTCACTATTATGAAATGCTTTTTGATACGGGAGCTAGTTCGATCGTCCTCACCGATGCCATGGCAAAAGCGATGAAAGTCAAACGGGAAAGGGAAGTAATCAATAATACCGCCGGCGGTGTCGTTACTGGTTATCTTGGTCGCATTAATTCTGTTAAAGCTGGCGAGATGACTTTATATAATCAGATTGTTAATATTTCTCCCCAAATGGAAGGGTTAGGACTCTTGGGACAAACCTTTTTTGGTTCCTATGATGTCACGATCAAAAAAGATGTGATTGAATTACGTTATCGTTCATAGTCTCATGGGAAAAATTATCGCTTTTCTGACTCTAATCTAAAGTTCCTCGCTGTATTTGTTCCCGTTCGATCGCTTCAAATAAGGCCCGGAAGTTGCCTTCTCCAAAACCTCTAGCGGCATGACGTCGCTCGATTAATTCAAAAAAGAAAGTCGGCTGGGAAAAAATTGGTTTAGTGAAAATTTGCAGTAAAGTTGGCTTTTCCTGGAGGGAATGACTATTTTGTTCAAAATCGATGAGAATTTCCCTTTTTTTTATTTCTGACCATTCCCAATCAGCAATATTAAAGGCTTTCTTTTGATAGTTAATTTGTTGATAATAACTGTCGGGAACTGATAAAAACTCTACCTTTTTTTCTCTTAATTTCTGAGTTAATTTTACAATATTTTCCGTTTTTAAAGCAATGTGTTGAATGCCAGATTTTTGATTAATATCTAAAAATTCTTGAATTTGAGAACTGTTACTATCTGGCTCATTAATCGGTAATTTTAATTCAGTTTCGGGGTGAACAAGTACCTGAGAATAAAGACCAGAACGCTCCGTTTTAATAGTAAAAGTTTGCCTTTTTTTAAAGCCTAAATTTTCCTCATACCAATTGGCTGTTAACTCTAAATTCCCTTGAAAAACATTTAAAACTAAATGATCAATTGCCAGAATATCCTGATTATATTGCTGCTTAATATCATACTCAATCAGATTAGGATCGGCTAAAATTGGCGTGATTCCCTGTCTTTCAATTAACGTATGTTTGAGATCAGCAATGCTAGAGATTTGACAGCTTTTTATCTTCCCCCTAGAAAAAGCAGTTTCCTGAATAAAAATATCCTGTTTAATTTTCCTAGCTAAAGCGTCTAAATCCTCCACTTGAAAAGCCACATCTACCACCCCTTCAGGATATTTACTTAAAAATTCCGCCACGGGACTAAGGGAATTTAAGGGAGAAGATAAGATAAAAATAATCTGTTTAGTTTTATCTTTTTGGATGCCATTGCCGACTATTTCCGTGTGTGTGTGGAGATTAACTAAACTTGCGATCGCCTGAAAATCCATCACCCCCACAAACCAATCCCGCCATTTTTTAGCCGATTCTACATAAAAATGAATATGATCAATAAACATAGATAAAGTCAAAAAAAGGGTTTTTTCAGTGAGCAGTAAACATTGAAAATAAAACTCCGAACTTGCCACTTAATGCTATTGACTGATAACTGATAACTGATAACTGATAACTGATAACTGATAACTGAAAAAGCTGATGACTAAAAAAAGAGATGACTATCGGGTTGAATATTAATTTCCATGGGGACGGCTTGGGGTTCAGCATTCATGGCAAAATAGATAGCATCGGCGGCGGTTTGAGCGGTTAACATTTTAGTGCGATCAACTTTTAAGCTCACCTGATCCCAAAAAGGAGTATCAACACCACCAAAATAGAATAAAGTCATTTTAATACCATAGCGTTTTAACTCATCGGCCAAACATTTACTAAAACCGACCACCCCGTATTTAGAAGCACAATAAGCGGCAGCCATAGCCATAGAATGCTTACCTAAAATTCCCACCACATTACAGATATGACCAGCCTTATTTTCCTTCATCACATTAGCCGCAGCCTGACAGGTATAAAAACTCCCCTTTAGATTGAGGTCGAGCATTTTATCTAAATCTTCCGGCGTGATTTTATTATATTGTTTCATCACACCGGCTCCGGCCGCATTAACCAACACATCCAACCGGCCGTAATGAGAGACAATTTTGGCCATCAAAGTTTCCACCTGAGTCGGATTAGTGATATCCGTCGGCACAATTAACGAGGGACAAGGCAACTCACCAGCTAAATTAGATAAATTATCGGCATTTCTGGCCACTAATACGAGTTTATGACCATTAACAGCTAGTTTACGCGCTAAAGTGGCACCGATCCCCCCCGTAGCACCGACAATCAGAACAACTTTTTCGCTCATAATTATTGATAATTCTTTACAAATCTTATTGTAAACTGTTCCGACTGGAAAATCATCGCTAGTCCCAACCCCTTGATTAAGGGTTAACCAACTTCTGATAGGATAAACCGTGACAATGTAAAGAAATTTTTATGACTGTACTGACCGAAGGAATTGCGCCCCACGGTGGGCAATTAATTAATCGTATTGCTACCGCTGCCGAAAAAGCCGAATTTCTGGCCCTAGCTGAAAAACTACCGCGAGTTTCCTTAGATGAACGAGCGCTCTCGGATTTAGTTATGATTGCTATTGGTGGTTTCAGTCCCCTCAAAGGCTTTATGGAACAGGACGACTACGAAAAAGTCGTCGATGATATGCGTCTAATCAATGGTTTACCCTGGGCAATTCCCGTGACTCTTTCCGTTAGGGAAGAAGTGGCGGATCCCCTCAAAGAAGGCAACTGGATTCGTTTAGATGACAGCGAAGGCAACTTTGTCGGAGTCCTGGAACTAACCCAAAAATACCGTTACAATAAGGCCCACGAAGCAGTTAACGTCTATCGTACCGACGACCAGAAACATCCTGGGGTAAAAGTCCTCTACGAACAGGGAGAAATTAACCTCGCGGGTCCAATTTGGTTACTTCAGCGCGATCCTCATCCCCAGTTTCCCAAATATCAGATCGATCCTCTGCAATCGCGCCAAATGTTCCACGAAAAAGCTTGGAAAACGATTGTCGGTTTCCAAACCCGTAATCCCATCCACCGGGCCCACGAATACATTCAAAAATGCGCCCTAGAAGTGGTAGATGGTTTATTCTTGCATCCCCTTGTCGGCGCTACCAAAAGCGATGATGTGCCGGCCGATGTGCGGATGCGTTGCTATGAGATCATGATGGATAAATACTTTCCCCAAGATCGCGTTATTCTAGCTATCAACCCCTCAGCTATGCGTTACGCTGGCCCCCGGGAAGCAATTTTTCACGCTATTATCCGTAAAAACTACGGTTGTACCCATTTTATCGTCGGTCGTGACCATGCCGGAGTCGGCGACTACTACGGAACCTACGATGCTCAGTATATCTTTGATGAGTTCGAGCCTGGGGAATTGGGAATCGTGCCGATGAAGTTTGAACACGCTTTCTACTGTACCCGCACTTCGGGAATGGCAACCACCAAAACTAGCCCCAGTTTACCAGAAGAAAGAATCCACCTTTCGGGAACGAAAGTCCGGGAACTGCTGCGTAAAGGAGAATTACCACCTCCGGAATTCTCCCGTCCAGAAGTGGCTGCCGAATTAATCCGCGCCATGCAAGGATCTTGACATCCTCGCCGCCCTAAAAGTGCGGCGATTCCTAAACCTCACGATTTAAGTTTCTGCTTCCACCACCGTCGCATACCACAGTTAAAAAACCATGTACTGTCTTACACAGAGTCCACAGACTTTCGCTCCATTTCAGAAGCCCGATTCCGTGTGTCCCACGGTACGGTTCTGACTAAACGCTTCTTGTACTTGTTGCGCGCGACTTTTTACCCGGACAAGCTTTTCTGAACGGAACTCCCTAAGCCGAGTTTTCAAGGTGCTGTCCGCCCACTTGGTTTTCGAGACGGTCTTTTTAATTCTAACGTAAAGCCGCCGTAGAACGGCGGGGTTTCAGACCCAAAATTTCCGATGAACATAACTAGGCGAGAATTGATCCAGCAGACAGGTTGGGGGTTGCTGACTTTGGCGATTAGTCAAGGGACCCTTAACCGTCATTTGGCCGCTCTCGCCGCCCCTAATCCCCGAAAATTGGCTCTTTTAGTCGGTATTGACCAGTATGGGGCGAATATTCCGCCGCTGCCCGGTTGTCTTACCGATGTGGAGTTACAAAAAGACCTTCTCCGTTATCGTTTTGGTTTTCAGGATGCTGATATAGTGACTTTAACGGGACAACAAGCCAGTCGAGAAGCGATCGAAGCGGCTTTTTTAGAACACCTGATCGCCCAAGCCAAGGCAGGGGATGTGGTCATTTTTCACTTTAGTGGTTATGGCAGTGTTGGGGACAGAAAAGAAGTTTTTATTACTGCTGATGGGGCAGAAAATGCTTTACTTAAGGAAAATATCCTGCTGATGGCTCGCTGTCTAGCTACGGATAAGTTTAGCTTGATTTTTGATAGTAGTCATCTCCCCCAACCTCAGCCCTATCTCGGTAATCTTCGCATTCGTTCCTATTCTAGAACCATTACTGATCTTAACCCCGCCGAATTAACTTTCGCTGCCGATATTAAAACCCGTTTTAACCTCAAAAATAAGTCTAGTAACGGCGTTATTCTCGCTGCCGCTAAACCAGAGCAAATCGCCCTGGAATTGAGCGGTAATAGCCCCAATGCCGGCTTATTCACCTATGATCTCACCCAGTATCTCTGGCAAGCTTGCCCCAGTCCGACAATTGCGATCGCTTTTCCCCGTCTCCGTCATCTCGTCGCTAGTCACAGCAGTGAACAACAGCAACCGGCAATCCTGACCGGTAATCAAAATAATTCTGCGCCGCCATATCATATACAGCCAGAAAAGTCAAGGGGTGGAGCGGCAATTGTTACAAATCTTATTGATGAACGCACCCTAGAAGTCAATCTGGTCGGCCTGCCCTTAGAAATCCTAGAAAATTACGGGATTAACTCCTGTTTGAGCTTTATTGAGGCGACTGGGGAGGAAATCAGCCTACAAATTCTCTCCCGTCAGGGTTTAAAAGCGAAAGCGCAATTATTATCCGCCGCTGCTTCCCTAGAAATAGGACAGATTCTAGAGGAAAAATTGCGGGTTTTTCCGAGTAAAATCGGCTTAATCGTCGGTTTGGATAGTAACTTAACCCGGATTGAACGGGTAGATGCTACCAGTACCTTTGCCAGTTTGCCCGATGTGGCCGCCGTGGTTAACATTGGCGAACAAACGGTAGATTGTCTCTTAAGTCGAGTTGGTAGCGAAGAAACTGGCAATTATCAGTTATTATCTCCTAATGGCTCCCTAATTATCGGTAGTTTAGGGGCGGCCAACGAAGCAATTAAATCGGGGATTAAACGACTGCAATCGCAACTAGAAACCCTGCTGGCCTGCAAATTGTGGCACTTGTTGATCAATCAAGAATCCTCCGGTTTAGCCGTCATTGTCACCCTGGAAAGCCTCGATCAAACCTATATCTCCACGGTACAAACCCAAAAAATTGCGGGTAGCAGGGGGGCTAATACCGCTAAAAATGACTTAATTCTGCCCGTCGGTACGGAAATTCGCTATCAAATCGAGAATCAAGAAGAACAACCCCTCTACGCACTGATCCTTGTCCTCGACAGCGATCGCCAACCGTTTTTATACTGTTCCCGTCCAGAAAACCCCGATAAGTTCAGCAATTCCAGCCCATTAGCCCCCTTTGTCGTGGCGGACAAAACCAAGGCCACCATCCCCAATGACCGCCAAGGGCATTGGAAAATTAGTCAAGCCAAGGGCATCAGAGAACATCTCCTGATCCTCAGTCGCCATCCTTTCCCCAACACCTTAACCCTTCTCAATGCCACTCAAAGCCTCAAGGGAGAAGCAACCCAACTGCTCACCCTGACTAACCCCCTAGAAATAGCCAGAGCTTTCTGGAGCGATCTAAAATTAGATTTAGGCTTGAAAATGGATAGTTCTGGCAGTTTAATTGATGAATACGCCTTTGATCTGGGAACTTGGTCAGGTTTCCGGTTTATTTATCAAGTTATCGACTAAATCGATAGAATGATTCTATGGAATCCTTGAAAAGAAAAGGTTAAAATCCTAACACAGCTACCCCTAAATTTCCCGATGAATCTTCTGCCCCGGACGACCCAAAGCCGCCTCAAAAAAATCCCACAAATTCCCAGCGTTTGGGAAGGAGATCGTCGTGCTTTATCCTTATCCGAGAGAATGCCCCGGGCCACCCTAGAACCAAATCAAGAAAGCGGCGGCGAGTGCGTGATCTGGGTGGATGGCAGCGAGGGCTGTGTACGCGCTATGGAAGTAGTTTCCCCCGAAACCGGGCCCGAGGCCATGGTGAGAACCTTAATCCGCGCCATCGAAACACCCCAAAATCCCGCCCGGCCAGCCAGACCGAAAAAAATTATCGTCCGCGATCGAGAAACACAGTTTTTCCTGCGCGGGGTACTGCAAGATCTCGATATCACCATCGATTATGTCCCCAGTTTGCCCCTGATCGATGATCTCTTTCGCGGATTCGAGGAATTCCAAAATAACCGCCCCCCGGCAATTCCCCCCGCTTGGCAGTCCGCTTTGGTGAAAACCGCTCACGAAATTTGGAAAGCTGAACCCTGGTCCTGTTTAGCTGATTACGATATCTTGGAAATTAAGATCGATCGCCCCGATTTCCCGTATCTTTACGCCTGTATCATGGGAATGCTCGGTCGGGAATACGGAGTCATTCTCTATCGTTCCCTAGCATCCCTCAAACAATTCCGGCAGGCCGCTTTAGAAGAAAAATCGATGGAAAGATTAGAAAAAGCCTTTCTTTCCCAAGATTGCTGGTTTTTAAGCTACGAATTGGCCGATGATGACGAGGACGATGATGAGGATGACTACGATCTGGCCTCGGCTGCCCCCTCCCAGATTCATCCGGTTTTTGGCAGCGTGCATCCCTACGAAGGTATTCGCCCCTATTTAGATGAAGAAGAAGCAATCACGGTATATTTAGCTTTAATGGCTCTGTTGCGCTTTTTGAAAGGCAATCAATCCGCTTTATCGGAAGAACCAATCGGAGAATTACAGCGTCGTTTTCGCATTCCCCTCGATCCCGAACAAGCAAAAGGGGAAACCGTGGCGGTGACGGTAGCCACGATGCCCGATCTATGTGCGGAATTTATGCAACTCTTAGAGGAGGACGACGACGACGACGATGATGATGAGGATGATGATGAGGAAGAATCCGTACTCAAGGAGAATCTAGTCCCTGATAATGCACATCTGAGTCTGGGAATGGTTCCCTGGCAATTATTGGATAAAATTCGCAATCGGCCGAAGATCCATTATCAACCCCAGTCCGTACCGACAAAAGGAGAGGGTTTCCCCGTGGTTATGATCCAGACCTCCCGACCGAAAGCCAAGGAACTGATCGAAAAAATCCAACAAGCTGGCGGTTTGGAGGCTATTGGTTTTAACCCCGGCGAAGATCCCTTAGAAGATACCCGTTATGATCTCGGGATTCTGAAAATGGCTAACGGTGATCTCTATCTGTTTGGGGAATTCGAGCAAGATGATCCCGACCACCGTAATGCTCGCCGCAATTGGCAAAAACGCATCAAAAATACCGAGGGTTATTGTGGTTTGATTGTTGCCATGGGGGTAACTGGTTCCTCCTGCGGTAATCCCCAATTAAACGATATGTTAGCCCTCTACGAGGCAAAATCGATCGATAGTAAAGATTTAGACTTGGGAGTTTTGACTCTTATGCCTCACTTTAGTTAATTTTAACGGGCAGCGGCGCAGCTTTTTTAGTGAACAGTAATCAGTTTGCTTGGCAAATTCATTGACATACTCCCACCGTCAAGCTGCGCTATGAAGTGTAGAAATATGCCCATGACGAATCGATTTTTACCGCCGCGCATGGGCAGAAATTCCCTTAATGGGTAGGTCAACTTCGATCAGTCGTTTAGGGTAGGTCATCATGGTTAAAATTCTACAATCTCGTTAAAAAATCCCACTCCTCAAACCAAGTTGAGCGATCAACGCATTCTAATAAAGCAATAAAATCCTGCTCAATATTAAACGCTATATTATGAGGGCTGATCACCTGATTGATAATTGCTTGAACGTCATCTTTTTTGGCATACTTGTAAAAATCCCGTGTATTCAAAATTTGATTGAAATAGTTGCGATAAGCAGTTGATAATTGAACATCATTTTCTGGAATTGACCTATCATTTGTACCCAACATATCATCACTCTTAAGCTTATCCCGAATAGAGCGGCATTGATAGATGATTTGTTCAAATGCCTCATTATCATTGAGTAATTGCTCTAATTTGGGATTCATATAGTTCAGATAGGCTTGTTTAAGACCTTGAGCAAGACTTACGGCATCCACTGAAATCGAATTTTGCTGGTGACTTAACCACAGAAAAAGTAACCTACCTAATTTATCAAAATCTGTCAATAAAATAGATTCAAACGTATATGCACTTGGGATATAAGTTGGCAAATTAAACCGATTATTTAAATTATTTATAATTAGATTTTTATGGTCGTCATTTAAGAAATCTCTATCAAAAATTAACACAGATTTTTGCCATAAATTCTGCTGATTTTTAATTAACTGAAAAATCTTTTTATAACTAGGTAAATCCTTAAAAATTTGAGAGACTCCGCCCATCACCCAGAAAGAATATTTTTTTGTATTTATACCAATAGTATTCTTTTGTAATAACGTATAAATTGCTTTTGCATCATCCTGACCTTCGACAAAAATGATTTTATCCGCTTCAACGGCATTAATAAAATCTAAACCATTACTATTCCCTAAAGAACTAATAATAGGATTTAGCGCAGAGGGATAAATTCCTTTAAAGCGTGGCTCTACGGGAAGTTCTTGTCGAGATAAAGCATTATAATTATATTGAGGTCTATTTTCCAGATGAAATAATTGATGTAAAGAAACCTGTCGAATTAAACTTTCATTATGAGTTGTTAAAAAAATTTGTGTTGTCTCAGAGAATCTAAGCAGTGTATTGATTAGCCGACTCTGTATGTCACGATGAATATGACTATCAGGCTCATCAAAAAGAATCAAATTGAGATCATTTCTTTGCCCAAAAGAATATAAATTTAATAAAATTACAATAATCTGTATTGTCCCACTTCCCAGTAAAGAAATATCTTTTTCTATATCACGATTATCAATTTTGTAATTAATAATAACTTTGACATCATCCCGAAAATCACTAGAAGTAAAAAAGCTAACCTCTGCACTAGGGCTATCAAAGAGAATATACGACAAATCGCGCTTAAATCTCTCATACAATTGAGGATCTGCTTGATCACTATGAAGAGTGTATAGACGATTACGAATGACTTCAACCGATTCTCGCTTTTGAATTGCTTCTAGTACCTGCGGAGTAGTTAAAAATCTTTCGTCTGCTCTAATCGTTGCAACAGGAGAAGCAAAAGAACAGCCAATTGCTTTAGGAAAATTATGAAATAGTTGGTTAAACTGAAAAAAATCAAAATCTTGACGATTTAAAAATTCTAGCTTGTAGCTGTTGCCATGGGAATTTGTAATTGAAAAACCAATCTTTAATAATGGGTTTGGTCTTTGCTCAGAATATATGTCTTGAAAGATAAAGATTAATTCAATTTTTTGACTTTTATCGCACTGATAAAATAAGTCATCAATATTAGAACTACGAACCGTTTTTACATCTGTGTAAAGTAAATACTGAGTATCTTTAAAAACATAATGCCCCGCTCGATAACGTTCAGGTTTAGCACGAATTGCTTGGTATAACAAGAAGTTAAAACACTCATGCCAAAGAGCGATCGCCTCTAGCAAATTGGTTTTTCCTGAATTATTAACCCCAGTAAAGACATTAAAATCAGGATCTAAATCTACGGTAACATTTTGAAAAGACTTAAAATTTTTAATCTGAATTTTGCTGATCTTCATTCCCGTTCATCCTGCCGTAGAATTGCCTCTAGTCGAAGCTGATAATGTTCAATGCTTGTAACAGGTTGCCGTCCTAGCGTAACCGCATCTCGAATGACATAAACTTCCGACATTGTCCCACAGTTAAACACCACATAGAGCCAATAGTCCCGCTTTAATCGTTCGGCTGTTTTATACTTATCTCTGATGCTAACACAATTGGGAAGTAGGTTAGCCCAATTAAATCTAATTAGGGAGCAGCCTCGTAGGTTGGTTTGAGCGAAACAATACTTAGGAGAAAACGTATTAATTCAATTGAAAAAGCGACACCCAACCACCCCAACGCTTACTGCTTAACTCTCAAAGTAATTGGCTGATAGCATTTTTCTTTATTCGTGGCAGGCATCCTACTCGCCTCTTCCCTTCGCCGGACCGGGGTTGGGGGGAAGGGAAATTAACCATCTCTGCCATTACTTGAGAAAAATGGTATCAGTAGATTGACAAAAATTGATCTGCAGCCTCGGTTCTGATCACCGATCACTGAAATCGCCAAAATTAAGCGACAATGTAAAGTAAGGTAAAACTTTCTGGACAAATTCTTAATTATGGCGTTATTCGGATTCGGAAAAAAATTAACTTTGCCCACAGCAAGGGAGGCCCTACCTGGGCGATCGGAAAAAATGCCCGTACCTAGCGCCCACTACGTTAACGGTCATCCTTTGCAGCCCCCCTTTCCCGCCGGTATGGAAACCGCAATGTTTGGTTTAGGCTGTTTTTGGGGAGCAGAGCGCAAATTTTGGCAATTAGAAGGAGTTTACACCACGGCCGTGGGTTATGCGGCTGGTATCACCCCTAATCCCACCTATCAGGAAGTGTGTACCGGCATGACTGGGCATAATGAAGTGGTCTTAGTGGTCTATGATCCCAGTGTGATTTCCTACGAACAACTGTTAAAGGTTTTCTGGGAAAGTCATAATCCCACCCAAGGAATGCGTCAGGGTAATGATACGGGAACCCAGTATCGATCGGGTATCTATACTTATAATCCCCAGCAAAAGCAATTAGCGGAAAAATCTCGATCGATCTACCAAGAAGCTCTCAATAAAGCGAACTACGGTCAGATTACCACGGAAATTATCGACGCACCTGAATTTTATTATGCTGAAGTTTATCATCAGCAGTATTTAGCTAAAAACCCCGGCGGTTACTGTGGTTTAGGGGGAACGAAAGTGGAATGTCCGATCGCTCTTGATCTGAAATTAAATTAAGTAGGGTTAGCCGTCAGTTATCAGTTATCAGTTATCAGTTATCAGTTAAGTAGTCGTGCAAAATAAATTTCCTAGTGAAGAAAGGCAAAAGGCAAGAGGCAAGAGGCAAGGGGGGGTTAGATATGTGTAATTAATTTTGCTTAGGTACTTATCAGTTAAGCTGTTCATAATTTAGATCATAAAATATCTTTTCTTTTTTGCCACCAATAGGTAAGGAGAAAATAAATAAGAGAATGAAGAATTAATACTCCCCAATTCAATAACAAATTATTGATAGATAATTGATAAACTTGATTGGCATCCTCAAAGGGTAAAGGGAAATTAAAACTATTTTGTTCTTTCGCTTCTGCAATCATAGCTTCCACCTCTACTAATACACCGTAGGCAGCAATTGACCAGCGACTAATCATCAACCATGATAGATATTTTCCCAGACCTTCTAAGTTAAATAATACCCCAGCAAAGATAATCTGAGGAATTAAAATTAAAGGTAAGGCACTATTTGCTTGGGTGATATTACTAACACCAGCAGAAATTAATAAACCGAGATTAATTGCCGCAAATATAGTTAAAAATGTGGTAATAAAACAGCCAATTAACCAGGTCATTAATTCCGGTTGCGGGTCAGTAAATCCCCAAAATATCACGCAGGTAATTACAATTGTTTGCAGAAAAGCTACGGCTGCTAAAACCAGACTTTTTGACAATAAATAGGGTAATAATCCCAGATTAACTAATCTTTCTCGCCGATAAATTGGCGATTCTTTGACAATTTCCTGTAGGGAACAGGCAAAACCTACCCATAATTCCGCGCAGGTAAAAACAAAGAGAGTTTTTAATGCTAAAGGTGCGGATTGGATAGCCTGCTCAAAACTGGGATTATCCCCCAAAAATAAAGGATTTTCGTCCCCTAAAACCATGGCCATTAAAAAAATTCCGATCGGGGCGGTTAATAGGTATAAAATTAAACTAACCTGATCGCGGATAATTAATTGGCTATAGCGTTGACATAAAACCTGTAGTTGTAGCCAAAAAGATTGTTGAACCTGTTGCGGTTTACTATTATTTTGCTGAAATACTTTACCGATTCTTGCTTCAATATTATTTTTGTAGTAGTCAGATTGTTGGAAACGTTGGCATTCTTGCTCAACTTTTTCGCTAGTTTCCAGATGAATATAAATATCGGCAAAATCCCCCTGAGGTAAAGAGAAAAAATTTAAGGCCTCCCCCGGAGAACCAAAATAACATAAATTGCCCCCTTGACCAAGAAAAACTAATCGATCGCAGAGATTGATATTATTAGTAGCATGGGTGACTAGGAGAATTGTTCTGCCTTCTTTGGCCAATTTTGCCAGCAATTCCATCATCTTTTTATCTAAACCGGGGTCTAATCCCGAGGTGGGTTCATCTAAAAAGAATAATTTGGGATTAGCTAATAATTCTACCGCAATACTCACCCTTTTTAACTGACCACCACTTAAGTCTCTGACTAAAGTATTTCTTCTTGCTAACAATTCCACCTGCTGCAGGGTTTTCTCGATCACTTCTTGGCAATTAAGATCCGGAGGTAGCCTTAATTTAGAAGCATAATATAACACTTCTCCCACGGTTAAATCCCTGTGGACGATATCGTATTGGGGAACATAACCGATTTGGGTGCGATAGATATTAAAATTCTGGCGCAGCTCTTCCCCATTCAGATAAACAGTTCCCGATGTGGTGGGTTCAATTCCCAATAAAGTCTTTAATAAAGTCGATTTTCCCGCACCACTTCCCCCGACAATCGCCACTAATTGACTCGGTTCGATCGGTAAGGAGATATGATTGAGAATTATCAAGGGTTGTTTCTTTTTATCCCGCACCATCCTGACGATATTTTCGGCATCTAGACGGATATTATCTCCTGTATCTAATAAAACTAATTCATCTCCCTGCAACCGAAAACTATAGGGGCCGATTCTCACCGTACAACCGTTGGTTAAAATGGCACTACCCGATACTTTTTCTCCGTCGATAAAGACTCCATTGGTGCTTTTGTCGTAGAGAATATAACGATTTTGGTTATCGCTGTCGATAATCGCGTGTTGTCGGGAAATTGTCGGTGCGTCTAAAACCACAGTCGCAGCATTATCTCGTCCTAAAACTACACTGCGATGGCCGAGGGAAACCGATTTAAAAGCGAAAGATTGGCTTTTTACCGGTTGGTTAGGATGATAATAGGTGATCTTGACCGAATTTTTGGCATCTTGACCGATATTAATCTCATCCCCATTTCGTAAAAGATAGCCATCTTTGGGAGTAATGACACGATTGTTGATAAAAAGTTTATTGGAACTAGAATTAGTCCCGTCTCCATCGTAGATATAGTAATCATCTCCCTGACGACGAAAACAAGCTTGGACTCGACTCACCACCGTCCAGTGTTGGGGAACAACTAAATCCACCTGTTGACCATCCCGACCCAATTTATAATTAGGACGACTCAGATTAATAGAAGGGAGAATTTCTCCCTGATTGTTAAGAATAATGTAGGGTTCTTGACTAATAACCGTTTTAATGTTGGGAGAATTGGTCATAAAAAGTTGATCGGTGGGTGGCGTTCGCGGGGGACGGTAAGAAGCTAAGATAGAATTAAGGTCTCGATCGCTACTGTTAACCTCAGAGTCTGGAACGAACTCTAGAGATCATCTTAGTAAAACTTCTTAGGATCGATCGAGCTTGTCTAAATTCCTATTCCTAAGACCTATCCACAGGTTATCGTGCTGTTAGACGATGGTTACAACTCCTATTTCTCCTACCGCCAAGGTTTCTAAAGTCGAAGGTATCAAAGAACGCAGTAATTATCTACGAGAACCTTTGGCCAGTGAACTCCTCGAAGATACAACCCATTTTACCGATGCGGCGGTGCAGATCCTCAAGTTTCACGGTTCCTATCAACAGGATAATCGCGACAATAGAGCCAAAGGTCAAGAAAAAGACTATCAAATGATGTTGCGTACCCGCAGTCCGGGGGGGTTTATTCCCGCGCAACTATATCTTACCCTCGATAGTTTGTCCGATCGCTACGGTAACGGCACTTTACGCGTGACAACCCGCCAAGGCTTCCAATTACACGGCATTTTAAAGAAAAATCTCAAAGCTACCCTCGGGGAAATTATCCGCAGTATGGGATCCACTTTAGCGGCCTGTGGTGATGTTAACCGCAATATCACCGCACCGCCAGCCCCCTACAAAAATCGCCCCGAATACGGCTACGCTTGGGAATATGCCAATAATATCGCCGATTTGCTCACTCCCCAAACTGGAGCTTACTACGAAATTTGGCTCGATGGCGAAAAAGTGATCAGTGCAGAAGAAGCGCCAGAAGTCAAGGCATCGAGACAAAAAGATACAAATGGCATTAACAAAAACGATCCGATCGAACCGATCTACGGTCAACATTATATGCCCCGTAAGTTCAAGATCGGTGTCACAGTGCCGGGGGACAACTCCATCGATATCTACACCAATGACCTCGGTTTGGTGGTGATTACCGACGCAAACGGTCAATTACAGGGTTTTAACATCCTTGCCGGGGGTGGACTGGGAAGGACCCACAATAAGGAAGAAACTTTCCCCAGAATGGCCGATCCGATCGGTTATGTGGACAAAGAAGATGTGTACGATCTGGTAAAAGCGATCGTAGCAACCCAAAGGGATTACGGCGATCGCGGAGATCGTCGTCATGCGAGAATGAAATATATCCTCGAAGAATGGGGAGTAGAAAAATTCCGCAGCACTGTTGAGGGTTATTTCGGCCAAAAAATTGCCCCCTACCAACCCCTCCCCGATTGGAAATATCAAGACTTTTTGGGATGGAATGAACAGGGAGACGGAAAATTATTTTTTGGTCTTTCTGTGGAGAATGGCCGGGTCAAAAATGAAGGCAGTTTTCAGCTAAAAACCGCCTTAAAAGTGATTATCGAGCGTTTTCAGTTGCCCATGCGCTTGACGGCTAACCATAATATCATTCTCTACGAAATTGAACCCCAGGATCAACAAGCGATCGAGGCGATCCTGAAAGAACACGGAATTATCACCAATCCCGCCGAAATTGACCCTTTAACCCGTTATGCCATGGCCTGTCCCGCTTGGCCCACCTGTGGATTAGCGATTACTGAGTCAGAAAGAATTTTACCCAGCGTGATTGAACGCATTCGCACCCTACTTAATCGCTTAGGATTAAGCAAAGAGGAATTTGTCATCCGCATGACAGGATGTCCTAATGGCTGCGCGCGTCCCTATATGGCAGAATTAGGATTTGTGGGTAGCGCTCCCAATTCCTACCAACTCTGGTTAGGGGGAACAGCCGATCAAACTCGACTAGCGCGCCCCTATTTGGATAAAATGGCGATCGATGATCTAGAAAAGGTCTTAGAACCGATTTTCGTTTACTTCCAACAGGATCAACAAAATAACGAAACCTTCGGAGAATTCTGTCATCGAGTCAATTTCCCTGCTTTACAAGCATTTTCAGCCACCTACACACCTAAAATGACCGAAACTACTACTACTGAATCAAAACCCAAACGCGTGCGTAAAAATCAAAACCGTGTCAGCGTCCCCGATGATATGTTTGTCCGTCTCAAGGAAGCTTCGGAAACGGAAAAACGGCCGATGAATCAAATCATCAATGAGGCGCTAGAGGCCTATTTCAGCCAAAAATCCTAATCAGTTATCAGTGACCAGTTATCAGTGACCAGTTGTCAATTTAAGAGAATTAACTTTTGAGAGTTATCTGGGAAGATTACCAATAACTCTTAATTCTCGTATATATCCTCAGTCTATGCTTAAAAATGAATGAGGTAAGTCTGGTCATATCAATTTGTACCCCTCTGGTGGGAAATTATGACAATCTCACAAACTAAAACAAATCCTTGGCAAAAACGTTCCCGAAAGGATGTTAAAAAATTATCAGATAATGAAATTAATGAAAAATATGAACAAGGTGAACGAAGAATATTATTAGAAATGAATCGAGAAAAATTGCCTAGTTTTGCTGAGTCTTTAAATAAACCTAACTATGTGAAAAAGCGTCCTTTCTATCAGAGACGGGATCGCTGGGACGCACAAAAACAATCGAGACTAATTGAATCTTTTTTGATGAATATTCCCGTACCTCCTCTGATTCTCTATGAAACTTCCTATAACTCATATCAAGTAATGGATGGTCAACAAAGAATCACAGCAATTGAGAATTTTTATAATAACAAATTAAAATTAACAGGGTTAGAGATCTGGCCTGAATTAGAAGGAAGAACCTATGAAAGTCTTCCTGCAAAAATCAAAGATGGTATCAATCGACGAGCCATTTCAACTATAGTTGTTATTACCGAGTCTCTATCGGATACAGAGGAAGCTTTATCTTTAAAACAACTGGTTTTTGAACGCCTCAATACAGGAGGTGTATCTTTGAGTCGACAAGAAATAAGAAACTGTCTTTACTCTGGGAAATTCAATGAACTTTTATTAAAGCTTTCTGAGAATACTATTTTTGCTAAAGCTTGGGATATTCCTATTGATGATAAAGAAGAACTAAAAAAAAATCGATTTTATAAAAAGATGGAAGATGTAGAATTAATCCTCCGTTTTTTTGCCCTGAGGGATATTGACAAATATACAGGTAATTTATCTAACTATCTGGATAATTATATGATGAAAAAAAGTCTTAATTTTTCCGACGAGAATATCCAAGAGTTCGAGCAAGTATTTAACCAAACTATAGAGTTAGTATCTAACATTTATCAGGATCAGTTATTCAAGCCTTTCGATAGTAAAACCAAAACACATAAATCGAAAGCTTATAAAGTTTACTATGATGCAGTGATGATCAGTTTCAGTAACCATTTATCTGATTATCAAGAATTAATTACTAGAAAATCAGCGATAATTGATGAAACTATCAGCTTATTTACTCAAGATTCCCAGGGAATTACTCATCAAGATAAAAAATTAAAAAAAGGACTTTTCACCGGAGAAGGGGATACCAAAGATGATTTTAAAGCTCGTATTCAAATTTTTGATTCTCTGATTCAACGAGTTCTTAAGCAGAGTATTTGAGAATGTTTGAAGGACTTTTAAATAACCTAAAGGATGAGATAAAGACCATTCGATCAATAATTAATATCAGTGAAAAACTTAGAGAAATTATTGCGGATAATCCTTCACAACTCAACACAGAAGACTTAAAATATCTTCAAGCAAATGCTCCTTTAGGAGACAAGTGGCTAGTTAACGATCATTGTTCATCTATCACAAGGTTATATGCTCTTTACGAAAATTTTGTCGAAAATCTAGTGGGAGATTGGATTATTTTGCTGCCTCAATTATATAGTTGCTATCAAGATTTACCTGAATCTGTAAGAAATAAGCATCAGACTGGTTGTGCTACATTACTGGGCAATGAAAATAAAAGAAATCGCTTCGATTCTCTTTCAGAGAGGGACATTATCAAAAATTTATTTGATACTGAATACAAAAATACAACTAAATATAATCTCACATCAGCTGCTTTTTTGTTACATGAAGCTAATCTGAGAAAAGATCAATTAACCAGACTTTTAGTCGATGCTGGCATATCTGCAACTGATTCTTGGCAATGGATAGAAAATCATAAAGAAGTTAAGAATTTTATTGACAATAATAGTAGGGGTAGTGTGGAAAATGAATTAAAGAATTTTATAGAACTTCGTAATAATTCTGCTCATGGTAAAGAAATAGATACCGTTCTTAATGCCAATGAGTTACTACAATTATGTGATTTTGTCGAAGCTATATGTCAAGCTATGAGTGAATTAGTTCTTTATTGCTTTGTTGATAGGAAGAAAAAGATAGGAAAGCTTCAAAAGCTCGGTGAAATTGTCAATTGGTATCAACAAAAAAAAGCCTGTGCTATCAAAATATCAGATGAGCCACAGGAACCCAATAAAAGACTAGAAGTCGGTAAAAAAGTTTTTTTAGTCAGTGAAAATAAAAAAATATGTCAAAATGCTATTATTGAAAGTATTCAAATTAATAAAAATGGCAAAAATACCCCTCGCCGAAGAATTCCAATCAGAGAGATAAAAGATTCTGAAATAGGCTTAAAATTTGACAAAGAAGGTCAAAGAGGATTAGAAGTTTATTTAGTTATTTCGGAATGATTGAAATGAATATAGCGTTTCTGGTAAATGTGAATTATAACCAGATTTGGCATCATTTCCCCACTCGCTAACCCCTCACGGATTACTTTTTACTGTTTACTAAAAAATCTCTTGTTTCTTAATCAAATTCTGCTTTTAGATCCCGACGCATTAATTCATAAACGGCAACTTGGGGAGAAATTTCCCCGCGCAAAAGACGATCAACTTGACAGGTAATCGGTACATATAAATTTTTTTCTTGGGCAATTCTCATCAAAACTTCTGTGGTATTTATTCCCTCGGCAGTTCCCTCTAACTTCCCTAAAATCTCAGGCAAAGATAAACCTAAAGCTAATTGATAACCCACTTGATAATTGCGGGATAAAGGACTATTACAGGTAGCTAATAAATCCCCTAAACCCGATAAACCGAAGAAAGTTTCTTGACAACCTCCTAGACAAGTTCCCACCCGAATTATTTCCGGTAAAGCGCGAGTTAATAGGGCAGATTTGGCATTAGTACCTAACTGTAAACCATCACAAACCCCAGAAGCGATCGCCATGACATTTTTAAGAGTGCCACCTAACTCAGTCCCCAAGGGATCGCTATTCAGATAAACCCGAAAAGATTCCCCAGATAATAATTTTTGTAACAATATCGCTGCTTTTTGCACATAACTTGCTACCACCGTCGCAGCGGGTAAACCTTGATTAATTTCTTTAGCTAAATTGGGACCAGAAAGAACCACAAGGGGATTAGCGGGAAAAGCTTGATTCCAGAGATGAAAAGGAGTACGAGTGGTGATTGGCTCTAATCCTTTAGTGGCGGTGACGATAATTGTGGAAGAATTTAATTGTAATTGCTGTAATTGTTCGATCGTGGGAACAACTCCTTTAATCGAAACTGCTGAAATAATTACATCAGTATCTGCTATAATAGCCCCTAAATCTTCCCCAGTATGACGAGACCAAACCCTAACAGCTAAGTGATTACGTCTAGCCAAATTAGCGAGAGTTTGCCCCCAAATTCCCCCACCTATAACCGTAATTTTCTTGGCATTTTCTAACAACTTTTATTCTCCTCCTTATTAGTGATCCCTGATCAGTGACTGGTTAGAAAGCATTCGATTTTAAGGTTATGAGTCTTAAATGAAATTATTCACAGATTACCGATAAATGTTCACTGACAACTGAAAAAAATGACAACCTATCGCAATCCTGCCCCTACTGTTGATATTATCATCGAACTGATCGACTCGCCCCATCGTCCGATCGTACTAATTGAGAGAAAAAATCCGCCCTTTGGTTGGGCAATTCCGGGGGGATTCGTGGACTACGGTGAATCGGTGGAAAAGGCGGCCATTCGGGAAGCTTACGAGGAAATCAGTTTAGAGGTGCAGTTAATCGAGCAATTTCACGTCTATTCCGATCCTAACCGCGATCCGCGTCAACACACCATTAGTATCGTTTTTATCGCCACGGCAAAAGGAAAACCGATCGCTGCCGATGATGCCAAAAAAGTCGGGATTTTTCATCTCTGGGAATTCCCCCAACCTTTATGCTTTGATCACGATCGCATTCTTAATGATTATCGTCGTTATCGGGATTATAAAATCCGTCCCACACATTAGACCCCAACTTAGCTATAAAGGCAATCCTTGCCAAAAACGTCCCCGAAAAAACCTTAAAACATTAGACACTTCTGAGAGCGACAATCGGTTCCAATTTAGAGGCACGATAGGCGGGAAAAACGCCGAAAAAGAGACCGATACCCGTGGAAACGCTCAAAGACAGGGCGACGGCGCTGGCGGAAACAGTGGCAGCCAGGGGAGAGAAACTGGAGACGAGAACGATCGCTCCTGCACCGAAGAGAATGCCAAGCGCACCGCCGGCGATGGAAACGAGAGTTGATTCAATCAGGAATTGTAAGAGAATATCCTGTTCTCTGGCTCCGATCGCTTTTCTTAGTCCGATTTCCCCGGTTCTTTCCGAAACCGAAACCAGCATAATATTCATCACCCCGATACCACCGACAATCAGGGAAATACCGGCGATTAGAGCCAAAAGTAGGGTTAGACCCTTGGTAATCGTGCCGAAGATTTCGATCATCTGTTTAGCAGTTTCGACGCGAAAATCATCCTCAGCGACGATTTTATGGCGTAAACGCAGGAGATTCTGGATTTGGAACTTAGCGGCGCGGATTTCCTCCCCCGATCGCGCGGTGAGACTAATCCAACTCAACTCGACACCGTAGGGTCCGGTTTTGCCCACCAGTTGCGAGTTCATGGTACTAAGGGGAATAATCAGCATTTCATCCTGATTATTGCCAAAAAAGGAGCCTTTCGCCTCTAAAATCCCGATCACCTCAAAACTGAGATTTTTGATCCGCAGCTGTTGACCGAGGGGATTTTGGGTGGGGAAAAGTTGCGCTGCCACTTCAGTGCCGATCACCGTTACCCGTTTGTTGCGGGCTAGATCGATATTATTGATAAAACGACCTTTTTCCAGGGTAAAATTGCGGACAGAAGCGTATTCTGGGGTGCTTCCCGTGACTAGAGCCGTCATGTTGCGATTACGATAGGAAATCAGGAAACGAGCGTTTATTTCCGGGGCGACTTCAGCGACGGTGGGAACCTGTTCGGCGATCGCATGAGCATCAGCTAAAACTAGGGTTTTCGGTAAATTAACAGTGGTATTGCGTGCTTGTCGCGACCCCGGCACCACAAAAAGAGTATTGGGTCCCAAGTTAGCAAACTGGTCATTGGCTAAGGTTTGCGCCCCTTGGCCAATACCGATCATGGCCACCACCGAAGCGTTACCGATAATAATTCCTAACATGGTCAGGCCGCTACGCACTTTATTGGCCCTTAGGGTGGAGACGGCCATTTTTAAACTTTCGATGATAAACATATCAGTTATCAGTTGGGTGTGGGGTGTGGGGTGTGGGGTGTGGGGTGTGGGGAGAATAAATAAAATAACCTCCTGTCTCCTGAATCCTGTCTCCTGAATCCTGACTCCTGAATCCTACCCGATCATAAAAAAGACAATTTGGAGATATTTGTTAAGAAAAATTATTGAGATTTTTTATTAGTTTTCGAGGTATCTTCGGCCCCTTCGGGGAGATCGATAAAGACCTTTTCTCCGGCTTCCAAACCTGATAAAATTTGGGTTTTATCGTCCAAGACCAAACCGATCGAAACGGGTTTAAAACTGGGTTTATTTTCGGCATCGGGAACTAAAACCCCTGACTTGCCTTCCCGGGTGACAATGGCGACAGTCGGCACAACGAGGGCATTATCTAACTGCTGGCCGACAAAAGTTACATCCACATTCATTTTCGATCTGAGTTTGTCCCGTCCCGTCACCAAACCGATTCTGACCTCAAAAGAGGTGACATTATCCTCGATAATTGCTTCAGGAGCCACAAGAATAACTCGACCTTCAAAGACTTCTTCAGGAAAAGCATCGGCGACAATTCGCACTGGTTGGCCGCGCTGCAATAAACCCACATCTACTTCCGGCACTTTAGCAATCACTTCCAATCCCGATGCCAAGGCGATAATCGAGGTGGAAGTGGCGGAAGCGGTACTGGAGGCCGAAGTGGTGGGAGTGACAAAAGAACCCTCGGTGGCGTATTTTTGGGTGACGATGCCATCAAAGGGAGCAGTAATGACCGTATCGCGGTATTGAATCTTGATTTGCTCTAAATCAGCCCTAGCAGCCGCTACAGATGATTCTAGTCGAGCCAGCTCGGTTTCTTGGGTTTTTTGGCGTTGTTCGAGGGCAAATTTCGCTTCTGCGATCGCTGCTGCCGCTCCTATCATTTCCTGCTCAATTCCGGCCACTTCTGGGGAAGCGGTTTTATCCGCTTGTTCCAAACGACGGATCGATTCGTCTAAATTGGCTTTAGCGTTGAGATATTCATTGAGGACGGCATCAAATTGGTCTTGAGCGATCGCCCCTTCCCGGACTAAATTTTCATTGCGTTTAACCCGATTTTCTGCTAGTCGAAAACGGGATTGGGCTGCTTGTACCTGAGCTTGCAGCTGGTCTAAATCTTTAGGAATTCTTTCTTTGGCCTGAGCTAAACGGGCTTCTAATTGCTTATAACTGGCCTGGGCCTGATAAAATCGGGCCTGTAATTGCCGGATATCTTCGGGAATGCTGCGTTTAGCCTGTTCCAGATTGGCTAGAGCTTCCCGCAGATGCGCTTCTGACTGCATCCCCTGGGCATACACCTCTAAATTATCCATGACGGCGAGGGTTTGTCCCTTTTTAACGATCATGCCCTGATCTACCAATAATCGCACTAATCGGCCGGGGTTTTTCGGGCTAATGTTGACACTTTGGATTGGTTCCACCCTACCACTAGCTTTAATTTCCACAGCGAGGGTTTCCCGTTGAGCAGGAACGGTCATTTTCGCCAATTCTAGGGCAGGAGGAGGGGTTTGCAGTAAGCGATAAGAAACCACTCCCACCGCCAGAAAACCACTAGCCATGAGTCCGAATATCCAAAATAGGGGGCGATTTGATTTTCCCAACACGGTTATTGCCATCGATCAGCCAAAAGTTAATTGGTTATATACTAACGTCTCTAGAGTTGCCTTTGTTGTTTCTTTCGCCAACAACTCCCAAGCGAGATAGACTGATTTAAAAAGGCTTATCGCGGGGGTAAACTGTGCCAAAACTTAGATTAATCATTTCTTTGCTCATTTTTTTCGTCGCTGGCAGCCCGCCGGCTTTTTCCCAAGCACTACTCCCCTACGCCATCGAACCGGAGTTAGAACAGATGGAACAAGCGGGAATTGAAATCGCTGAGGATGCCATCCAATTGGCTCGTTTTCGTCGTACCGATGCAGCCCTTTCCAGGGCCAAGTTAGCAGTCCAGTTAGCCCCCCATCTCTATCAAACTTGGTTTATTCTCGGTAGTTTATATCTGCAAGACGATCAGGTGCAACCCGGCATCGAGGCATTAAATCAATCTTTGTCCCTTGCTCCCGCCGATGCCCACGCTAATATTAAATTTTCCCTCGGTAGCGCCTATTTTCAGAATCAAGATTACAAGTCTGCTATTGCCCAAATTGAAGCGGGTTTGCAAATGAAACCCGATATCTCCCCTGCTCTTTTTGATCTCGGTAATTCCTATCTCAAGTTAGCACAATATCCTGCGGCGATTGCAGCTTACGAAAAAGCTGTTAGTCAAGATAAAAGTTTTTGGCCGGCTATTAATAATATCGGTTTAGTTAAATACGAACAGGGTGACAAGGAAGCCGCTCTGAAAGATTGGCGGGCCGCTTTGAAAATCGATCCTAAACAGCCGGAACCTCAGTTAGCTATTGCGGTGGCTGTTTATAGTCAAGGGAAAACTGAGGAGGGCATCAAATTAGCTCAGGCCGCTCTCACTAGCGATAGTCGTTATGTCAGTCTGGAATTTTTAGAGGAAAATCTCTGGGGTAAACGTCTTCTGCAAGATACGGAGAAAATGTTTAATCATCCCCAAATGAAAGATTTTATCGCTCGTTTACCACAACCAACCCCAGAAGTGCAGGAAGAAAATTAAGCTGATAGCAAAAAGTTTGTTGGTGGGGTTAGGAGTCGGTCGTCAGGAGACAGGAGACGGTCGACAGAAGACAGGAGATTATTTCTATTTATTCTTCCGACACCCCACACCCTACACCCTACACCCTACACCCCACACCCTACACCCTAAAAGATTTGATGCCTTTTGACAACTCATCTAGGTTGGCTATATATAGCGTTTCTGATTCACAAGAGGTACATTCCCGATCCTGAACAGCTTAATCAGCAAAGGTTTAAGTGTGCCGCACAGATGCGAGAACCGCTATATATCACCTATTGTGCTTTCAATTGTCCACAACTCAAATGTCAATAATATACACAAAAGTGGGGGATCACAACGGGATTTAGTATCACATTGCTTAACTCTTCAGCAGTAACTTCCCCGTAACCTGCCGACTTTCTAAGGCGTAATGGGCTTCTTTTGCTTGCTCTAAAGAATAGATTTGATAACAGGGAGGCTGAATCTTTCCTAAGCTCAAATAGTCAAAAAGTAAAGATGCCTGTTGGTTCAAAGCCATGGGATCGGAAATATAATGGCGAATGACCGGGCGAGTCAAATAAAAAGAGCCTCGCTCAGAAGCGCGACACCCCAGCAGACGATTCAAGGCTACCGGCGGCACTTCTCCACTCGCTTGCCCACAAGCAACCAGCAAACCGCGATTTTTCAAGGCTTTTAAGCTATCTTCAAAGGTTCTCAGACCCACCGAATCATACACCACGTCAACCCCTTGACCCGCAGTGAAATCCATCACCCCATCGACAAAATTCTCGCGGTCGTATCGAATCACCTTGTCAGCACCAGCCTGAAACGCCAGCAGAGCCTTGGCTGCCGAAGAAACAGTACCAATCACCCTCGCTCCCCGCAACTTTGCCATTTGAACCAGCAGAAAACCCACTCCACCAGCGGCGGCATGAATCAGCGCCGTATGTTGTTGATTGAGAGGGAAGGTCTCATGGGAGAGAAACAAGGCAGTCAGTCCCTGCAACAAAACCGATGCCGCTACTTCATCGGAGATAGACTCTGGCAACGACACTAACCCATCGGCGCATAGGGCGATATATTCCCCATAAGCTCCCTGTTCCATATATGGAAATCCTACCCGTTGCCCGATATGGAAGGCTTTGACCCCAGAACCCATGGCCACAATCTCGCCAACGCCCTCCTTTCCCGGAATCAAAGGCAGAGGCGTAGAATAGACCCCAGAGCGTTCGTAGATATCGACAAAATTTACCCCAGCATACTTCACCTTGACCAAGACTTGATCAGGCGCTACCGTCGGCGTTGGCAGGATTTGCAATTGAAGCTGGTCGGGGGGTCCGTATTTTTCAACTACTATACACAACATGATGTCAACTCCTTGGGGAATTATGAATTATGAATGATGAATTGGGAATGATGAATGATGAATTATGAATGATGAATTATGAATGATGAATTATGAATTGGGAATTGGGAATGATGAATTGGGGATAGGCAACGGGCAAAAGTAAATAACAAGTAAGCTGTTGTGGATTTAAACTCGATATTGTCAAAAATGGTTGGAAAAACAAGCGAAAACCCTTACTCTTGCCTGTTGCCTGTTGCCCGTTTCCTTGCCTCAATTACTAATACAAATGTTCTATGGCTTACTCTTGCACTGACATTAGGCTCAAACTTGTAAACGACAGATCGATCGCCCGCCATAGCCCATATACTTCTTGATAGGGTACTGGCCAGCCCGGATGATGCGCGTCCACATCCCGTTGTCGGGCGATCGCCGCATTGAGCCACTGATCGACACCGGGGTGACGGTGATGATAATCGTGGCAACTGGTATCCCCCACTAGAATCAGCAAGCGAATCGGAACATAGATCATCCCTAACCTCAACCACCAAACGCACCATTGCCAGAATTTAGAGCCAAAGGGTTGATCCGCCCTGGGTAGAGGATCTCCCAAAAATATCCCCACCGTTGCCCGGGCATAATAACGCTTGCCCTTTTTCAAATCTGCTTCGGGCGCGGGGTGAAGGTGTTCTGAACATTGGCGGATTAAGGTACTCATCTGATGCAACAGGATCACAGGGAACAGCCAAGCCACCCCGTAGGCGAGCCACCATTGACCGAACCCGACCAAACCTAACTGGGCCAAGACCACTAACCCACTGCGTAGTTGATGGGCGCGATCGCTCGAAAATAGGCTTGAGCGTACTCGATCAATCCAGAAACGGCCATGAAAGAGGGGAGAAAACAAACCCATGATCATCCGTCGCCATAGCGCTTCTCGACTCAAACCAGGATGGATTCCCGCCCGAAGACGAAGCGCTTCCACTGTCTCATCATCATCAAGCAAGGGATCTTGATGATGTTTACGATGGCGGATTCGATATTGATCGAAGCTGAGAATCAACATTAAGGCGGAAATCCACCGTCCAAGGTATTGATCGAATAATCGATCGCCTGTGAAATTAGAGTGGGCGCAATGGTGAACGATGACCACTTGCAGTTGTCGAGAGGCGGAAACAGTGAGACTCCAACCGACAATCAACCATAGATAACCCCACCCTTGAAGGGCTAAAGCCCAACAACTGAGGGAAATCCCCAGCAACAGTAAACCGCAAACCTTGGCTAAATAGCGGCGCGGTCTGGGTTGAGGTAGAGTCTCATCGGTAGCGGGGACACCGACAACCCAGGTTAAAAATGGCTGAAGAACTTTGGGTAAAGCCTCCATTTCTTTCCTTACTCCCGACCGATTCGGCGAAGGCAAAGAATCGCGCACAGTTGGCGCTTGATTAAAAGTCAGATTGTCAGTCATAAATATTTCTAGGGTCAGGGGGTGAGGAAGCCCCCTAGATGGGTCAGGGGGCGAATCAATCAACTAAGGTTTGGTCCCGTGACAGACTAAAGCGTTGCGAATGAGTCGAGCTTCATAGCCGGACAGATTTTCAGTCAAATTCACGCTAAAATACTGTTCGAGCAGGTGAAAAGTGAAATCAAGTTCATTCTCTAAACCGCTCAGTCCATACATCTTGATAACGTAGTTGCAAAGCAAACGCTTGGCGGCAAATTTAGAGGAAGCCTGCACCACAAAAGGGTCAGCAATGTAGTCGATCGCAATATCAGAAAGCCCTGCATCTTGAGCAAGATTAAGCATCTCCTGACGGGTAAAATGCGGATAATCGTGGCGCGTCTTGCCGTATTCATTGACTACCTCGCCAAAAAAGCGAGCCATCGGGCCATCTTCCTCAAAATCATGGAGGACCCAACGTCCACCAGATTTTAAAATCCGCGCTCCTTCTTTCGCTGCTTGACTCCGAAAGACCCGATCAATGTGGTGCGTGCCATAAGCGAAAATTGTGGCATCGACTGACTGATTTTTCAGCCAAAAAGCGTCTTGAGCGAATTGACAAATGGCGAACATCCCCTTCTTACGACACTTCTCCACCATGAAGGGAGAACTATCAGAATTAATGAAAAGGGGTGCCGAAGACAGATGCCTTTTCGACGTTTCTTCGATATAGCCATCGCCAGCGAGAAGATCAGCGATAATATGGTCACCGTCAAATTCGAGGGAACCCTGGGGGTGAGCCAGCCTCAATAAATCAAGGGTTCCTTCAGAGCGAACATCTGGAAACAGCCGAATACTTTCCAGATAATCTTCGCCCCGTCCAGAAGTACTAAATTCATTCTGGGCGGTCAATGCCTGAGACGAAGATCCGAAACGATTATACAGGGCTTGGGGATTGATAACCCGATCGAATAATGATTTTTGCTCAGTTCCGATCGAGGAAAAATCCGGCTTCGAGGGTGCTAGAATTGTTGCTGCCATCAGTCAACTCCTTGTTAAGTTATTGCGGCTTTTCGTCCGCTTACTTAACTAATGAGACCCACTAGACTTTTTTTGCAGTTGTGGAAAAAATAATTTTAAGGAAAAGACAATGCCGTGAACGACGAGCTTATTCCCCTAGTCAAGGTGGCAACCTACTGGCGGCTACGACTCCGTAATGTTGTGCCGGAAACCGGCAAACCCCTTGAAGAAAATGACTCTAACTTTCTCCCCTCAGGGAGTGAGCAGTGGTTGCAAGCGGAAAAGCGCTTTTATGAATCTATAGATAACATTATTCAATTTCTCAACTCCCCAAGGGCGCTAACCAGCCTACCGCTAGAGATTCTCCTCCCCTTATGCGCTCTTGTGCGGATTGTCCTCGATAACCGTCACCCCAGTGGCAATGAGTGCGTCATACCTGAATCTCCTTACTATCGGGCAAAGGATAACCCAACTTGGCAGCAACTCGATCGCCTCTGGCATACTCTTAAGGATGACATTGGCAGGAAGTTAGATCCTAAAATCAAAAACTGGATCTCCGCTCCCTGGATTAAAGGGAAGATTAGTGCCAAAGATAAACAGGAACTTAAGCAAGAGGACATTAATCAAGCGCAATTCCAGGTGTGGCGCTATCTTGGCCTGAGCTTAAAAGGCCAACCAACCCCCAGAGGTAAGGATTCTGTCTTTAATCCCCATTACCGACAACAGAGTGGACAGTGTACCGTTAAAGGGTGGCTAGAAATACGCATCTATCGCGCCCTGGAGGGAGTAGCTATCAGAAAAGCCCAAGAGCAACGCTTGAGGGCGAATGATCCTTTAGATAACATTGGGTCTAGGCCGTCTCAAGCGTGGTGGGAGCAGATCAGAGAAGCAGTGGAGGGTCCCTGTGCTAGAGAACTCCAACAGATTCAGCCCCGAAGCAAAGCATTAAGGCACATTAACGCCCAACTGGTGATCTTAAATCTCTTACCCCCAGAATCCGTCCCTTGGGAGGAAATGGCACAACAGTGGGGGTGCGACGACACCACAATTCGCCGGTTCTATAATGACAAGTGTTGTCCTTGGCTCCAAGAACATTTTTCCGCAGAAGATCTTCTCTCGGAAGACTGAAGTTAACCCAGAAAAGGAGTTTCTCGAATAAACTCCTTTTCTAATGTCCCCCGTTCCCTCCTAGAAAATTATGTCTATCTCTACCTCAACCTCAGATGTCAATGAACCTCTCAACCCCCTAGAGGACTGGATTGACGATGACGAACTGGAAAACGATCCTGAGTTTCAGGCGTGGTTAGCGATCGCAGACACAACGGAGGAGGAGGACAGCACCGGACAAGCATCCTCTTCTGTTTGGGTTCCCTGGGACGCAGCGGCTCAAAAGCGAGCCAATAAACTGGCCCTGGCTCACCCTAATCCCAGCTTTGGGGAACTGATTCGTCAGAACACCTTAGCGGCGGCGGTGCTGACATATTATTTAGAAGGGCATGGGATAGAGGTAGATGCTGCGGCGGCTGACCACGCTCAAGCGGTGCTACAACTGCTCAATCCAACAGCAGATGTGGTACTACCCAAGCTAGGTAAACTGGAAGCTATATTGATTCCTCAAGACTCTGGTGAAGAACTGTTGGATTTAAGCCAAATTAGTGTCGAAATTGACCTAAATCCGGCAACTCTAGCCTATATTTTAATCGAGTTAGGGGAAGGGGGAGCTTGGTTAACTGGGGTTCTGTTGAGTTCGGACCTGCGTCAGGATTTCCCAGAAGGCGGCGCGGTGTCCTTGGCGATGAGGAAACCTATATCGGCGCTGTGGGAGGCTTACCGTCGGTGGGAAAACTGTCAGCAAATCATGGCGCAGTATATCGATAAACAAGGCTGGTCGGCGGAACAGCGAGCGGAGGTAATCACGGTGTTAAACTGGGTCTGGGACTATCGGCAGGACTATGAACGTCCGACGCTATTAAAGGAGTTTTTAGAAGAGAAGGCCAACGAGAATCATGAGAATTTTAAACCCTTAGTCTCGCGTCCAGAAGGGGTAAGGGAAGCAACGCCTGAGCCGTCTTCAGAGGGTGCGGTGGACTGGCTGGATGTGGCGATGGATTTGCTTGATGAATTGGGAAAATGTATTTAAAAATAATAATATCAGAATGTAGGGTGCGTTGGGGGTACGGGCGAAGCATTCGGATAGGAAATCTAGGGTTTCAGCAATAGGTTATTGTCCGAATGCTTCGCCCCTACTCAATCATCTAACAATCCGTCGTAACGCACCACACCTATCATTAATTTATTTGGTGCGTTACGCTATCGAAGGGCGCACCCTACTACTACTGTTCCCTGTTCCCTGTTATAAAATAGTAAGGTGATCATTAAAAAAGAGGTCAACAGATGCAAAACTTACGTCAGGTTTCTTTACTAACAAGTGGACAAGAGCAAGTCTTAAATATTCCTCCTGAACTTGCCTTATCAAGCACAGAGGTTTTGTTACGCAAAGAAGGTCATCGCTTAATCATTGAGCCGATTTCTTCTGGTTCTCTACTTTCTTTGCTGACTACTTTGCCAGACATTACAGACAATTTTCCTGATATAGATGAAGGGTTGCTTCCCCTTAATGACATGACGTTTTAGAATAAAATAGCCCTGAAATTTTATTGTTATAAATAGATTCGTTCAAAAGGTTCTTTTCGATAACGGCGATAAATATCAAAGTCACTATCTAAGGTAATAATTGCAGAAATATTAAGTCTTTCAGAAATAGTTATTAAAGATAGATCTGCAAAATCTCCCGGTAGGTCAGCGTATTGTTCATTCAGTTGTATAATTCTGGCAAAATCCTGTGGTAAAAGGGGAATACATTGATAAAGCTGGTGGGATAAATCACTTAAAAATTCATTTTGTGTTCGATAATTATGGCTTAAAAGATACATTACTTCTGTTATACAAGCAACAGTTGTAATCAAGTCGCTGGAACATTGTTCAAAAAAGTTGACGACAGCCCGATGATAATTATCTTGGGAACTGTAATAGGCGAATAAAATACTGCTATCTGTAATAATTTTGGGGGGATAATTTGTCATGAATGATCTTGCTGATGATGGTTTTGTATATATTCTGCTACTACTTTTTTGCGGTTTTCTCGCAATGACAAATCAGGTGGAGCATTTTCTAAAAGATGCTGAGGATGACCTCCCCGGCGTTGTAATAAAGTTTTACGCGGTTTTAAGCTTTGCCAATGTTCGTAAATGAGTTTTTTCAGAAGTTCTTCTGAGCTAATATTCTCTTCGGAAATGATGTCTGCTAGATAGTTCTCGGTTTCTCGATCTAGATTAATCGATAACATTGTTACTTCATGGGATAAATCAACATCTTTGATTATAGCTTAAAATCCATGATCGCACTCACCCCCCATCCCCAATTGAGTTTGCTAGAGAAAAATTCGGGGTACGGGCGAAGCATTCGGATAGGAAATCTAGGGTTTCAGTAATAGGTTATTGTCCGAATGCTTCGCCCCTACTCAATCATCTAACAATCCGTCGTAACGCACCACATCTATCATTAATTTGTTTGGTGCGTTACGCTATCGAAGGGCGCACCCTACTAAAAACTTCATGGGATAAATCAACATCTTTGATTATAGCTTAAAATCCATGATCGCACTCACTCCCCATCCCCAAATAGTAAAATGTAGGGTGCGTTAGACGGCGACAATTTCTGCTTAAACTTAAATCTAACAATCCGTCGTAACGCACCACATCTATCATTAATTTATTTGGTGCGTTACGCTATCGCTAACGCACCCTACTAAAAACTACTAAAACCTAAAACCAATCATGAACGAAGCAAGAATAGAAGCTTACTTAGCCCTAATCCAAGCGCTCCTCCAGTGCGAAAATGGTCAGGAACCAGCGCTATTAGAGGCTAACGCGGAATTAGTTGATGCAGGCTTAGTCGCTGTGATGAAGCAGTATGCAGGCTTCTTAGAACAGCAAGGAGACAGCAATGAAGGGAGATGGTTGCTGAATATGGCGCAACAGTTAGAGCAATTTTTAGAACCGCCCAGAGACAACCAAGACCCCTACGGCAGTTTTTTACAAACCCTACTGCAAACTGTCGAGGAAAGTGACGGAAACCGCCAAGTAATTTATCCCCTGCTCGACAATAACCTCCATCTCTTAGATGAAAACTTAGTTAACCTCCTCCGTGCTTGGGGAAATAATACCAAGGAACAAGCCAGTCCAGAGGAAACTTACCAACTAGCGGCAATACTCTATTACCTTGCTGATGCTTTTCGTGAATTTCCTAAAGGTAATCCACGCATTAACCTAGCCATTGCCGTCTATGGATACGAATTTTGCGTGGCCAACCTAGAACGGGCAATCGCCGCCTACAACGAAGCCACCACAACTTACCGCCAACCGGGATTAGAAAGGGATTTAGCCCAAACCCTCAATAATCTGGGCATAGCCTACTGCACCCAAGCCGATCTGGGTCAAGAGCCAGTGGCCAACCTAGAACGGGCGATCGCCGCCTACAACGAAGCCACCACCATCCGCCGCCAACCGGGATTAGAAAGGGATTTAGCCACAACCCTCAATAATCTGGGCATAGCCTACGGCACCCAAGCCCAACTGGGTCAAGAGCCGGTGGCCAACCTAGAACAGGCAATCGCCGCCTTCACCGAAGCCACCACCATCAGCCGCCAACCGGGATTAGAAAGGGATTTAGCCCAAACCCTCAATAATCTGGGCAATGCCTACGGCGTCCAAGCCCAACTGGGGCAAGAGCCGGTGGCTAACCTAGAACGGGCAATCGCCACCTACACGGAAGCCACCACCATCCGCCGCCAACTGGGATTAGAAAGGGATTTAGCCCAAACCCTCACTAATCTGGGCATAGCCTACCGCACCCAAGCCCAACTAGGGAAAGAGCCGGTAGCCAACCTAGAACGGGCGATCGCCGCCCACACCGAAGCCGCCACCATCCGCCGCCAACTGGGATTAGAAAGGGATTTAGCCCGAACCCTCAATAATTTGGGCAATGCCTACAGCACTCAAGCCGAACTGGGGAAAGATCCAGTGGCTAACCTAGCACGGGCGATCGCCGCCTATACCGAAGCCACCACTATCCGCCGCCAACCGGGATTAGAAAGGGATTTAGCCCAAACTCTCCATAATCTGGGCAATGCCTACGTCACCCAAGCCGAACTGGGGAAAGAGCCGGTGGTCAACCTAGAACGGGCGATGGCCGCCCTCAAGGAAGCCGCCACCATCCGCCGCCAACCCGGATTAGAAAGGGATTTAGCCGAAACCCTCAATAATCTGGGCAATGCCTACGTCACCCAAGCCGAACTGGGGAAAGAGCCGGTGGTCAACCTAGAACGGGCGATGGCCGCCCTCAAGGAAGCCGCCACCATCCGCCGTGAAATGGGATTAGAAAGGGATTTAGCCCAAACCCTCGCTAATCTGGGCAATGCCTACTGCGTCCAAGCCCAACTAGGGAAAGAGCCAGTGGCCAACCTAGAACGGGCGATCGCCGCCTATACCGAAGCCACCACCATCTTCCGCCAACCCGGATTAGAAAGGGATTTAGCCGGAACCCTCACTAATCTGGGCGTAGCCTACTACACCCAAGCCCAACTGGGTCAAGAGCCGGTAGCCAACCTAGAACGGGCGATCGCTGCCCTCACCGAAGCCACCACCATCCGCCGCCAACCCGGATTAGAAAGGGATTTAGCCGGAACCCTCACTAATCTGGGCAATGCCTACCGCACCCAAGCCGAACTGGGGAAAGAGCCGGTAGCCAACCTAGAACGGGCGATCGCCAATTATCGAGAAGCACTTTCCTTTCTCAACCCCGCTCTCTTACCGGCTGACACCCTGAGAACTGGGCGCAGCTTAGGCAATCTCGGTTTCCAGCAGGGTTGGTGGAACATCGCCATCGAAGGCTACAGCGCCGCCGTGGAAGCCGTTGAACAAAGCCGCGCCTGGGCAACCAGTGAAGTCCTTCGCCAAGAGATTGTCCGCGAGTCTATCGGCGTTTATGAAAACCTAATCCAAGCCGCCGTTAACCAAGGCGATCTCTCCCTGGCGTTGCGAACCGTCGAACGTTCCCGCTCCAAACGCCTCGCCGACCTGATCGCTGTGGGCGACCTCTACGCCGATGGGCGCGTTCCCCCAGAGATCCAAGCCTGGTATCAGCAGGTTAAGGATAGCCGTCAGATCCAATCCCAACTCCGTCAAAACCCCCTCGACCAGCCCGGATTCACCCAGAAACCCCAACTCTACCCCATCGGTAACACCCGCGCCAGCTTTGCCACGGAACAACTCCAGGCCGCCGAAGCCGCCGAACGTCAAGCCTGGGACGCTCTCTACCGCTTTGATGCCATCACCGCCCAACTTCAGCAACCCCAACCCCAACCCCGACTCGATGAGCTAACGGCGCTGCTTCCATCCCCCCAGACTGCCCTCCTCAGCTTCTACACCACCGCCACCCATACCCACATCTTTGTCCTGCGTCGCCCCTCCCGGGATGGCGGGGAAGGGGTCAACTGCCACACTATTCCCAATCCCCCGGAGTCCGCCAACGACCTGCAAAACTGGCTGATCGACAACTGGGTTAACCCCTACATTGCGATTAATCAAGCAAAGACCCCCCAATCCCGCCAGCAGCGTCGGGATGAGTGGCACCAAGCTATGGCCACTCGTCTGCAAGAACTGGCAACCCGCCTGCAATTCGACACCCTCATCCAACAGCACCTCCAGGGCATCACTGAGTTAATTCTGATTCCCCACCTGTTCCTGCACCAAATTCCCTTCGACCTTCTACCCACCGCCCAAGGTCAACTACTGGGCGATCGCTTTCGCCTTCAGTTTGTCCCCAGTACGAAAATTCTCGGACTGTGCCAAGAGCGATCGCAACCCACTCCCGACACCCTGGGGATTGTGGAAAACACCACAGAGGATTTGCCCTATACTCCCCTAGAGTGTGAGTGGGTCGCCCAAACCTGGAATGTGCCTCGCCAACGGCGGCTACAGGGGCGCACTGTCACCCCCGACTCTTATCTGCAATTGCTGAAACAAGTGCAGGCGTTGCTCTCCAGCCACCACGCCACCAGCCGCCCCGATGATCCCCTCAACTCCCACCTCGTCCTAGACGGGGAGCAAAAAGTCACCCTCCGGGATTTACTTAGTCCCCTGTGGCGTTTTCCCGAATTGTCGGAAGTGTTTCTCTCCTGTTGTGAAACCGGTCTCAGTTTTGCCGGTTTCCGAGATGAAGAGGGAAACCTGCGACCGGAATTACTGGACGAACCCCTCAGCTTAGGTACAGGCTTTCTGTTGGGGGGCGCTCGTGCTGTGATTAGTAGTCATTGGGCGGTGACTGATCGAGCTACGGCGCTGTTTTCCCGGGAGTACCATCGCGCCAGGCGGGCCGGAGAGGAACGTTTAACGGCTCTACATCAGGCTCGTCAAGCGCTGCGGGAGACTTGCCAAAAAGACTGGCGGGACAGTTTGACAGTCGATTATCAGCAGGCTTATCAGACTTGGCGACAAATGCGCCAAACTAACGATCCCAACGTCAATACTGCTGGGGCTAATTATCAGAAAATCGGCGAATTGATCAAGTGGCTTGACGAATTTGCTCCCGATGCAGTGCCTTTTCAGGATTATCGTTACTGGGGGGCGTTCTATTGTCTGGGACTTCCTTAAAATTAGGAATTATTTCCTTGTTGCAAGTAAAATGTAGTAAAATGTAGGGTGCGTTAGACGGCGATAATCTCTGCTTAAACTTAAATCTAACAATCCGTCGTAACGCACCACACCTATCATTAATTTATTTGGTGCGTTGCTAGAGAAAAATTTGGGGTAGGGGCGAAGCATTCGGATAGGAAATCTACGGTTTCAGCGATAGGTTATGCCCAAATGCTTCGCCCCTACTTTTTCAGCAAACCCTAATTAAGTAGATAAGTATTAAAAACTTTCAGATCACCCCGCCCCCCTTATTAAGGCTATCCATTAGTCACATCTTTCTTAACATAAAATTTGACAAAAAGAGAAAAGTGTGCCAGATGGCTCAAGGGGGTTCTATGGGGGAACTAATTTGATGAGATAGTTTCCAAGTCTCGCTGATATCATGTAACCTTCGCAGTCCCAACCAAATAGTTTTAACACCTGGTTCACCGTCGCCTTTTCTACCTAAAAACCCCCCAAGAGAAGCAATCATTCTGACCGCTTCTCGAAAGGAGGGCGGCTTGTCAGGTGGCGGACTCTTTTTATGAATAGTGGCACACAAAGATTGCCATTCATGTTCTTCCAAAAAACTTTCACAACTCTCCTCTCCGTGTAAGCGTGCTTGATAGGTTAACCAGAGTAATCTCCAAGCTACAATTGAATAGGTAGCTAAAGCCATCTCAATTCTCCGACCCGTTTCTAATTGCAGTTTTTCTAATCCACAACCACTTTTTAAAACAAAATGATAGCGTTCTATCAACCAGCGATAACTATACCAGCGCACACAGGTTATCGCCGATTCAAAGCTACTAATGTCTAGGCTAGTTAAGAGGAGTCAACTGATAGGATTAACTCCGGGATGAGGATTTTCTTCTTCAGCTAAAATTCCCTGTAATTTGACCGGTTGACGAGGGTTCGCTTTCGAGTGATGCTTAGGTACTTGTATTTCAAAACTGGCAAATCTAACTGTTAGTTTAGCTAGTCTAGCCTCGTGATTAGGATTGCGTTTTACTTGCACATCTAGGGTACCACAGGCTTTTATTTCTCTGATGGATTGATGTAAATATTTAGTCTCTGGATGCCCTGACTTTTCCTTGTCTTCGAGATAGTTAACTTTTCGTTTATGAGTTCCTCGGATTAATAAATGAGAGTTAGGATTTCTTGACTGGGCAAATAAATCAAATATGTCTGCCTCACAATCTCCGATTGTTACTACTTGAATTTCTTCGGGTATTTGTTATTGTGTTTCTGACAAAGAATTTAACTATCTTTGACTTTCTTTTTCTTGGGTTTCTCTTTTTTTTCGCTGCTTGGCAATCCCTAAATTCTTTTCTTCTCTTGCCCAGACATATTGATTAATCAGTCCTAAAGGTATTCCTTGCGGTGACAGTCCTAATGTGGTATGAACTTTGAGACCAAAGGATTTTTTACAGTCTAGATAACCCATTCCCTTTTTGGCTTTTTGCGTCGTAAAGTCTAAACTTGTTGTGTCTTGAACTGCCAAAACTATTGGATGTTCTTTGATTCTTTCTACTGTACTTTTGGCTTGAGCGGCAATTAGATATGAGGGGTGAAAATAGGGTGAATTCCAAAAGTCGTAGGTGGCACTCGCTGCCGCTAGATTTTCCGAAGCTTATAGAACACTTGTATTAAATTGACTGGCCAAGTTTTCTACGATACTGATTAACCTTTTCTTTCTTCTCGTGTCCCCTAGGTCTGCATACTGTAATTCTTGGGCTGCCCATTTCTCCATTTTTTTGCTCACCTCGGCCTTAATTCCTTCTTTCAAAACTATACCTATCAATCGTTTCCCCTTTTTTTAAGTTTCTTCTCTTTTTGTTAAGAAAGATCTGACTAATGGATAGAGAGGGGGGATCGGAGGCAAAATCTATGTTCATATTTAATTAGAACCACTTACTTAAAACCCATCGGGTTTTTGCTAGGGTAGATAACCGCAAGACTGACAATCGCCCCCAGCCGGCTGCTGTAAAATAGGAAGGATAGATAAAACTCAGGAGAAAAAACCCCAGTGCAGTACAACCCCGCAGAAATCGAACAGAAATGGCAGAAGATTTGGCAGCAAATGGGATTGGACAAAACCCCAGAAAACGCCGATAAACCGAAATTTTACGCCCTCTCCATGTTCCCCTATCCATCGGGCAACCTGCACATGGGTCACGTTCGCAACTATACTATTACCGATGTGATTGCCCGTCTGAAAAGAATGCAGGGTTATCGCGTGCTGCATCCCATGGGGTGGGATGCTTTCGGATTACCCGCAGAAAATGCCGCTATTGAAAGGGGAGTTCCTCCGGCAAAATGGACTGATCAAAATATTGCCCAGATGAAACGGCAATTACAACAGTTAGGATTATCTATCGATTGGGAAAGAGAAGTTGCCACCTGTTCCCCAGAATATTATCGTTGGACCCAACGGCTATTTTTACAGTTTTTTGAATCGGGATTAGCCTACCAAAAAGAAGCGGCAGTGAATTGGGATCCTATCGATCAAACTGTGTTGGCCAATGAACAGGTAGATAGTGAAGGAAAATCTTGGCGATCGGGTGCTAAAGTAGAAAGAAAATTACTCCGGCAATGGTTCCTAAAAATCACCGATTATGCCGAACAATTACTCACTGATTTAGATAAACTTACCGGTTGGCCGGAACGGGTTAAAACCATGCAGGCCAACTGGATTGGTAAATCGGTAGGTGCTTATTTAGAATTTCCTCTTGTTAATTCCACAGAAAAAATTGCCGTTTTTACCACTCGTCCCGATACGGTTTATGGAGTGACTTATGTGGTACTTGCTCCCGAACATCCCTTAACTTTACAAGTTACCACTCCCGAACAAAAATCGGCCGTAGAAACTTTTATTCAAGAGATAGCCAGCGAAAGCGAATTAGAAAGAACTGCCGAAGATAAACCCAAACGCGGTATTAAAACCGGAGGACTGGCAATTAATCCTTTTACTGGTGAAGAAATTCCGATTTTAATTGCTGATTATGTCCTCTACGAATACGGTACTGGTGCAGTGATGGGAGTCCCGGCTCACGACAGTCGCGATTTTAAATTTGCTCACGAAAATAACCTGCCAATTAAGATAGTTATTACTCCAGAAAGTGGCGAAATTGAGTTAAAAGATGCTTACACAGAAGCGGGAATTATGATTAATTCCGCTCAATTTAATGGGCTGCATTCTACAGCAGGAAAAACCGCTATTATTGATTATGCCACTGCCCAAGGTTACGGCAAAGCTAGAATACAATATCGTCTCCGGGATTGGTTAATTTCCCGTCAAAGATATTGGGGTTGTCCGATTCCAGTTATCCACTGTCCTAACTGTGGAACCGTGCCAGTACCTATCGATAATTTACCCGTTACTTTACCAGAAAATGTCGAATTTAGCGGTCGAGGTGCTTCTCCTTTAGCCAAATTAGAAGACTGGGTAAATGTGGATTGTCCTCGCTGTGGCACTCCCGCAAAACGGGAAACGGACACCATGGATACTTTCATCGATTCTAGTTGGTATTTCCTCCGTTATACCGATGCTAAAAATGAAGATATACCCTTTCAATTCGAGAAGGTTAATGATTGGATGCCCGTGGATCAATACGTCGGAGGAATCGAACACGCTATCCTACATTTACTCTATTCTCGTTTCTTTACCAAAGTTTTAAGAGACCGAGGTTTAGTTAATGTCGATGAACCTTTTAACCGTCTATTAACCCAGGGAATGGTACAGGGATTAACCTACAAAAATCCCGAAACTGGCAAATATGTCCCCGCAGAAAATGTTATCTATAAAGAGGATAAATATTGCGATAAAGACACGGGAGAAGTTCTATCTTTCTTCTTTGAAAAAATGTCTAAGTCGAAATATAACGGCGTTGATCCTCTGAAAGTCTTGGAAAAATATGGGGCCGATACTGCTCGAATGTTTATACTTTTTACTGCACCCCCAGAAAAAGATTTACAGTGGGATGATGCGGGGGTAGAAGGACAATTTCGCTTTCTTAATCGGGTGTGGCGTTTAGTCAGCGAATATATTGAAAATAAACCCAAGCAAGTCAAAAAAATAGAAACTTTCTCGAAAACTGACAAGGATTTAAGACGGGCAATTCACACCGCTATTAAAGAAATCTCCGAGGATTTAGAAGGAGATTATCAATTTAATACCGCTATTTCCGAATTGATGAAACTCAGTAACGCTTTAGGGGATAATAAGTGTTTTGCATCCCCCATTTATCGGGAAGGAATCGAAACCCTATTAATCTTACTTTCCCTCTTTGCTCCCCATCTTAGCGAAGAATTGTGGCAAGCTTTAGGCCATAGCCAATCAATTCACCTGCAACCCTGGCCAAAAGTTGATCCTACTGCCCTGATTGTGGACGAGATTACCCTTGTCATCCAAATTTTGGGAAAAACCAGAGGCACGATACAAGTTCCCGCTAGTGCCGATAAAAGCACCCTAGAAACCCTCGCCCTGGAATCAGAAATCGCCCAACGTTATTTAGAGGGCAAGGAAATCAAAAAAGTGATTGTTGTCCCGGGCAAATTAGTTAATTTTGTCGTGGTTTAAATGACAGTAATTATCACAATGGTAGGGAATTAAGAACCTTTTCAGTTATCAGTATATTCAGCTTCTTCTAAAGTGACTTGCGTTAATGTCTCTCTCGCCCAACTGTCTAGAATTTGCGCTAAATTATCATCTAGCTTATCAAGATTTTGCGCCCAGAAGGGGTAAATCACTTGAGGATTAGGATCTTCAGAGATTTTTTGTAATGTCTCCCTTAAAAAATTGAGATAGTCTTTCAGGTTTAGGGAGGCTTGGGCGCGTTGTTCACTCATGGCGTGGTAGATGAGGAATTGATGGGTAGGGGCGAAGCATTCGGATAGAAAATCTAGGGTTTCAGCGATAGGTTATTGCCCAAATGCTTCGCCCGTACAGGGATTTTCTGCAATTGAGGAATCACTGTTGCACAAGGCGGTTCAAAGTGTAATTCCAAAGCTTCTTGAAGATTTATTAACGCCTCAGTTTCCGTTTCTCCTTGACTTGCCACATCAACCTCTAAACATTGAGCCACAAACCAATTACCCTCTTGAAAAATTCTGGCTGTCAATGCCTGTTTCATCTTAATTTTCCCCCTTTAATATTCTATTATTGTCTATCTTGTCTCAAGTGTTTGCCCAACCGAAGCGCCTCATTTTCCCTTGCTGCCTTCCCTCATTGTTGCCCTCCCCCTCCCATTATCTCCACTAATTTATGAGCCGATAATTCCTGATTAAGCCAATCCTTTCTCAGCCAACCATTGAGGATTATATAAACGAGATTGATAACGGGACCCACCATCACAAAGAACAGTAACGATGGTGTGGCCTGGCCCCATTTGTTTAGCTAAAGCCACGGCAGCAGCGACATTAATACCCACAGAACCCCCCATAAATAAACCATCTTTTTGTAATAGTTGATAAACAACTTTAATGGCAGTGGGATCATCAATTTGAATGGCATCATCTATGGGTGCGCCTTCCATATTAGCCGTAATACGACTATTACCAATCCCTTCCGTAATTGAACTACCTTCCAGGGTAATTGTCCCGGTTTTCACATAACTATATAAACCGCTACCCATCGGATCCGCCACCACACAACGCACCTGCGGATTTTGGTCTTTTAAAAACATCGCCACCCCCGCGTAGGTTCCCCCAGTTCCTGTGGCAGCCACCCAAGCATCAATTTTACCGTCGGTTTGTTCCCAGATTTCCCGGCCGGTGGTTTCGTAGTGAGCGCGACGATTAGCCAGATTATCGAATTGATTGGCCCAGATAGCATTTTCCATCTCACTGGCCAATCTCCCCGATAATTTAACGTAATTATTGGCATCTCGGTAGGGAACGGCGGGAACAGTACGCACTTGGGCACCCAATGTTCTCAATAGGTCGATTTTCTCTTGGGATTGGGTATCGGGAATGATAATCAGGCATTTATAACCTTTAGCATTGCAGATATGGGCCAAACCGATGCCAGTATTGCCGGCGGTTCCTTCGACAACGGTTCCCCCCGGTTGGAGAGTACCGGCTTTTTCCGCTTCTTGAATAATATATAAAGCGGCGCGATCCTTGACCGAACCACCGGGGTTAAGAAATTCGGCCTTACCGAGAATCTCGCAGCCGGTTTCCTCGCTAAAACTATTGAGACGAATTAGAGGAGTATTACCCACCGCATCGACGAAACCATTTTTAATATCCATAATCTGTTATTTTTCGTGCTGTTCGTAAGCTGAGACGATTTTTTGTACTAAGGGATGACGCACCACATCGGCCCGGGATAGGTAACAAAAAGCGATCCCTTCTACTGATTTTAGGATTTTTTGAGCGGCAATTAACCCCGATTCCTGTTGTTGCGGTAAATCGGTTTGGGTGACATCTCCAGTTACTACCATGCGCGAACCGAATCCCAAGCGAGTTAAGACCATTTTTAACTGTGCTGGGGTGGTATTTTGGGCCTCATCAACGATAACAAAAGCATTAGCTAGGGTTCGTCCCCGCATATAAGCTAAGGGAGCGATTTCGATTTTACCCCGTTCCATCAGGTCGGGAATTTTGGCCGCTTCGATAAATTCGTATAAAGCATCGTAGAGGGGACGCAAAAAAGGATCGACTTTTTGCTGTAAATCCCCCGGGAGAAAGCCTAATTTTTCCCCCGCTTCCACGGCCGGCCGGGTGAGGATAATCCGTTCTACTTTATCTTCTAATAGAGCTTGTACGGCCAAAACGGCGGCTAAAAAGGTTTTCCCCGTGCCGGCAGGTCCAATACAAAAGGTGATATCGTGACTTTGAATCGCTTGGATATATTGACGCTGACGGAAGGTTTTTGCCCGAATTAGCTCCCCGCGACGGGTACGAGCGAGAATATCCTGCTGTAGTTCTTTATACTCGCTAGAACGCCCCGTATCGAGGGCATGGATAGCGGTCATAATATCGGCTTCGGCGATTAACTTGGCCTCTTGCCATAAAATACTTAAGGAGCGCACAATCGCTGTGGCACGCTCCACGGGGGTTGGTTGCCCCGCAATCCGCAATTCCATGCCTCTGAGGACTAAATTCGCCCCAGTTTGCCTGGCTATCAATTTGAGGTTAGCTTCTTGATGACCCGCTAAAGCGATCGCACTTTCTGAACTGGGGAATTGAATCGTTTGCCAAGTTTCCGTCATGCTTGGGGCTAAATTATCCTTTGGCTGTTTCTACCACTTTAGCAAAAGCGACGGGATCGAGGACAGCTAATTGGGCCAACATTTTCCGATTGAGGAGGATATTAGCTTTCTTTAATTGTCCGGTTAGTTGGCTGTAACTGATGCCCTGTTGACGAGCAGCCGCGTTAATGCGGGTAATCCAAAGACGACGAAAATCGCGTTTACGTTTGCGACGGTCTCTATAGGCATTCCGCAAGGCCTTCATTACCTGTTGATTAGCGGTACGGAATAAGCGCGAGTGAGAACCGCGAAAACCTTTGGCTAATTTGAGAATTTTTTTACGTCGCTTGCGGGCGACATTCCCCCGTTTTACTCTAGACATGATAATCCTTTAGACGATTTTTCTGGAAAATTTACAAATAGGGCAACATTAAGCGCACTTCCTTCTCGTCGCGCTCGTGTACCAAGGTAATCTGGGACAAACGACGGCGCTTGCGTTCGGCACTTTTATGATCGAGTAGGTGATTTTTGAAGGCTTTGCGACGTTTGATTTTTTTGCCGCTTCCCGTGGCCTCAAATCGTTTGGCCGCCGCCTTTCGCGTTTTTAGCTTGGGCATAAACTCCGTTTTATTAAATCGACACAATCACTAATACTATCACAAATAGAGGACTTTGGGCAAGAAGTGACCCAAAGATTCCAGGCTTATCCCGACTTTGGACAGGTCTGTGCTTGGGAATTAAATCAATCGGGAATTTTTCCCTTCCTCTTGATCGAATCGCTAAGATCCAGATAAAGTCTCGCGTTAACACGCATCTGGAGAAGTTATGGCTAAAACCCTACTAGAACAATTACGCCAATTTACAGTGGTTGTTGCCGATACTGGCGATATCCAAGCGATCGAAGCTTTTACCCCCCAAGATACCACCACTAACCCCTCCCTGATCACGGCTGCGGCCCAAATGCCCCAATATCAGCCGATTGTCGATCAAACCCTGCAAGCGGCCAGAAAAGAACTAGGGGAGCAGGCCACCCCAGAAGATGTGGCCACATTAGCTTTTGATCGCCTAGCCATCGGTTTTGGTCTGCAAATCCTGCAAATCGTCCCCGGCCGCGTCTCCACCGAAGTGGATGCCCGTCTTTCCTACGATACCCAAGCTACCATCCACAAGGCCCGTTATCTCATTTCCCAGTATGAACAAGCGGGTATCTCTAGAGAAAGAGTCTTAATTAAAATTGCCTCGACTTGGGAAGGGATTAAAGCCGCAGAAGTCCTCGAAAAAGAGGGAATTCACTGTAATTTAACCCTATTATTCGGTTTTCATCAGGCGATCGCCTGTGCGGAAGCGGGAGTAACCTTAATTTCTCCCTTTGTCGGTCGGATTCTCGATTGGTATAAAAAAGAAACCGGTAAAGACTACGTTGGCGCTGAAGATCCCGGAGTCCAATCCGTTACCCAGATCTATAACTACTATAAAAAGTTTGGTTATAAAACCGAAGTTATGGGGGCAAGTTTCCGCAATATCGGCGAAATTTGCGAGTTAGCCGGCTGTGATCTTTTAACGATTTCCCCGAAACTTCTCGAACAATTGCAAGGGACAGAAGCCGATTTACCCCGTAAGCTCGATCCAGACCAGGCTGCAACCCTTGATATTGTCAAAATTGCCGTGGATCAAGCCACTTTTGCGAAAATGCACGCCGAAGATGCCATGGCTTCCGAAAAACTAACGGAAGGTATTCAAGGTTTTACCAAAGCTTTAGAATTATTAGAACAATTGCTGATTCAACGTTTAACCCAGTTGGAAGGTCAGTCAACCCTAGAACACGCCGCCGAAGATATTTTCCGAGTCTATGATCATGATGGGGATGGTTTCATCACCCGGGAAGAATGGGCGGGAACCGATGCGGTATTCGATGCGATCGATATTAACCATGATGGGAAAATTTCTCCCGATGAGATCGCTGTCGGTTTGGGTGCGGCCTTTCGTTTAGTGGAAGCATAGAATTAGTCGTGAGTTGAACTAACCGGCATCAGTCCCCACCCGCACTCACCCCCACCAGTGGGGAAAGTGCAGGGAGTGGGGAGCTTTTTGTGGTGAATAGTAAACAGTAACCAGTGAAAAGAAATTCACTGAAAACTAAAATCTGATCACTGGTAACTGATCGCTGATTAAGCTGTCTCTTGGGCCGCCGCTAATTCTGCCAGTTTTCCCTGTTGATCCTTGGCGATACAGGATTGGATCACCTCTTCGATGTCGCCGTCCAAAATGCGATCGAGGGAAAAATTCTGATTTAAGCGATGATCGGTGAGACGATTATCCTTATAGTTATAGGTGCGAATTTTTTCCGAACGGGAACCGGTTCCCACCTGAGAGCGTCGCATGGAACTGACCGCTTCCTGTTGTTCCTGTAATTTCATATCGTACAGTTTCGCCCGGAGAATCTGCATAGCTCGTTCCCGGTTTTGCAATTGCGAGCGCTCTTCGGTGCAAAAAACCCGGATTCCCGTGGGTTTATGGATTAAATCGACCGCAGTTTCCACTTTATTGACATTTTGACCGCCTGCTCCCCCGGATCTAGCCGTGGTTAACTCAATATCCTTGGGATCGATATGCACTTCCACATCGTCCACTTCCGGCATAATCGCCACGGTAGCGGTGGAAGTGTGGACGCGACCACTCGCTTCCGTCAGAGGAACCCGCTGCACCCGATGGACTCCCGCCTCAAATTTCAGCTTACTATAGACGTTATCGCCTTTAATCTCTAAGATTGCCTCTTTAAATCCTCCCATATCCGCCGGAGATTCACTCAAAAGGCTAACTTTCCATTTTTGAGTTTCGGCATATTTTGAGTACAAGCGAACTAAATCCCCCGCCCAAATACTGGCCTCATCACCTCCGGTTCCAGCGCGAATTTCCAGCATGATATTCTTTTCATCGAGGGGATCCCGGGGCAGCAGCAGAATTGTTAATTGGTCTTCCAAAGTGGCGATTTTTGCCTCTAATGCTGCCACTTCTAGGGCGGCCATTTCGCGTAATTCGGGATCGCTGGCGGATTCTTTGAAGATTTGTTTCGCCCCGATTAAATCCTCTTGACTTTTTTGCCAAATTTCGTAGGTGTTGACCGTTTCCTCTAGGGAAGCGCGGGATTTGGCCAGACGATGCAATTCACCCGGATTACTGGTGACATCGGGATCCGCTAGACGACGGGTTAATTCTTTGTACGTCTGTTCTACAGATTGCAGTTTGTTTAATAAATAACTTTCAGCCATGATCGATAATAAATAGGGTTAAACGGGGTTAATTTGAAGATAACCCGCAAATTCACTGGATTAGAAGCGTCTGACAGATAATAGAGACGCAATCCTTTTAATTGTCTTAATTTTCTTGGTTTGGGGTTCTTCGAGCTAGGAAAAATCCCGCCCAACTGCTGAGAGTCAGTCAGTTTTGCTAATACTTAGAAATATTTTTAGGCCAGCAAGCGGCAAGGGAAGACATTTTTTTTCTTAACCAGATTATTCCTATATCTGAAGCTATCATTTTTTGGCCGGTTTGAGCAAGTAATGTTAGAACCTGTTTAAAAGCAGGAATTGGGGTGTGGGGTGTGGGGTGTGGGGTGTGGGGTGTGGGGTGTGGGGTAGTGGGGTGTGGGGTGTGGGGTGTGGGGTGTGGGGTGTGGGGTGTGGGGTGTGGGGAGATCGGAGATGGAAGCAGGGAGAAAAAAGCTGATAACCGATAACTGATCACTGATAACTGATCACTGATAACTGATCACTGATAACTGATCACTGATAACTGATCACTGAATACTAAACCTGCTGGAAAGGGGTACAAAAAATGCTAGGATTGCCACAGCACAGAGAAAAGTGAAAGAAAGGAATATAGCTTTACATGGAAGAGTTTGACAAGTCAATATCCTTTGATGGCAGGGATATTCGACTAAAAATAGGGCTTTTAGCCCCCCAAGCTGGCGGGAGTGTTCTGATCCAATCGGGAGAAACGGCGGTTTTAGTGACAGCAACCACAGCCAAAGCCAGAGAAGGAGTAGATTTCCTGCCCTTAACCGTTGACTATGAAGAAAGATTATACGCCGCCGGGCGCATCCCGGGAGGATTTTTGCGTCGTGAAGGTCGTCCCCCGGAAAAAGCAATTCTGACCGGTCGTTTGATCGATCGCCCCCTGCGGCCCCTATTCCCCAATTGGATGCGGGATGATATTCAGGTGGTCGCTACGACCCTCTCGATGGATGAGGAGGTCCCCCCGGATGTTTTGGCCGTTACCGGAGCCTCCGTGGCGGTTCTGTTGGCGGGGATTCCCTTCCAAGGACCGATGGCAGCGGTGCGCGTCGGTTTGTTGGGAGATGAATTTATCATCAATCCCACCTACAAGGAAATCCATAACGGAGAATTGGATCTAGTGGTGGCCGGTAGTCCCGAAGGGGTGGTGATGATCGAAGCGGGAGCCAATCAGTTACCGGAACGGGATATTATTGAGGCGATCGATTTTGGTTATGAAGCAGTGCGCGACCTGATCACCGCTCAACGGGAATTGATCGATCAGTTGGGTATTCCCCTCGTCACCCGAGAAGCACCGGCAGTAAACGAAACCGTGCAGAATTTCCTGAGAGAACAAGCTAAAGAGGAAATTAAACAGATTCTCTCTCAGTTTACCCTCAGCAAAACCGAACGGGATGAGAAATTAGATGCGATCGAAAATCGGCTCAAGGAAACTATAACCGCTCTCCCCGATGAAGATCCCTTAAAAGCTCCAACGCTGGAAGAGCCGAAGTTAATCGGTAATCTCTTTAAGGATCTGACCAAAAAACTGATGCGCGCCCAAATTATTGAGGATGGGGTGCGGGTTGATGGTCGCAAACTGGACGAAGTACGCCCGATTTCTTGCCGGGTAGGAGTTTTACCCCGTCGGGTTCACGGTAGCGGTTTGTTTAATCGCGGTTTAACCCAAGTGCTTTCGATCGCCACTCTTGGCACCCCCGGTGATGCTCAGGATTTGGGCGACGATCTCCATCCCGAAGACGAAAAACGCTATCTTCATCACTACAATTTCCCACCCTTTTCCGTCGGTGAAACCCGTCCGATGCGTTCTCCCGGCCGTCGAGAAATCGGTCACGGTGCTTTAGCGGAAAGGGCGATCGTACCTGTCCTCCCCCCCCAGGAGGAATTTCCCTATGTGCTGCGGGTGGTGTCGGAAGTCCTCTCTTCTAATGGTTCCACCTCCATGGGTTCCGTGTGTGGTTCTACCCTGGCGCTGATGGATGCCGGTGTTCCCCTGAAAAAACCCGTTAGCGGTGCGGCCATGGGTTTAATTAAAGAAGGGGAAGAAGTACGGATTTTGACCGATATCCAAGGTATCGAGGATTTTCTGGGAGATATGGACTTTAAGGTGGCTGGCACTGATTCTGGCATCACCGCTCTTCAGATGGATATGAAAATCCCCGGTTTAAGCATGGAAGTGGTGGCCAAGGCGATCGAACAAGCTTTACCGGCCCGCAAACATATCCTAGAGAAGATGTTAGCGACCCTAGAAAAACCCCGCACGGAATTATCTCCCCACGCACCCCGGTTATTGACGATCAAGATCGATCCGGATCTGATCGGGTTAGTCATCGGGCCAGGTGGTAAGACGGTTAAAGGGATTACTGAACAGACCGGCACGAAAATCGATATCGATGACGATGGTACTGTCACTATTTCCTCCACCGATGGGGAACAGGCCGAAAAAGCTAAACGACTGATCTACAATATGACCCGCAAACTCAATGAGGGTGAGGTTTATCTCGGTCGCGTGACTCGCATTATCCAAATCGGCGCTTTTGTGGAAGTTTTGCCAGGCAAAGAGGGAATGATCCATATTTCCCAATTGGCCGAGGGACGCGTCGGTAAGGTGGAGGATGAAGTGGCCGTGGGGGATGAGGTGTTAGTCAAGGTACGCGAGATCGATAGTAAAGGTCGTCTCAATCTCACCCGTCTCGGTATTCATCCCGATGAGGCCGCCGCTGCCCGTAAAGCTGCTACTGTAGTCTAGGTAAATTTTCTGTTCATGGTTAACTCTCGATCGCTCGATCGAGAGTTTTTTTTATCGAAAAAATGGCTCTTCTAGGTTCTGTGTGATAAGTTTAACTTACATTATGATCGATCGATCTTTGTGTCCTTTGTGTCTTTGTGGTTCGTTCCACCCCCTCGCTAGGAGGAATGTATCTTAGAATACATTTTACCCACCAAACCTGGGAGAGCCAAAAAATTGCCTAAAAACGGCAATAGAGACGCAAAAACCACGCCTCTATCCCGGTATTTTCCCTAGATATTGTTTCTGACTACCAGCTAGACTTGACCACACCGGGTAAAAGACCTTGGTGGGCCCATTCGCGTAAAACGTTGCGGGATAAACCAAAATCGCGATAGTATCCTCTCGGTCTGCCGGTCGTTAAACAACGGTTGCGGTGACGACTAGGAGCGCTATTGCGGGGTAATTCCTGTAATTTTTGGTGAATTGCCAGTTTTTCTTCAAAATCTTCGGCGGTGCGGAATTGTTCTTTTAGTTCCGCTCTTTTAGCTTCGTATTTTTGTCTGAGACGAGCGCGTTTTTTCTCGCGTTCTACCATCGATTTTTTTGCCATGGGGTTTCTCGAAAAAGATTTAACCTGTAAAGACAGCATTTCTCATTATAACCTGAAACACCGGTGACAAAGGTGACATTTGTTGATATTAATTCTTAAAGTCCTAGTTGCAAATTTTCTATGTCTGAACCGCCTCAATTTCTCCAACAACGTCTTTTTTATCAGGGTCGCGTCTTTCAATTTGAAGTCTCGAAACTGCGTTTACCTAACGGTGTCGAGGGAGAATGGGAATGTGTGCGTCATCCGGGGGGTGCTTTAGCAGTTCCAATCACCAAGGAAGGTCAATTAGTTTTAGTACGTCAGTATCGGTTTAGTTTGCAAGCTCGCATTCTGGAATTTCCCGCCGGGACGATTGATGAAGGAGAAGACCCTGCTACGACGGTAAAACGAGAATTAGAGGAAGAAGCGGGCTATCGGGCCCACAATTGGCAATCTTTGGGTAAATTTGCTCTGGCACCGGGTTATTCCGATGAATACATCTATGCTTTTCTGGCCCGGGATCTGGAAAAATTAAGCTTGCCCCCCGCTCAAGATGCCGATGAAGATCTGGAAGTGGTTTTTATGAGTTTTGAGGAAATGGAATCAGCGATCACCAAGGGAGAATCGATCGATGCTAAAACTATTACTAGCTTCTATCTGGCCCGTTTAGCCCTTAATTAATCTTTTCAATCACCGCTTGTCCCAGTTGAATCAACTCAAAACCGATAAAAAGGCTTAAAATCACGGTGACAGCCTGATTAAGTAGGGGTATATTGCCTTTACCTAGAACAGAAGCGACGAATTTGACCACAACTAAAACGAGAGCGCTAACAACGGCGATTTTGACGGCTATCATAGATTGATTTTTCCTCACGGTTAACCAGAGTATACTATTTCTAGACTTTTTCTGGCTAGTTTCATCTTGGGTTTGATACAAAATTTAGCATTTTGGTGGAGAGCGCTCCTGTCATTGCCAAAAATGCACAGGGTTTTTGTTAAGAATTGTAAAATGTAGTTAGATTTATTTACTCAGAAGGGGATTTATGTCTAACCAAGAGTCAATTTTTACGTTCCCTCAAAAACCAGCATATTCCTCCGTATTAACATCGATTTTAGTGATAATATCGGTTATTTTAATTATTTTGGCAGTGATCGGCGGGCTAATGATGGTTAGTTTATCATTATGTTGGCCAGAACACAATATTTATCGATTAATCCTTGGCTTAGTAGAAGAATTTTTTAACCCATTTGCTTGGATTAAAGTTCCCACGGTTGCTCATAGCTATCAATTATTATTACCCACGGTTATCCTGCTAATTTTTACGCAGTTAATCGTTTTCTTGTCTCCGCGTCCACAAGTTTGGTCAAGATTAGTCATTATTTCTATCACTCTAGCTATAACCCTGCGCTATCTACTCTGGAGAATTCTGGAAACCTTAAATCTTTCTACTCCTCTCAATGGCTTTTTTAGTTTACTCCTTTTAGGCATTGAGATGATGGTTTTAAGTAGTAGCGTGATTCAGTTATTTTTAGTCTTAACCACGAAGGATAGACGCAAAGAAGCTGATTTTTATAGCCAAGGGGTAATCGATAAACAGTATTTACCGACGGTAGATATCCTCATTCCCACCTATAATGAGCCAGCCTTCATTTTAAAAAGAACTATTATCGGTTGTCAAGCCCTTAATTATCCCCATAAAAATATTTATATCCTCGATGATACCCAGAGGTCAGAAATTCATCAATTAGCAGAAAAATTAAATTGTCATTATCTGACTCGTGAGGATAGAAAAAACGCTAAAGCAGGTAATTTAAACCATGCTCTCAAACAAAGCCAAGGGGAATTAGTGGTAGTTTTTGATGCGGATTTTATCCCTTGTCAGAACTTTCTAGAAAGAACTGTTGGCTGGTTTCAAAACCCAAAAATTGCCTTAGTGCAAACTCCCCAAAGCTTTTATAATGCCGATCCTATTGCCCATAACTTAGGTTTAGAAAATATCGTTACTCCCGACGAAGAATTATTTTATCGTCATATCCAACCAGCTAAAGATGGGGTGGGTAGTCCTGTTTGTGCTGGCACTTCTTTTATTGTCAGAAGAAAGGCCTTAGAAGAAGTGGGCTACTTTAATATAGAATCTATTAGTGAAGACTATTTTACTGGAATTGCTATCTCTGCCCAAGGTTATGAAGTTATTTACTTAAATGAAAAACTCAGTGCTGGTTTATCTGCCGAAAGTTTATCAGCTTATTTACGGCAAAGATTGCGCTGGGCAAGGGGAACTTTACAGGCCTTTTTTATCAAAGCTAATCCCCTAAAAATTGCGGGATTAACTCTACCTCAAAGATTGGCACACTTAGAAGGAATATTATTTTGGTTTTCTCCCTTAGCTCGTTTATTTTCTCTGCTGATTCCTCTCCTTTATACCTTTGGTTATATAGTACCTTTTAACATTACTATTGATGAGACAATCTATATCTTTTTACCCTACATGATGATGCAGTTAGCCACTTATCACTGGTTAAATTGTCGCTCGCGCTCGATTATTTTTTCTGAGGTACTATCGATGATTATTTGTGTACCTACAGCCCTAACAGTTCTCCATGTTCTTTGGAAACCCTTTGACAAGGGATTTCAGGTGACACCGAAGGGAATTGCTCGCCAAAATTATCAATATAATTGGCATTTATCCTACCCATTGCTCTTTTTTCTCACCATTACTTTAATTAGTATTTTCTTTAATTTGCACCATCACAATTATCAAGCAAGTCCCCTAAATTTTGGCTTGATTTTGGCTATATATAACGTGGTTATTATCATGACTGCTTTAGTGGCTTTATTGGAAGCTCCCCTCACCTTAGAAACTCAATACCAAGTGCTGGAATCTCCCGTTAAATTGATAACAGAATCGGATATAATTATACAGGGCAATCTGAAAAAACTTTCGGAAATAGGAGCAGAAATTAACCTGATGGAACCCATATACTCAGAAAAATTACTCCTAGATATTTTAGGCGAAGATTTGCGCCTATCGGCTCATCTAGTCAATCTAGAAAAACGAGGAAAAATCTGGCAAGCAACCCTTAAATTCCAGCCACTTACCCTATCAGAGCAGAGAAAGCTAATTACTTTTTTATTCTGTCGTCCCCAGCGCTGGCAACCGAAAAATACGGCAGGAGAATTACAATCTTTTTGGTTGTTAATTATCAGCTTTTGTCGGGGGATAGGCTTGATTTGGCGGGTAATTCTGAATCGAAAAACAGTCCTTTAGTTTAGTCAAAAGTCGAAAATACTTAAGTAGCTGGTTATAATTAAATTAAAAATAGATTTTAGGTTCGATCCCCCCTGCCCCCCTTGATAAGGGTGGTGCCGATCCCCCTTAATAAAGCGGGCATCTGATAATTTTTAACGCCTACCTACTTATCGAAAAACTAATTGCTAATTATCGTGTCAACTGGCTTTTGTTTGTGATTTTACTCACAGTGCTATTCTTGTATTCTCACAGTTGTCACTTGACCAAAACTTGACAGTATTATAATAAAAGTAACCATTCTTAGATGGACTGGTCTATGAAAAATCGTTTATACCTTCACCTGATGGCTAATAGGGAAAAAGGGTTTGCCTTGCCTCTTGCCTTGTTAATTGGAGTTATCATAATGGGAACAGGAATAACTGTGATGATGCGCGTCCAAGGGGATCAATCGAAAGTAATTGCCCAAAAATCCCGGGCTGATGCTTTAAGTAGTGCCGAAGCTGGAGTGGCTCGCGTGCGGGATTTACTCAATAGCATTCGAGTTATGGCAACGGTTCCCAGTAATTGTGATTCCGGCGATTGTTGGGAGTGGGCCGAAGTACCCACTGGTAATCCTAGTAGCATTTTCCAAAGAGATTTAAAAAAATTAGCCATTGCCACCGCCTGTGGTAATCCCAATCGTAATAACGAAATTGCCTACAAAATCCTCGCACCCACAGGACAACGAGCAGTAAATCCAGGATTAAGAGATTTGGCTAGTGGTGAATGGTTTGATCTAGGTAATAATCGTTATTATCGCGTGGTGGGATACAATTTTACCCCAAGCTCTGACCCCAATATTTTGGGTTGGGGAGTTCTCACCCTCGAAGGACTTTCCCGCAAAAGTGCCGCAACAGACCTAACTAACATTGATATCAATAGAGATAGTGGCGATAATGCCGCCTCGCGTAACCGCGTGGTGGTAACTATCCCTATTTTTCCTTCCCGTCCCCTCGCATTCACTCGCACTACGGTCCCGACTTTGTGGATAAGGGAGGGAGCCACAGAAGATCTCAGTCAAACTAGCCAGATTACGGTCAGCAATCCAAATTATTCTGGCGGTGCTAAATTTCAGGGGGATGTGGTTATGAGCGACACCACGACGACGACGGGATTTGTCGAGGCGACAGGAACTTTGCAACCGAACCTAGAATGTCATATTAACCAAAATAATATTCAACAGCCCACACCCGCACCCAATACCCCCTACAAAGCGCAATTTGTCGGTGTCCCTTTCCCCAATTTACCGCCGATTCCCACTGGCCTTCCCTCTGGTCAGCAAAACCTGGCACTTAACGATAGTCTTTCGGTTGCTCAGAGAACTTTTCCCAGACAGGGAGACACACCCACTACTCGCACGATTAACGGTCAAAGCGTACAGGTGTACGAGTATATCGTTAATAATATCAACTTGAGTGGTAACGATAAGATCACCATTACTCCGGGGCAACGGGTAGTTTTTTATGTTAAAGGTAATATTGATGGTGAGATCGAACACAATTGTGGTAACGTGACTGGCTGTAAACCGGGCAATCTACAAATTTATGCCGATAATGGATTAGGTGCCGCCGCGCCGCAAATTTGTCTGAGAGTGGGTCAAAACCGAAGACTAGAAGCGTTTATCTTTGCTCCTGACTATTCCCTCGGTAAAACCGGTAACGGTGATTTCGTCGGCGCCGCCTGGGGTAAAAATTGGGGCAAAATTTCAACCTGTGCCCCAAATAGCGGCGCAGTTGCTGTGATACAAGGAGTAGAATGGACTGACTTAATCGAAAACCTGAAACCCAATCCCTTAAACACTTTGCCCCAACTTGATAAGATTGCCAATTGGTTTGAGGAACCCATACCCTCTCCCTCTCCCAGTCCCTAAAAAAGTTTAACTTATCGGGTTGATCAGGGGGGTTGAGGATTTCGGTTCGGGACAGGTTTTATTGGTGAAATCACAGCGATAAATTGCTGGTTTTTGCCAACTGAGGGGAATTTCCAGCAAATCCCTGGAACCGGTCATGGCTTGTCCCAGAAAGAGAGCCAGAGCGATACAATTGAGAATTGTATGGGCAATGCGCCAACGATGGGAACGGTCTTTATAGATATCTTCGACAATGGCCAGAGAGAAAATCATCAGTAATGATGCGGCCATGCCGATATAGTAGTGGGACCAGTACCATTGGTCCGAGAGTCGCCAGACCCCATCCTGAGAACCGATAATAATTAAACCCATGCCAGTCAAGGTGGCAAAAATTCCGCGCCAGAGGCCTTGTTTAGCGCGGTAGAGACAGGCCAAAGAGGCAATGGTGACAAAAAACATCAAAATCACAAAAATGACCTGAAAGGGGTCTAATTTTCCGTCTTTTTGTTTATCGACAAAACCATTAAAACCGTAAACGACCGAGTAAGCTAGTGCTAAAAGGTTCACCCCTACCACTGTACCCGTTAACCAGCGGCCTAAACGTAGATGTTCTGGCCCGACCACTGGGGGAATTTTACTTTTATTTCCCGCGTTGGTTTCTAGGCGACGTTGACGGGTTTGCCAAGCAAAGTTAACTACGAGGCCGATAATAGGAAAAACGACCACTATCGCTAGGACAGGATGAATGAGAGCCAGAAAATCGACGAATTGCATATAAATATCCCGAAAATCTCCGCAGAAAATCGTCAACAGTTGACAAGCTATAGCCTTGTTTTTTTTAGCTTATCGCGGTTGATATCCTTACTGCTGAGTTTTTTTATCGTTAAATTAATAGCCTAGGAACCTCTTTGATAATCGGCTAATCTAAAAGCAGCAATCCCTAGATTCAATCCTGACTATGAAACTACAAGAACTTTTAAAAACTATCCCTCTGGTTTCCCCGATTTCTTCTCCTATCGCTTCTATTACCGAGATTACAGGAATTTCCACCAATTCCCATGCTTGTCAACCGGGAGATTTATTTATCGGTTTACCCGGTACTCGCGTCGATGGCGGCGAATTTTGGCGTTCCGCTTTGGAAAGCGGGGCCGTAGCGGCGCTTATCTCCCCAGCAGCCGCCGCTAAATTTCCCCCCCCGGAGGATGCTTGCGTAATCGTTGTGGCAGATTTAGTTACTGCCACTGCCGCGATCGCTGCTAAATTCTATCATTATCCGGCCCTTACCCTAAAATTAATCGGTGTGACGGGAACCAACGGCAAAACCACCACCACCCATCTAATTGAATATTTTCTCAGCCAAGCAGAGATTCCCACCGCTTTATTCGGAACTCTTTACACCCGTTGGCAAGGATTCCAAGAAACCGCCAATCATACCACCCCTTTCGCTAACGAGTTACAAGCTAGTTTGGCCAAAGCGGTGAGCGCCGGCAATGAAATCGCCGTCATGGAAGTTAGTTCCCATGCACTGGCCCAGGGACGGGTACAGGGTTGTACTTTTCCCGTGACGGTGTTTACCAATCTCACCCGGGACCATCTCGATTATCACCTCGACATGGAGGATTATTTTGCCGCTAAAGCTAAATTATTTAGTGCCGATTATCTGCAAGGTAAGGCGGTTATTAACCTTGATGATGAATATGGTCAACGTTTAGCGGCCTCCCTGTCTCCCCAACAGGTTTTAACCTATAGTGTGTCCGATCCTAGTGCCGATTTTTATACTAAGGATTTACACTATCAACCCACGGGAGTGGAAGGGGTGATGGTGACTCCCCAAGGGGAAATAGCCTTTGCTTCTCCTCTGGTGGGTCAATATAATCTGGCTAACCTCTTAGCGGCGGTGGCGGCAGTGTTAGAATGTGGTGTAGATTTAGAGACAGTAATCGCCCAAATTCCCCAGTTTTCAGGAGTACCAGGGCGGATGGAACGGGTTAGCATCGCTCCCGACCAAGATATCAGCGTCATTGTCGATTATGCCCATACTCCCGACAGTTTAGAGAATGTTTTAAAAGCAACACGTCCCTTTATTTCCGGTCGGATGATTTGCGTTTTTGGTTGTGGCGGCGATCGAGATCGGACAAAACGGCCGTTAATGGGGAAAATAGCCGCAGAATTAGCAGATTTAGCCATAGTTACCTCCGATAATCCCCGCACAGAAGCTCCCGAACGAATCCTTGAGGATATTATCGCTGGCATTCCCCCAGAAATTACTGTTCAGGTAATTAGCGATCGCGCTTTGGCCATTGACACGGCTATTCAAGCAGCGCAACCGGGAGACGGAGTAATTATTGCCGGTAAAGGTCACGAAGATTATCAAATTTTGGGGACGGAAAAAATCCATTTCGATGACCGCGAACAGGCCCGGGCTGCTTTGATGAAAGGGAAAAAGTGATGAGGGGATAGGGATGAGGGGATGATGAATTATCAAGAAAAGCTAACATTAGTTGACAATTGGCAGAAGTAGCCAATGTTAAGCTTTATTGTCTTTCTGGACTTCCCCGTTGACAAAAAGCCATAACATCTGCTCTAGGAGGGATTAAGAGAATTTCCGCCGCAGCTTTACTGGTTACAAATTAAGGAAACCTCTAATAAATCTAACGCCTTCTGTTGCAGTTCAGTCGGTCGATTTATCTTAGAAAAATGATAGCTTCCCTCTGTAATCGTACACTCTACTGTATTCAAGCAAATTGTCCCCAAGTCCTCCAATAAAGTCCGAAAACTATGCACAGGGAAGTTCTCTGGATTCCGTTTTTTTAGGATTGGAACCTTCAAAAACCTGGCATTATCCTTGTTTTAGTACATAAACTGGTACAATAAAAAAGAGGGCAACAAAGCCTTAAACTCCTGCCTTCTGCCTTCTGCCGGACCCCAGCCTAGGCCTTTTTCAGCAAGCCCTATTTAAACTGCGTATTAGATATTTTAGTACAAATGCTCAAACTTTTTCTCCCTGCTCCCTTCTCTCTTCTCTCCCGCAATTTTAACGAGTAATTTAGATAGCCAATGTTAAAATCTGTGATAAACTGGGATAGTTTAGGTGAAAATCCCAGTTAGCCAGCAACCGCTATCTTGATAAGTTGCCCCTGCGTTAACCAAGCAGTCACACTAAAAGGCGTTACACGCGCTTTGATTGTCTAAAGCTTCTTTAGGGTTTTAGACTCTGGTAAGTCCTCCCTCTTGAGGAGAATCTCGAAAGAGTGCATTGTTAAACTATAGTTAGCAAAAAAGTATTGGTCAACTGGTGACTCTATATGACCTACTGCCTTAATCCCGACTGTCCTCAACCGAAAAACGCCCCAAAAGCGTTAATCTGCGAGAGTTGCGGTTCAAAACTTCTTCTGCACGACCGCTATCAGATCCTAGGCATTTTAGGGAAAGGAGGGTTTGGGGCAACCTTTGTCTCATCGGATTTGTCCCTACCAGGTAACCCCATCTGTGTGGTCAAACAACTGCGACCTTCCACTGACGATCCTAATGTTTTTCAGATGGCCAGGGAACTTTTTGGGCGAGAAGCGGAAACCCTGGGAAAACTGGGCGTTCATCCGCAGGTTCCCCGATTATTGGACTATTTTGAAGATAATCAACAGTTTTATCTAGTTCAAGAATACGTTAAAGGTCATAACCTGTACCAAGAGGTAAAAAAACGCGGACCGTTTAGCGAAGCGGGAGTCAAACAGTTTTTAAGTGAACTGTTGCCGATTTTGAAATATATCCACAAACAAAAGGTAATTCATCGGGATATCAAACCCGCTAACCTAATTCTTCGGCAAACGGATCGAAAATTGGTTCTGATTGACTTTGGGGCTGTCAAAAATCAAGTTAACACTATTATTGCCAATGTCAATTCTCAAACTGCCTTCACTAATTTTGCCGTGGGTACCCAAGGTTTTGCCCCTCCCGAACAGATGGCCATGCGTCCGGTCTATGCTAGTGATATCTATGCCGTGGGAGTTACCTGTATCTATCTACTCACGGGCAGATCTCCTAAAGCTATCGAAGTTGATGTCAATACAGGTGAATTACTCTGGGAAAAATTAGTCAAGGTGAGTCCCCAGTTTGCTAAAGTCCTGAAAACAATGCTGGAAGTCTCCGTCCGTCATCGCTACAAATCCGCCCAAGAGGTAATGGATGCTTTAGACATGACCGCTTATGCCGATAGTCTAGCCCAAAGTTTAACCGCGGCTCCAATGGTTACTTCCCCGAAACCACCACAACATTTAGGTCCAATAGCCACTTCCTCCGTTTCTGGCCCTCTCAACTTTAAATTTCGCCCCAAAAATAAAAATTCAGGGGCCTCTCCAGATAATCTGCTGGGGGGACAGATGGCCTTTTTCACAACCAATATAAATATACCATCCAGAAACAAAGACCACAGCAGCGCAGATATAACCTTACTGAAGAGAAAACGCCGCTTAGATGAAAAAGCGATTCTCGATGCTTACAATAACGGCCGGCGCAATTTTGCCCAGGAGGAATTATCGAATCTCAATCTGTCTAAAGCAAAACTTTTGGGGGTAAATTTCTTTCAATGCAAATTAACAGGCACTAATTTACAAGGAGCGGATCTATCCAATGCGGATCTGGGCCGGGCTAATCTCAGTCAAGCTATTCTCAAAAATACCAATTTAAATAATGCCTATCTCGGTTATGCAGACCTGGAAGAGTCCGATTTACGCGGGGCGAATCTCATCGGAGCCAATCTTCGCGACGCTCATCTCAAAAACGCTAATCTTTGCGGGGCTAATCTCTCTTATGCTCAAGTAAATCCGGAACAAATCGCCCTAGCAAAAACCAATTGGTTAACAGTTATGCCCAATGGTAAACGCGCTTCCTGGTAATCTTTTTTCAGTGTTGCCAAAGGCACGGCGTAGCCGTCCAGTAAACAGTAATCAGTAAACAGTTATCAGTAATCAGTGAAAAGACAGTAGGAAACTTCGATTTAATACTGTCACTTAAAACTCAAATCTGATCACTGATAACTTACCCACTGATAACTGATATTTAATACTGTCACTTAAAACTCAAATCTGATCACTGATAACTGATAACTTACCCACTGATAACTGATAACTGATAACTGATAACTGATTTAACCGCGGCTTTCCTTAAAGGTTTTGTAGGCGGTTTCGGAGTCGAAAATATGGCAATGATCAACGATTCGCTTCATTAATGCCCAAGAAAACTCGGTTTCTTTCAGGTGACTACCCCAATTTTCTTTGAGACTAGCGTGAACTTTGCGGAGGTTATAGGAAGGAATCGCCGTCGAGATATGATGGGGGATATGGACATTAATATCGTGACAGAGAATTTCTACCCAACGGGGATAGCTACAGTGAACTGTTCCTTCTAGTTGCGCTAAAGCTTGATTCCAGTGTTCGGGATAGGAAAATTGAATATCGGGGTCTGTATGATGGACAAGGGTAAAGGTACTCATCCAAAAATGATAGACAAACCAAGGCACCACCCAAAATTTAACCAATCCCCAGACACCAGTGTAGAAAATTAGGGTTGGGAAAAAAATAGCGGCAAAAACTAGGACGACAATCATCGAAAAGCGGGCTTTTTCCCGTTCGTTCTCTTTGAATTGTTCGATGTTGAAGTGTAGAATAGCCCAGTGGGCGATCGAACCGATCCACCATAAACGACCGCGAATGCCGCGATAAAAGAGACGCACTAGGGGATTAGCCGAGTTAAAAGCTTCTAATTCCCACGGATCCCAAGCATTATCTATAGTTACCATGTTAGTTTTAGCATGATGGCGATCGTGGAGGAAACGCCAGCAGTGGAAGGGATAGATAAGCGGTAAGAGGAAAATATGACCGACAAGATCATTAACCCAGGGTCGATTAGAAAAAGACCGATGACCGCAATCATGGGCGATCACAAAGAATCCCGTTAAAGCTGTACCAGTGAAAATCCAAGCTAAAGGCAGTAAATACCAGGGAGAATAAACTAGCATTGCATAACCCGCAATGACCGCCAAAATATTCGTAATCACTCCAAACCAAGCTTTAACTGGGTCTTTCTGGAAATATTCTTTGGGAATGGTTTTAATAATATCTTTCAGTTTAAAGTCTGGCTCGATCGAGGCGATCAACTCCCCATGCAATTTATCCGTCGTTGCCGTCATGAAATCTCCAATTACACTTAGGTGAACCCTTGACAATAAATCAGCTAGGAGGTTTAGCCAAATTCTGCTCTATACCACAAGCCAATTTTTTTGTCAATATATTTTAACTTTAATTAATAAACTTCCGCGAAGCTTAATAATCCTTTACTTTATATAACATAAGAGGGGATTTTCTGTTTTGGCAAAATTTGACGGCGGGTACATCTCATTTTTGTAAATCTACCAATTGGGATTTTTACGGAGAAACCCCCCTGCTAAAATCGGGCGTTGTTTCTGATTTTACCACTCAATCCCAGCTTTTGGGGGGTAGAACCCCCCAAACCCCGGAGCGCATTAGTTTTTCGGTGGGATGCTTACACGCAGCTGCTGATACATTTGTTATCATCTAAGAGTCACTGATAATTGCTGATTGTCGGTATTCCCGCAAATCTGCGATGCAGCCTTGACGGCTGCCTTTTGCCTTCAGAAGCTGATAACCGATAATAGACGTTTTTTAACGACTAGCGGTGTTTTCTAGGGATTTAATCTCCTCCTGTACCTTACGGTGTTCGCGATTTAACTGTTTTTTGACTGATTCGGGGAGTTGTTCCTGTTTTTTCAGGGCATTATTAAAGTAATCTAGTGCCAGTTTCAAAGAGCCGGTATTTTTATCCGTATTGCCTTGAATTCTCAGGATTTGACCCTTCAGATACATTAATTCCGGATTATCGGGGGTCGCTTTCAGCGCGTTATCGATAAACCGCAAAGCCTGATCGTACTGCTTTAAATCCCGGTAAGCTAGAGCTATACCTCGATCAACCAAGTAATCGGGACTTCCGTAGGTTTCTAACCTTTCAATTGCCTCTTGGGGACTAGAAAAGGGTAGATTAACCGCTAAAATCAAATCCATATAACCCTTTAACAGGTTCAATTCCGGATCCGTAGGATTAGCCTTTTCTGCGGTTTCCAAATACTGAAACACCTGTTGTAATCTGGGGATAGCCGATACTGCTCCTTCGGTTTGAAAAACGTAGGTTCCCTCTAAAAAACTCCCCACCGCTAGATACAAATTTCCCCTTAAAGGGTCGCTGTCCTGCATTTGTTTGGCCGCTGCCTTAGTTTTCTCGGAGTAGGTTTTTAGGGTGTTCCAATCCTGGTCGGTAAAAGCAAGAGAGGCACGCATAGCATGGGCCAAAGGTTCTTGGGGTTCCTTTTCTGTGGCCTCAACAATTAATTTTTTTGCCTCTAGATAGTTACCTTGTTTAAAAATAGCGTTAAAAGCGGCCTCGGTCTTATCACCAATCGGTCGGGGATTGGTTTTGCGGAAAGGATCCCCAGCTAACCCGGGACCAATCCAGTTAACCACTACCATAACAGCCAGGGAAGCACCGATCGCCATTTTTTTGGTTAAACCTAACCTCAGCACCATGGTCAAAAGTCTCCTTGAGCGAATGAAAAAATCTGTCACAATAGAAACGGGTTTCTAGACTTAATTTCCAGTTATTTTCCTGTCAATGCTTTATCTCAAAGATGTGGTTTATCATCCTCCCGCTGCCCTCAATCCCATTTTACAGGGGATTAATCTTGAATTAGCCCCCCAAGAATTAGGTCTGATTGTCGGGCCCAGTGGTTCCGGAAAAACGACTCTTTTGGAAATTTTAGCAGGCTTTGCCGATAAAACAGCAGGGACGATTCACTGGCGCGACCAAGAATTAACGGTGCTGCACCTGCAACAATTAGGAGGAATCGTTTTTCAGTTTCCCGAACGTCATTTTTGCGGTAAAACCATCCTTGAGGAGTTGCGTCTCGGTCATCCAGAGATTAAAAGCGATCGCCTAACGGCGGCCCTAAAGGAGGTAGGATTAGAAAATATTCCTCTGGATACTTCTCCCCATAATCTTAGTGGTGGTCAACAGCGTCGTTTATCCCTCGCTGTCCAGTTAATCCGGCAGCCTAATCTGTTACTTCTCGATGAACCTACGGCCGGTTTAGATTGGTCTATGCGTCGTCAATTGGCTAAACTTCTCGCTAGTCTCAAACAACACTGGACTTTATTAGTAGTTAGTCACGATGCCGGGGAATTATTGCCTATTGCTGACCGTCACTGGAAAATTGAACAAGGACATTTGAGGGAAGTAAAAAGTGAAAAAACAGATAGTTGAGGTTTTGGGGTATTAGTTGAAATTTCCCCACTCCCCTCATACCTGATAACTGATTACTGATAACTGATTACTGATAACTGATTAAGGAGGTAGGATTAGAAAATATTCCTCTGGATAATTCTCCCCACAATCTTAGTGGTGTTCAACAGCGTCGTTTATCCCTCGCTGTCCAGTTAATCCGGCAGCCTAATCTGTTACTTCTCGATGAACCTACGGCCGGTTTAGATTGGTCTATGCGTCGTCAATTGGCTAAACTTCTCGCTAGTCTCAAACAACACTGGACTTTATTAGTAGTTAGTCACGATGCCGGGGAATTATTGCCTATTGCTGACCGTCACTGGAAAATTGAACAAGGACATTTGAGGGAATTAAAAAGTGAAAAAACAGATAGTTGAGGTTTTGGGGTATTAGTTGAAATTTCCCCACTCCCCTCATACCTGATAACTGATTACTGATAACTGATTACTGATAACTGAATTAATGATCCTTCCTGAATTATTTGACCTTTGGCAAGAAACCCTAGAATGGCAACCCGATGGGGCCCAACAAGCGCGATTTCAACAACTTTATGAGTTGATTTTAGAGGGTAATCAACGTTTTAATCTCACCCGAATTACCCAACCGGAGGAGTTTTGGGAAAAACATCTTTGGGATTCTTTATCGGGTTTAGCTTGGTTGCAAAAATCCCAGCCAGATCTATTGACAAAATCCCTATCAGTCATTGATTTGGGGACCGGGGCCGGGTTTCCGGGGGTGCCAATTGCGATCGCATATACCCATTGGTCGGTGACTCTCTTGGATTCCACCCAAAAAAAGATTAATTTTCTTGAAGAAGTTATTGACAAATTAGAGTTAAATAACACGAAAACTCGTTTAGGTCGGGCGGAAATCGTCGGGAAAAACCTTAAACATAACTGTGCTTACGATATCGTCTGTTTGCGTGCGGTAGGTAATGTGGATATCTGTGTTAACTATGCTTTGCCTTTCCTGAAAAAGACCGGAATCGCTATTCTCTATCGTGGTCAGTGGTCCGAGCAGGATAGTTTAAGTTTAGAGGAGAATCTAGGGAAAGCTGGCGGTAAAATCCTCGAAATTGCCAGTTTTACCACTCCCTTAAGCCAAAGCATCCGTCATTGTCTATATATCTCCAAGAAATAACTTTAAGCAGTGAGAGGATGAAAAAAGAAAGCCAAGGCCAGAATAGTATATGTAGCTAAGAGTAACATTCCTTCTAACCAATTCGATCGCCCATCACTACTAATCGAATTAGCCAACCACACCGCTACAGCCACTGCTACTAGCTCAAAGGGATTAAAATTTAGATCCATGGGCTGACCGATAATATAACCCATGATAACCAAAACCGGAGCCACAAACAGGGCGATCTGCATACTGGAACCGACGGCCACAGATACCGATAGATCCATTTTATTCTTAAGAGCGACGGTGACAGCCGTAGCGTGTTCGGCTGCATTACCGATAATAGGCAAAAGAATTACCCCAGTAAACAGCGCCGTTAAACCTAGCTGTTCCGTAGCCTCCTCTAGGGATGCCACCAATAACTCCGATTCTACGGCCACGGCGATGGTAACGATCAATAAAATCAAAGACCAAAACCAGATTTTCGGCTTTTCGGGGTTTTCTCCAGTGCTTTCCTCCTCGATACCGGCAATCCCGACATCATAGAGATAGGTGTGGGTTTTCATGGAGAATAAGAGACTTAAACCATAGACGAAAATTAACACCGCTGCCACGGCCACGGATAGACGCTGTAGGACTGGTTCCCCGACTCCCGTGGAGGTAAATTCCACGGCAGTGGGTAAAAGGAGCGCCACCACCGCTAAATTCATAGCTGAAGCGTTTAAACGGGCAGTTATTGGCTGAAATTCCTGTTCTTTGAAGCGTAAACCGCCTAAAAACATCGATAATCCCATAACTAAGAGTAAATTACCGATAATTGAGCCAGTAATCGTCGCTTTTACCACATCGATGAACCCTTCCCGCAAAGCGACATAGGCGAGAATTAATTCTGTGGCATTGCCAAAGGTGGCATTCATCAAACCGCCAATATTTGGCCCGACTACCACCGCAATCGCTTCGGTGGCTTCCCCCATGTAGGCCGCTAGGGGGATAATGGCTAGACAAGCGGTGATAAAAACTACCGTTCCGCCCCAGTGTAACAGGGAACCGGCGATCGATAGCGGCACAAAAATCAATAAGATGGCGAAAATGGTGTTTTTGCTTAACATAAAGTGGGTGATTTTGTCAAGATAATTTTATTTTGATTGGGTTGGGAACTGAGGGGGACTAGAATCGGATTCTAGCCAAAATTCCCCAGTAGAACCGGTTATTATCCATAATATTGCCCTAAAACCGTCTCTGAGCGATTTTTCTAGGGGTTCGGGGGGTGATTGGGAGGGAACAGTCACCGGTTTAATCACGATTCCGCGACTACCAAAAACAATTTCTCCCACTAATCGCGCCCTTCTCATGTGATTATCGGAAGTGACTAGATAGACACTATCAATACCTTGGGCTTTCAGTTGATCGGCTAGGCTAGTAAAGTTAGTGACAGTATCTCGCGCATTGTAATCGAGATGGAGACGTTCTGGAGAAATTCCCGCTTTTTTAAAAATCTTTCTCACATATCGTCGCGGACTACCAGAAGACACCCAAATCGGTAGATCGGGATATTCCTTAGCTAATTTTGCCGCAAAACGTTCTCGATCGGCATGACCTCCCAAAACAAAAATCGCCTCTGGTTTTAGCCACTGCTGACGTAAATCGTAGTATAACCAGCCTAAACTCGCCAAAATTAGCGGAATAGCCAGCAATTTTAACCTAGATTTGCCTAACTTCCCTTGCGGAGAAACTCGCTTTTTTCTGCGAGAATTAGCCTTGAGAACCATATATCAGTGATCGGTGAGCGGTTGTCAGCCTTCAGCTTTGTGGATTAAAGTGATCGAGGGTGAGGATCATCGAACTCACTTGACGTAGGAGATAGGGATTTTATTCCCTAACTGACCGATAATTTTCCTGGAACTCAGGGGGATTGATGCGGTCGCTTACATCCCCCACCAACGGGCCACCGCTTCGGGAAGGGGGAGCAAAATACTTAATAATAAAGCCAGGGAAAATAGACCTAATAAATCTCGTTTATTATCCAATTCCGTCACATCATTTAAAGCAGGTTGATCGCTCACTGGCATTAATAAGAGAATAATCGCCCAGAGTAAAAAATCTGGTTGCACTAGGGCTAAAATAAACATGAATAATCGAGTTAATTGTCCGATAATTATGGCGGTTTTCTGCCCATACATGGCGTGAACAATATGACCACCATCCAATTGACCCACAGGCATTAAATTTAGGGCTGTAACGATAATTCCCACATAACCGGCCACCGCTAAAGGATGTAAATGGATGGCTTTTCCTGCGATTAAATCACTGCCGAGGGCTAGTTTAGCTACGATAGATAAGAGAAAAGAAAACTGCGGATTTAAGGCCTGAAAATTTAATAAACTGCTTTGATTGGTTAGGGGAACTATTTCCGAGAGGGACAATCCCCAAAACAGTAGAGGAATAGCGATAATTATACCCCCCAAAGGACCGGCCACCGCCACATCAAATAAAGCTTTGCGCGTGGGTACAGGGGAGCGCATTTGAATAAAAGCCCCGAAGGTGCCTAGGAAGAAAGGAAAGGGGATAAAATAGGGCAAAGTAGTTTTAATTTTATATTTAACGGCGGTAAAATAATGACTGAATTCGTGCAGTCCTAAAATAGCAATTAAGCCTAAACTGTAGGGTAAACCTTGCAGTAATACACTAGAATTATTTTCTAATTGTTGGGTGGTAATGCCACTTAATCCCGCACCGATGACCGTGGTAGTTAAGAGAGTTAATAACAATAAACCGAGGAAAATAAGGGGGCGAGTAACTTTTTCAGTTTCTATAGTTTCTGTTTTTTGCTGCCAGGGATTAGCCACAAGAGCGAAAAAAGGTTGTCCCTGAAAACTTTCTTGGAAAAGCAATAAAAAGCGATCCCCAAAAACCTTTTCCACATTGTTTTTAATCACTTGATAAGCTTCTTCGGGAACCGCTCTCAATTTCCCCCGACAGAGAATTGCTTGGGGACGATAATCGATATTTTGCAGATAATAAATACCCCAAGGAAAACAATCTCTTAGGGATTTTTCTTCTGCGGCAGTGATCGGTTTTAAATCATTTTTAGGTGCAGGATTATCAATATTTTCTAGGACTAAATTCGCTGTTTCCAGTGGTGATGGGGGGCTTTCTTGGGGAGTAACTCGACCCTTTTGTACTAGCCACCAATACAAAAAAGGGCAGATCACAAAAGGACCGATGAGCAGAAATGCCGGCATGGGGGTATCCTCTCCATAGATTAACGTCCAGCCCGTCCAAATAAGAGCCGGAGTCATCAGGACTAACCAAATTAACCATATTGGTGTTGTCGTGATTTTGGCCACGCTACGCTTGACGATAAAATAAGTGAAACCGCCAAGAATCCCTAATAACAACCACATTTCCATATCGGCTCTTTTCTCTTGAATAAAAAGCGGCTAATTTCAGCCCGCCCGGTCATCGATCGTGCTAGATTGTAAACCGCATTGATTGTGATTTGGATAGGCAAACCATGCGATCGGAAACCGAATCGTCTCCTTTAGAGGTTAGCAAAACCACAAAACCCCCTCGATTAATTCTAGAAGGTTTATACGCTTTCTCGCCTAATCGGGAAACCCTAGGGGGAACCTCTTATCTTATTGTAGAAAATACCGGCAATATTCTGGTGGATTGTCCTAGCTGTGAGGAGAGCGAGCGGGATTTTCTCCGAGAAAAGGGTGTCCGTTACCTATTTTTTACCCATCGCGGGGGTCAGGGTAAACAGAGCGATTCTCTGCAAAGTTTACTTAATTGTGAGATTATTCTACAGGAACAGGAAGCCTATCTGCTTCCTCACCGTCAAATTACCGTTTTTCAGCAGCAAATCCAGTTATCTCCCACTTGTAGCGGTTTTTGGACTCCTGGCCATTCTCCCGGTTCCTCCTGTCTCTACTGGAACCGTCACGGGGGGGTTTTATTTACCGGTCGTCATCTTCTCCCCGACACTAAGGGTCAACCGCGACCCCTACAGACTGCGAAAACTTTCCACTGGCTGCGGCAATTGCGATCGCAAAGGGCTATTTTAGACCGTTTTAGCCCGGAAACCCTCTCTTATCTTTGTCCGGGAGCTAATACTGGCTTTCTGCGCGGTCGGGGAATTATCGATAGCGCCTACGAAAAAATCAGCGCCAATCTTCTTAACTAAGTAGGTGGGTGGAATTAAATATAAAATGAACGTAGGTTGGGTTGAAGCATGAAACCCAACGCCCGATTATGTTACGCTACCGCTAACCCATCCTACAAATAATTGTGCCTACCTACTTAAAGACTTTTTAGAAGCTGCATCGTTCAATTCCCAGAAATTATGAATTTAACCGTTAAAGACTTGGGTGAACAGGGATTGCTACCGATTCTGCAAAAATATTGTCCTGCGGAGATTATCGGTGATGATGGGGCGATTTTATCCCTGAAAGAGGGTTACTCTCTCGTTGTCACCACTGATGTTTTAGTTAATAACGTCCACTTTAGCGATCTTACCACCTCTCCGGAAGATGTGGGCTGGCGAGCGGCGGCGGCTAATTTATCCGATTTAGCGGCTATGGGGGCAGAACCCCTGGGAATTACGGTAGGATTGGCTTTAACTCCCAATCTAGCCATCGATTGGCTAGAAGGACTCTATCGGGGTCTTAGCTCTTGTCTGCAAGTATATCAGACGGCGATCGTTGGTGGCGATGTCTGTCGGGCCACGGAGATTAACATCAGCATCACCGCCCTGGGACAAGTGGCAAAAAATGAAGAAATTAGACGTTTTAACGCAAAAGTTGGTGATAGTATCGTTATTACTGGTTATCACGGTTTATCGCGGGCTGGATTAGAGTTACTCTTGCACCCTGAAACCGGCAGGAATTTAAATTCCGCCCAAAAAAAGCGATTAATCCAAGCTCATCAACGGCCGCGACCGAGACTTGATTGCATACCACATTTACAAAAAATTGTCAAGCAATTTCCCATCGCGGGCATGGATAGCAGTGACGGGTTAGCAGATGCCATCATGCAAATTTGTCGCTGTAGTGGGGTTGGTGCTGAAATCGAGAGGATTCCCCTGCATCCAACCCTGAAAGAATATGTAGGAGCCGAAAAAGCTCTAGAATGGGCTTTATACGGCGGTGAAGACTTTGAGTTAGTTTTGTGTTTGCCCCCGGACAGTGCCAGAGAATTGCTGGAGAAAGTGGGGGAAGAGGGGGCGATAATCGGTCAAATTGTCCCGGGGAAAGAGATAAAATTAGCCGACGGTAGAAACCTCAGTTTAAGCTCTGGATTTCAACATTTTTAGCCTCTATAAATCGCCAAAACCTTTCTTTTTCTTGATTTTCTTCGGTTTTTTCGGGCTGCCACCTTGACCTCGGAACCCCGGTTGATTGCCACCGCCAAACATTCCGCCACCCATCCCGGGCATCCCAGGCATAGCGGGCATTTGTCCCCGTCCCATCTGTTGCATCATCGATCGCATTCTGGTGAAATTAGTAATTAGTTTGTTAACTTCTGTTTCCGGATGTCCCGAACCTTTGGCAATGCGACGACGACGATTAGGAGACTTAGCCAATAAATCGGGGTTAGCGCGTTCCTCCGTGGTCATGGAATTAATCATCGCTTCCGTGCGTTTTAACTCTTTTTCGCCCTTTTCGATGTCTGTCCCGCTCAGTTTGCCCAGACCGGGGATTAACTTCAAGACTCCCCCCAGGGAACCCATATTTTTTAACAGCCGCATCTGTTTGAGGAAGTCATTAAAATCAAACTTAGCCTCTAAAATCTTGGCCTGCATTTTGGCCGCGTCTTCTAGGTCTAACTGTTCCTGAGCTTTTTCCACTAGCGTCAGAACATCACCCATATTGAGGATGCGACTGGCAAGGCGATCGGGATAAAATGGCTCTAAAGCTTCTACTTTTTCCCCAACCCCAACAAATTTAATCGGTTGTCCCGATATTTGCCGCACTGATAGGGCTGCCCCACCACGAGTATCGCCATCAAGTTTAGTAAGAATTGCCCCCGTGATGCCGATTTGTTGGTGAAAAGTGTTGGTAAGACTGGCCGCTTCCTGACCGGTCATGGCATCCACCACTAATAAAGTGTCGTCGGGCTTGACAATTTTCTTGATTTGTGCTAGTTCGCCCATCATCTGGGTGTCTATCTGCAAACGACCGGCGGTGTCGATGATAACCGTATCTACCCCCAATTCTTTGGCTTTTTCCACACCTTGACGGGCGATATCGACGGGATTAGCCTGAGAACCCATCTCGAAGACGGGAACATTTATCTGTTTACCGAGGGTGATTAATTGGTCAATGGCCGCCGGACGGTAAACATCGGTGGCCACCATCAGGCAGCTTTTGGACTGTTTGCGGAGATATAGGGCTAATTTGGCGGTGGCGGTGGTTTTTCCTGTCCCTTGCAACCCGGCCATTAAAATTACGGTGGGGGGTTTATCGGCCTGAGCTAGGGGAACGTTGCTTTCCCCCATAATTTTGACTAATTCATCATAGACAATTTTGATAAATTGCTGACCGGGATTGACTCCGGAAATCACTTCAGCGCCGAGGGCTTGTTTCTCGACCTCAGCAATAAATCCCTTGACTACCTGTAGGTTAACATCTGCTTCTAATAAAGCCCGCCGGACTTCTTTGAGGGTTTCTTGTATATTGGCCGAGGAGATTTTATCTTGACCTCGTAATTTTTTCCATGCGTCTTCTAAGCGGTCGGCCAGTGCGTCGAACATAGTTTCGGAATTAAATTTTTAACTAGATCGATTTTATCTCAAATGTCAGGGGAAGACCCCCCTTACCCTGTCATTGGTCGGGGATCGGCGGCAAAGTTCGATCGAATGTTAAACTGAGTCTGTCTTAGCTTCGGAAGTATTCGATCGCTGCAGGAATCGATTAAAGAGAAAACCGAGGAGCAGGGCCTTAAATTCAAGGTCGTCAGTGAACTTTTTATAAAAGCTGAAGTTGATTTCCACCATGTCCTGCATGATGTCGGATGCCAGGATATCAAAGGCTAGTTTAACATTTTCGGGAGTATTGATCTTAAGGCTCGCTTTCAGGGGTGCGCTGTCATCCAGTTTAGTTTCAAGGTGTTCGATAAAAACTCGCTCATCCTCACTGAAATCAGTACCAAATCGTCGATTAATTTCTTCAATGATTTTCGAGAGGGGTTCTATCTTTTTGGTGGGGGGTTGGCCCGTGCCTAGGGAATAAACCCTAGAAGTTTCCCTGACACCCCGTTTTAGTTCAATTTTACCCCTGTGGGTCTCTTGGATGCGGTAGGAGTTTAGTTCGATGCTTTGTTGAATAGGCAAAGGAAGGGCCTCTGGGGAGGTGGGAAGTTTGCAGATTAAGTGGCGGGAAAATTCATAGAACTTCTCTAAGTCTGCAGCAGGTATGGGGAGTAATTGAGAGACAAAGCCATAAAGTCGGATAAATTCTTGTAGTTTACCGCGAAAACCGACTTTTTCCTCCTCAGAAGCTTCTAGGTAACGGTCGAGGACGGGGTCGAGGCTGCCATGAAGCTTGGCCTGAGTTCCTTGGGAGTGAAAGAATATCTGCGCGAAGCTATCGATGTCCGAGTCTTGGTAAAAGTGATAGTCGTCAAGCTGTGCTTGGATTTTATAGAGCCGGTTGGGGTCGGTGGCTTCCGTCAAGATGGTGCAGTCGTAGTAATCTTTAAAGGCTGCCTTGATCTCATCGGCCTCGTTGGCGAAGTCCAGCACCAGAGTCCCGGTTTTGTGGGGGTGGATGCGGTTGAGACGGGAGAGGGTCTGGACAGCGTTAACCCCGGCTAATTTCTTATCGATGTACATCGCGCCTAGGAGGGGTTGGTCAAAACCGGTCTGGAATTTGTTGGCAACGACGAGAAAGCGGTAGGGAGCTTGTTGAAAGGTGTCTGCGGTGGCTTTGTCAGGGATATGAGTACCTGAGGAGGCGCTATTCATTTTGGTTTCGGTGAAGTCTTCGCCGTCTCTAACTGTCCCGGTAAAGGCGACTAGGGACTGATAGGGATAGTCTTTTTCCTTGAGATAGCGGTCTAGGGCCAACTTGTACCGCACGGCATGGAGACGCGATCGCGTGACAATCATGGCCTTGGCCTTGCCTTGCACCTGATGGGCCACCTGCTCATGGAAGTGTTCGACAATGATGGCCACTTTCTGCTTAATGGTGTGTTCGTGTAAATCGACGAAGTGGCGCAGCAGCGAGGCGGTCCTGGCGCGATCATAGTGGGGGTCATCTTCGATGGTTTTGAGCAGATTAAAATAGGTCTTGTAGGTGGTATAGTTCTCCAGCACGTCGAGAATAAAGCCTTCCTCAATCGCCTGAGCCATGGAATAGAGGCTAAAGGGAGCAAAGCTGCCGTCCGGTTGTCTGGTGCCGAATACTTCTAGGGTTTTGGGTTTCGGCGTGGCGGTAAAGGCAAAATAACTTAAATTAGCAATTTTTCCCCGTTTTTTTGCCTCGGCGACGGTTCGATCTTCTAAATCCTCCTCTTCTCCCCCTTCCTCGGCGGCGGCCGCTTCTAGGCTGGTGGCGGTGAGGACGCTTTTGAGTTTTTTGGTACTTTCTCCGGTCTGGGAAGAATGGGCCTCATCGACGATTACTGCGAAGCGCTGCCCAGAGAGGGACTGGATTTGATCGACGATGACGGAGAATTTTTGCAGGGTGGTGACGATGATATTTTTCCCGGACTCTAGGGCCTCTTTGAGTTGCCGCGAGGTTTTGTCGATGTTTTCCACCACCCCAGAGGTCTTTTCAAACTGGCGAATAGTGGCCTGTAGTTGCTGATCCAATATACGGCGGTCGGTGATGACGATGATAGAGTCAAAAACGCGGCTATTATGATCATCGTGCAAGCTGACAAGTCCGTGGGCCAGCCATGCTATTGAATTACTCTTGCCACTGCCGGCACTGTGTTGGATGAGATAGGATTTTCCTGTCCCTTCGGCCTTGGCATCGGCCAGCAAACGGCGCACGGCATCTAATTGATGGTAGCGGGGAAAGATGAGGCTCTTTACTCCTGTTTTTCTGTCCTTGTCGTCCTTTTTTTCCTGGAGGATGATAAAGTTCTCGATTAGGTCAAGGAAGCTATCCTGCCGCCAGATTTGCTCCCACAGGTAGGCGCTGCGGAATTTGGTAGGGTCTGGGTTTGCCGCTACGCCAGTCTTTCCGGGGTTGAAGGGTAGGAAGCCGGTTTCATGGCCCTGAAGGTGAGTGGTGACATGGACCTGATCTGGGTCAACGGCAAAGTGGGAGAGACATAGGCCAAACTTGAGGAGTGGCTCTCTCGGATCTCGATCCTCTTGATATTGTTTAATCGCTTGTTGGAAGTTTTGCCCTGTAAAAGGGTTTTTTAGTTCGGCGGTGAAGATGGGTAAACCGTTAAGAAAGAGGACAATATCGATGCTGTTGAGGGGATTTTTCTGGCTGTAGTACAGTTGTCTAAGGACACTGAAGCAGTTTGTCTGGTAGAGTCTTTGGGTTTCTGGATTGAGACTGTTGGAGGGTTGGAAGTAGGCGAGTTGGAAGCGGCAGCTGTTGGCTTTGATGCCTTTTCTGAGGACTTCTAAGGTTCCCCGATTCTTGATGACTTCGGCAAGCTGTTTGAGGAGTTGGGTGTTTGCGTCGTCACCGTACTGGGTTTGGAATTTCTGCCACTCTTGAGGTTGGCTGGTTTGGATGAAGTTAAGGACATCTTTGGGTATGAGGCAAAGTGAGCGCTCATAATCTTTGGAGCTGCGGCGCTGGTAGCCGCTGTTGAGGAGGCTTGCTTCGATGGTGGCTTCAAAGTTTTTCTCGGAGGTGTCTATCATGTCTTTAGACTGCTCATTGTCAATATTATGCCCTACTTAGATGTTAATGCCATTATCTCTGAAACCAAACTTACTCAGTATTTGTTGGTTTTTTTACCGAAGGATGACAAGTCACAATATCTGGCACTGGGAGGCTATACTTTAGGTAACTGGCAAGAACTTGAGCGGGACTTGCGTCAACAGATTTTAACTTTAGAAGCTACGCCAACAACTAAGACTAGGTATGGGCAAAAGTATAAAATCACCGGTGAGTTAACTGCGCCAAATGGCAGAATTTTACCTATAAAAACAATTTGGATGGTAACAGATCGAGAAACAAAGTTTGTAACGTTATTCCCCAGTTAGGAGCAAGGAACATGAAATTTAAACTATTTTCCCAAGTTTCTTTAAGAGAAGATATTCCTGAATATGGTTTAAAAAAAGGGAGTATTGGAACAGTTGTTGAATATTACCAGAGGGCTGAAGGTGAGGAAGATGGATACAGTTTAGAAGGCTTAATTTTTCAAGATACGGTAGAGGTAGCAGAATCACAAATTGAATTATTAACCACACCCGCACTTAGTTATCATGTCTAGTGGGAAATATTTATGTAGGGTTGGCTGAAAAAGTACGGGCGAAGCATTCGGATAAAAAATCTACAGTTTCACCGATAGGTTATTGCCCGAATGCTTCGCCCCTACAGGACGCAGACTGATGAAGACGCAAGGTTTTGAAGCACAATTCTCTCAAAATCTGGCACCTGTTTCACGAGAAAAACCACAAAACCCTTACCTTGCCTACATTTCACATTTATTCAGTCAACCCTACTTAAGTAGGTAGCCGTTAAAAATTATCAGATACCACCCTTATCAAGAGGGGACTAAGGGTAGGGTTGATTCATGAATCAACCCTACTATAAATCAACCCTAGTATCTCTCCGCAAATTCGTTTAAAGGCTTGCGAGTTATAATGTGCATGGCTTTAATGTTCCCTCACGTCTATTTTACCAGTAACGGCGGCTGAAATTAACGCGGTGCGATATTCTTTGAGATGGTCAATACTGGTGCGAGTTTTGGTGATTAGGTTGTCAATTTTGCCGGTTTCTCGGTCTAGGAATTGGGCGATTTTTTGTTGTTCGGGAATGGGGGGGAGAGGGGTCAATAATTCATGGATATAATTCCTGTTTAATGTTCCAACGGCACTGCCAGCACTCAGACGTTTAGTATCAAGGATTAGCAATATATAGAATATAAATCTCGGTATAGAATTTATAAATTCTTTCACAAATAATGCTGTATTGTGCGCCCAAAAATCATTTTCAATGTAATTTATCTCTCCCACACTTCCACTTCTACCCACAGTAATACAGGGAGCCTTGACATTAAATTTATTATGAAACCCAATAACTCCATTAGAAGCACATACGGGATAAATGCCTTCTATCAATTGGTCGCTGGATAAATCATATCCTCGTTGCAAAATGAAGGCATATTTTACTCTCTTCACCTCCCAATGTTCTGGAATTTCACCCAACCATTCAACCCCAGAATCCTTCATCGGAACATCTGGGTTAAGTCCTTTGGTGACTGCATGGCTAATCAGTGCGGTGCGCTTCTCTTTAAGGAGTTTGATTAAGCGCTCTTTCTTGGTGATTAGTTTATCAATTTTGCTGGTTTCTTGGTCGAGAAATTGGGCGATTTTTTGTTGTTCAGGAAGGGGGGGGATGGGAAGCTTAATATCACCAATAATATCAGTATTTAGGTTGAGTTGAGTTCCTTGTTTACCCACACCTTTATAAAGTTCACCTCCTGAAAAAATATAAAAAAGATATTCCCTGTTTTCTTTAAGAAAAGGGAAATAAACAAAGCCATCATGGATACAACATTTGATGTTTGTAATTATTGGCTTACCGACGGTGGCACAAATGCTTACAAATAGTTCTCCGGGTTCAAGAGCAATACTTTTCGATTTACCAAGTTCGGATAATTTTTGTTCGCTTGTTTCTAAATACTTATTACTAGCAGTAACGTCTGAAATTCTCACCCACGAGTAGGCTCCATCATCATCGAAGAAAGAAGGATCATCAATTGGTCTGGGTGATGCACCTCTTTTTATAAGTGACAATTGCTTGCATTTCTTCACCTTCCAATGCTCTGGAATTTTACCCAACCATTCAACTCCAGAATCCTTATAAGTAGGATAAGGCTGCCATTTTTTTGTCATCATATTAATCTAGCTCTTAGGTTACTATTTTATTTGATATTTTGTCTGAAAAAGAGAAACTGAAATAATCTTGGTATGGCCTAGATTTTTAACTTCATCAAAGTCCTTGTCTCCTGTAATAAAGTAATCAGCATTATTAACAATTGCACAGGCTAAAAACTTAGCATCTTTTCTATCTCTGGGGAAATCAATTTCTAAATTAATATCGACGACAAAAGTAACGGCACTTGTAAGAGTCAACCAGTATTGTTTCTGCTCATTAGTTAGCTTTAACCGTTTTCGGGATAAAACCTCTCTATATTCTGCTAAAATATCCGGTGATACTATCCAGTAAAAATCTGGGTTAGATACTACAAAGAGAATTATTTTTTCCGGGTTTCTGTCAGCTATTGCGGCAGAAATAACAACATTAGTATCGATTACAACCTTCATTTTCCTCTTCTATAATCCTCAATTTCAGCCTCAATTTCCTCTTCAGTCAAAGGATTGTCAGCGTGTAAAGCTTGGACTTCTTTAAAGAAATCTCGTAACTTATTAGCTAGAGCTTCCCTGTCATAATTTTTGGCAATAATCATTACTTCTACTTGCTGACCTTTTTGAAAAGGTAAATCAGACAAAACAAGCTGATTGGGATCTTGAATAACCAAGGTTTTCTGATAGATATTCATCACTGGGGACTTAATAAGCGAGAACCGTTATCTGTATAAATTTCTGTTAACACCCATTTGATAGCTACATTAGCATCAACAACAAAACTCGTCACCTTTGTCTATCCTCTCTTAATAATTCTGTGCTATCCAAAAAATTTCTTCCTTGAAAATGTTCTCGCACTTTAGCAAATCTTTCCCTTGCTTGAGATAAGGTTTCCTTTGTTTTGGTTTTCTCCTCTGTAATAGGTTCAACAGTTACTGTTACATCCACTTCCTGACCTTTAAACTCAGGGGGAATATCTAAATGTAACATCCCATCTTCGCCGATATGAGAGCGTAATTTAATTACTGGCATTTTGACACCTCTTTTTTATTTTATTTGCTTCTCCCCCCTTTTGAAGGGGGGTGGGGGGGATCGTCCAAATCTAAAACAAAATCAGTTAGAATATTCTCACCTGATAAATGTGTGGGATTGTGCAGAACTTCCACCTCTTGATTAGCTCGATAAATCTCAACGGTTTTACTTTTTGTATCGATTAACCATCCTAATTGTAAGCCATTTTCTAAATACTCCCGCATCTTCTCTCGTAGGGTCATGCTCAAATTCTCTCCTCTAGACTTGTTAACATGGCTAAAATCTCCCCTTCCACTTCCTTAATATCAGCTTCAATTGCCTCTAAAGTTCGCGGTGGCTGATACTTATAAAAATAGCGATTAAAATTAATCTCATACCCCACCTTTCCAAGCGCACCGTCCCTAATATCCCGCACCGTGTCACTAATCCAAGCATCGGTTACATGGGGGAGAACTTCTCGATCGAAATAGTCATTAATATCCTGTTTAAGTGGTACATTTTCCGTATCTCTTAAATCCGTATCCGGTTCGGGATTACCCTGTTTATCCAGACAAATATTAGCCGATTCGTCCCGCTCAGAAAGAGCCGAAAGAATCGCCTTATAAACTGCTGGTGCGAGCGTTATTCCCTTGGTTTTCATCCCTTTCTTTAGCACCTTCTCAAATTCCCCTCGATCCTGATATAAAGTATCGGGAAAACTATTAAGAATGTCTAAAATCAGCCTTTGTTGTTCCTTGCCGGCCTGTTCCTCGATCCCCTTCATTTCATCACTTTTCTTCTTGCTCACTGCCAAACTAGCAAACGCGCTCTGCTCTTTCAATCGCTCAATCCGCTCCGGTGATGCCTGAAAATTGAGCCTCAAGGGACGCTCTACGGTAATCTTGCGGTAGCCGAAATCTTCCCTATCAAAAATCTTACTCACCTCTGAGGGTTGAAAACTCTGGAAAATTTCAGTTATCTCCCGAATATGCTGGGAACTAATCTCCCGGCGCTTGCTGCCAAGACTCTTCCGCATCGGCAGCCAAAACTCGGAGGCATTAATCAGCTGCACCTTACCCCTCCTCTCAGCAGCCTTGTGGTTGGTCAATACCCAGATATATGTGGCAATGCCGGTGTTATAAAATAGGTCATTCGGCAGAGCGATGATTGCTTCGAGCCAGTCATTTTCCAAAATCCAGCGCCGGATCTCGCTCTCCCCACTTCCCGCATCCCCGGTAAACAATGGCGAACCGTTCATAACAATCGCCACGCGGCTGCCTCCTTGGGTCTCCGGCTTCATGCGTGCAATCATGTGCTGTAGAAAAAGAAGTTGTCCGTCACTGATGCGGGGTGTTCCTGCTGAAAATCGGCTGCCCGCTTTTTGTGCCTCTGTCTCCACTGCCTCCTTATCTCGCTTCCAGTCCTTGCCGTAGGGTGGATTGGCCAGGAGATAGTCAAAGGTTTTGTCACTGTGCTGGTCCTGGGAAAGGGTGCTGCCAAACTTGATATTTTCAGCGTCCTTACCGTCCACACTTTTCATGTAGAGGTCAGATTTACACACAGCAAAGGTCTCCGGGTTGACTTCCTGGCCAAAGAGAAAAACCTGGGCCTTGGGGTTGAGTTCCAAAATCCGATCCTTGGCAATGGTCAGCATTCCCCCGGAACCGCAGCAGGGATCGTAAACGCTGCGAGTAATGTATTCTTGGCTTAACTGTGTTTTGTCCGGGGAGAAGATGAGGTTAACCATTAACTGAATCACTTCCCGGGGTGTGAAGTGTTCCCCCGGATTTTCATCGAGAGCTTCGTTAAACTTGCGGATGAGTTCCTCAAAGATGTATCCCATCTCTAGGTTAGAAACCTTATCGGGGTGTAAATCGATGTTCTGAAAGCGCTCGGTGACGAGAAAGAGCAGGTCTGATTGTTCCAGCTTGTCGATGGTGTTGGCAAAGTCGAACTTCTCTAACACCTCGCGCATATTGCCGCTAAAACTGTTGATGTAGAGCTTGAGGTTAGCGGCCAACTGTTTGGGATCATCGAGGAGTTTCTCGAAGTCGTAGGGACAACTGTTATAGAAGGCAAATCCTGATTTTTTGCAGAGGAGAGGATCGAGATTGTCGAGCTTGTCTTTGTACTGGTGGTAGGCTGCTAAGACCTCCTCTTTGGTCGGCTCTAACACGCAGTCGAGGCGACGCAGCACGGTGAAAGGCAAGATGACATCTTGATATTTGCCGCGCTTAAAGGTGTCGCGGATTAAATCCGCGATACTCCAAATAAAACTTACCTTGTCACCGAAGTTGTTCATCGGAAATTTTGGGTCTGAAACCCCGCCGTTCTACGGCGGCTTTACGTTAGAATTAAAAGGCCAGTCTCGAAAACCAAGTGGACGGCGCAGCACCTTGAAAACTCGGCTTAGGGGGTTCCGACCAGAAAAGCTTGGCCGGGTAAAAAGTCGCGCGCAACAAGTACAAGAAGCTATAGGCGGTCAACGTACCGTGGGACACACGGAATCGGGCTTCTGAAATGGGGCGAAAGTCTGTGGACTCTGTGTAAGACAGTACATGGTTTTTTAACTGTGGTATGCGACGGTGGTGGAAGCAGAAACTTAAATCGTGAGGTTTAGGAATCGCCGCACTTTTAGGGCGGCGAGGATGTCAACTGTTAAAACCGCAGTTTCCCCGCGACCAACCCCATTCTTCCACTCCCACGGAAATTTGCGAACCGGGACGGACATCTCCTTTGGATAAGTCTATCAGAGTGACACTGACTGCGGCGAATAAACTGCCGCGATAAATCGGCTGTCCTTTGTTGTTGGTATTTTTAAAACTAAGGCTAGAAACTTGGGGAGGTTGACCGGAGCGCGTCCAGCGAATGCGCTCAAAACGTCCATTGATAAATTCTGCTGAATAGGACCAACCGTTATTCATGCGGCCTCGACAAAAAAGCTGTTGTGTGGCCACAGTAGGGGGAATATTGACAGATAAACTCAGAAGGCTGAATGTAGCGAGAGCGATCGGCAAAAATTTCATAAAAGTTGGCACTATAGGGTCAAATAATCCTATTATAAGTTTTTAGTTCGCAAATTTAACTATCGCGGCCGCGGTAAGTTCCGGTTTTTCGAGATGGGGAACATGACCACAGCGAGGAATCCAAACCAGTTGATTATTGGGTAAGGCCTGCTGAAATATCTTCGCGTCTTTTGTGCCTAAAATTTGATCGTTTTCTCCCCAAATAATCAGCGTTTCTCGGTTTATTTGGCTTAATTTCGGCAAAAATGCCCCATAACCGCCACTTTTGGTAAAGGAGATTAAAGCCTCACTCCAGTGGGGACAATTCAGGTGCAGATTGGCACAGGTGCAAGCATCAACAGTGGCCAAAGTTGCATCAAAATAGGCAGTACGACTGATATTTTGACGCACGCGGGGATTGGCTAAAAAATTAGTTGCCCACTTATCGAGGGGAGAAAACATCAATTTACCCAAAACTGGGGGGTTAGCTAGTCCTGCGCTGTCAATCAGGACTAATTTTGCCACTATTTCCGGGTGGGAGAGGGCAAAATCTAGGGCCACTGCACCCCCCATGGAAGCACCGACTAAAATTATCGGTTCTGCGATCGCAGTTTGCCAGAAATGGTAAAGATGGCTTTTAATAGTTTTCGGAGATACTTGTAAATCTGGGTATCGCTCAGTAAAACCGAAGCCGAGTAGATCTATCGCCCAAGTTTCCCTATTTTGGGCGAGTAAGGGTAGTAAACGCCGAAATTCCAGCAGGGAACTATCAAAACCGTGCAGGAGAACAAAGGGCGGTTGACCTTGCCCTTGTTGACTATAGGTGGTTAGAATCGATCGAGGATAGATGGGGCTATCGATGGCAATTTGTTGGATATTTTCGAGGAGAGCAAGGGAGGTATCTTCACTCAATCCCTCCCTAACAGTGGGTAAAAAGTTGGGATAATTCACGGATGAGGGGGACAGTTTTTTCTAGAGTTTCCGAGCATCGGCGTTGATTTTATCAGTCTGTATACAAGATTTCCGCTCAAAAAAACCCTGGCTGATAACTGATAGCTGAAAGTTATCTTAATAGCTAATTTCGAGGGTGACAGCAGCCCGCAGGGTTTGTTCCCCTCCGATAACCGGGCTACTGGCAGCATCGGCACTGCGAAAAACCGCTTCTGAGCGGGCTATTGGCACGGGATTACTGGTATTACCCACTTGGATAGAAACCGTTTCTTTCGGCACTAAACCGAGGGCTTGTAACACGATTGTAGCCTGTTCTCTAGCTTGTTCCGTGGCTTTGATGAGAGCAGTTCTTTGGGCAGCTGCGATCGCTGATTCTCCGGCAGTAAAACTGACCCCATCGATGCGTGTTGCCCCGACTTTCACCGCTTCATCGATTAAAATCCCCGCTTGGGCTATATCAACCTGAAAACTAATCAAATTAGCCCCGATATAACCGATTAAACGTCTTTGATTGTTGCTGAAGTCGTAATTGGGCTGTAAACTAATGCCGGTGGTTTCCAATTTTTCCACTTGACGGGAACGGAGAAATTTAACCACCGCATCGCTACGATTGGCGGTTTCCCGCTGCACCTTACCCGCTTCTTTGCCTTGAATTTCTACCCCTAAGCGCACTATTGCTTGAGAAGTGGCGATATTTTCTATCCCTTCCCCCGTTACGGTAATTGTCCTCAATTCTCTTTCGTTTGCGTAACTAGGCATAACTAATCCGGTGTTGATGAGGATAAGGGACAGCAAAAAAGCCAAGCAAAATTTTCTGTAATTCATGAAAAATCCGTAGCGATCGATACTATATTTCGATTCTAGCCTTTATTTTGGGCAATTGAGTGGAAGATTATCCCTTTTCTGTCACTTTCGCAATATTGGTGACTAAGCTCTGGGAACTTGAGAAGGGGCATTTAAGCAATGAGTGTGAAGAACCACAGAGACACAAAGAACACAAAGACCGATCGCTATTATATAAGTTAAACTTGTCACACAAAGAATAAGAGAGCCGATTGGTTCGCACACTGGTGCTGTTGATTAAAAAGATAAATTCTCAAAACTTGCTATGATCTAACAAGATTGTTAATGCACTTTCTCGGATTAATTATCCCCTGCAATGACTCGCCAAATTCACGACCAATTTGCCAAGGAATATTTAGAAGAACTCTTAGCGTCTCTAGGGACGATTAAAAAGAGCAAGAAAGTCAAGAGTGAAGTTCAAGAAATCGATGTCTGGTTTGAACCAGCCAGTTCAGCATCAAGGACTGAATTACCCTTGGGCATACTCGCTAAAATGGCGGCGACTTGCTGCTTATTTGAACCCTTCCGTAATCCTCCCTCCGAGGTAGAGATTCGCAGCTGCATCTCAAAGTTATATGCGGTTCATGGCGAGGTCTTGAGGAAGGCGAAACGGACAAACAAAACTCTAACTGAAGCTGAACTACCAGTTCTCTGGATTTTAACGCCTACTTTTTCGGCGAGAATGATTGAAGAAGTCGTGGGAATCCCCCCTTCATTCCTACCGGAAGAGGGGATGAAAGAGGAGTGGGGAAAAGGAGTTTATTTTTCCCCTAGCCTGTTCAAAACAGGAATTGTCGCCATCCATCAATTACCAGTCAATGAGGAGACTTTATGGTTGAGGGTACTAGGGAAAGGAGGGACGCAAAAACGGGCAGTAGAAGAATTAGTGCAATTACCTGAAGGTAATCCTTGCCAAGAGAATTTACTGGAAATTCTGGCCAACTGGCGCAAGAGTTTGGAATTAAGAGATAATTTAAGTGCCGAAGAACAGGAGGACATTATGAACCTATCACCAGCTTATTTACAACAACGAGAAGAGTGGAAACAAGAAGGGATACAAGAAGGGATACAACGAGGCAGTTTAGAAGGACAACTATCCCTGATAACCAGTCTTCTGGAAGGACGTTTTGGCAGCCTAGATGCAGAATTATCTGGTCTGGTGGAACAGATTGCCCAACTTCCTATCTCGGAACGCACCGGGTTACTTCTTTCTCTGGCTAATTTATCTCGCTCAGAACTGTTAGAAAGATTCAGGGAAAATTAAACTTTCAATCCCCCTAAGCTAGGAAAAACTATCCCCAAGCATTAATAGAAAACGGGTTTCTCGGAGAAACCCGCTTTCTGTGCGTTACTCAACGGATTTAGTATGACAACTGATAAAAACCCCTCCAATTAATGAAGGGTAATTGTCGGATTTTATTGATGGTATTAGGAGACTTTTGTGGTTTGTTTTTCTGAAAAGACGGACAATAAAATAACAATACACACTCTCCTTTTTTAAAATGTATTCTAAGCTACATTTTTATAAATATTTACATTACTCTCCGTCAGGCTTCTTTAGCAACGTTAAGAGCGATCGCATTCTATCTTTTGGTAGTTAATAATGCCGTTGACAAGAGCTAAGTTAAGATTGAAGGGCATTCAGTTGTTAATTCGTGTAATTCTTGAGTAGGGCGAAAATATGACGACACTACTTGTACAAGCGACCTCGGCTCCTTTGATGATTGATCTTCCTTGGATTATGCCGATGACGGAGGAGCAATTTTATGAATTTTGTTTAGCCAATCGAGATTTACGCATTGAACGCAGTGCTAGTGGAGAAGTGATCGTTATGCCTCCTGCTTTTTCAGATACGGGTAATCGCAATTTTAATATAGCTCTGCAACTGGGGAACTGGTCAGAACTAGATGGAACGGGGCTTGGGTTTGATTCTAGTGCGGGTTTTACGCTGCCCAATGGTGCGACTCGTTCACCGGATGCTGCTTGGATTAAATTAGAACGCTGGAATGCTTTAACAGAAAAACAAAAAGCCTCTTTTTCCCCCATCTGTCCCGATTTTGTCATTGAATTGCGTTCTGCTAGTGATACAGTATCCAGTTTGCAGAAAAAGATGGAGGAATATATTGCCAATGGTACTTTATTGGGTTGGTTAATTGATCGCCAAAATCGCCAAGTCTATATTTATCGCCCCCATCGAGAACCGGAGATTTTAAATGCTCCTGAAACCATTAGTGGTGATCCAGAATTGCCGGGGTTTGAGTTAGTAATGGCTAAGATTTGGTAAATGCGATCGCTGATGAAAGGTTCCGTCAATATAGAACAACTAAGCACGATTAACGCTGTTCTATATTGTTGCTCACGGGAATCCTCAACACTGATAGAACAGCGATAACTAATCATCCTGTTAAGATGGGGACAGGGTAGCCAATTCTAAGGCTAAAGGATCAACCCGGCGTAAATTTGCCCCTAATGCTCCTAATTTACCCTCTAAATTATCATAACCTCGATCGAGGTGATGGAGTCCCTGCACAATAGTAGTCCCCTGGGCTGCCAATCCCGCCACCACCAAAGCTGCCGAAGCGCGTAGATCCGTGGCCATCACCGGCGCCCCAGAGAGGAAAGGCACACCGCGCACTAAAGCCACATTTCCTTTGACCTTGATATCTGCTCCCAGACGCTTTAATTCGGCCACATGACGCAGACGATTTTCAAAAACCGTCTCATTAACTACGCTACTGCCCTCGGTTAAAGTTAACAGAGCCATAAATTGGGCCTGCATATCCGTGGGAAAACCGGGATAGGGCAGGGTTTCGATATCGGTGGCTTTTAAGTCTTTAGGGATAATCCGGAGACGATTAGGGCCATCTTCCACCACTTCCGGACCGATTTCGTGCAGTTTAGCAATTACCGAAGCTAAATGGCTGGGAATCACCGGATAAAGACTAATTTCTGAGCGGGTAATCGCCCCGGCTATCAGTAAAGTCCCGGCTTCAATGCGATCGGGAATGATATTGTAATCGGTACTGTGCAGACGGGAAACTCCCTCGATGACAATTGTATTGGTCCCAGCACCGCGAATTTTTGCCCCCATGGAAACACAAAAATTGGCTAAATCAATCACCTCTGGCTCCTGGGCCGCATTGCCGAGAATGGTTTCCCCGAACGCTAAAGTCGCCGCCATCATTAGGGTTTCCGTCGCTCCCACACTGGGATAATCCAGATAAATATTCGCCCCTTTCAGACGACCATTACCCTTAACGCGGGCGTGTACCATGCCGCCATCGATTAATACATCTGCACCCATTGACTGTAGGCCCCTAACGTGCAGATCCACTGGTCTGGCCCCAATGGCGCAGCCGCCGGGGAGGGGAACTTTTGCTTCTCCTAAACGGGCTAAAATCGGTCCGATGGCGAAAAAACTGGCCCGCAACTGGGAGACGAGATCGTAGGGCGCTTGAGCTTGTTTGAGGTCTCTGCCATCAATCTCTAGTCTATCTCCGGTGCGACGGACCTGCACGCCTAGGGCCGAGAGAATTTGACTCATCCGCTCGATATCGGCTAGGGCGGGTACATTACTAATCTGGCACTCGTCGGAGCAGAGTAAAGCTCCCGCCATAATCACGAGAGCGGCATTTTTGGCGCCACTGATCTTGACTTCACCCCGGAGAGAGTGACGACCTTGAATTTCTAAATAGGGATGCTCGGTATCGATGGTCATAGGATGATTCATTTATCTTGGTTGGGAGTCTTGGCTAAGGAAAGCTTCAGCAAAATGAGACTGCATCTTATCAGATTTTTGAGGAAATTATTGGTGATTCTACCCCGAAAAGCGATTTTTGTCTTAATTATCTCAACTATCTTGACTTATGGATTGTCCGATAGTATAATAAAAGATTGTGAAAGAAAAATGCGGAACTGGCGGAATTGGTAGACGCGCTAGATTCAGGTTCTAGTGTCTGCAAAGACTTTCGGGTTCAAGTCCCGAGTTCCGCATTATCTCCCTCAAGACGCAGTTGTTTAGGGTAGCCCTAGCGGGGTGAAAAATCCGATTGGCTATGATTAGCAGTGTTCAAAACCCTTTAATCAAGCAAATTCGCAAGCTACACCGCACTAGAGAGCGACAGGAGCAGAATTTGTCCTTAATTGAGGGAACCCACTTACTAGAGACAGCTTTAGCCCTGAATTGTTCCCTAGAGACGGTTTGTTATACGGAAAAGTGGCGGCAAAGACAGGGAGAATTAGCGGAGAAGCTTCAAAATCAAGCCAAACGAGTCGAGATAGTTTCCCCGGAAGTCCTCGCTTCCCTAGCAACAACGGTTAATCCCGATGGTGTGATTGCTACTATTTCCCGTGATCACCTTCATCCAGTCCCCCAAAATCCGCTACAATTGGGCTTAGTTTTGGAAAGATTGCAGGATCCGGGTAATCTCGGCACTATTATCCGCACTGCCGTGGCTACAGAGGTACAGGGTATCTGGTTAAGTCTCGATAGCGTCGAAATCGATAACCCCAAAGTGATCCGCAGTTCCGCCGGGGAATGGTTTCGATCGCCCCTGGTGGTAGAATCGGATTTATCGGCTTTAGTGAAAAAATATCAAGCACAGGGGGTAAAAGCGATCGCGACTTTACCCACAGCCACCAAAAGCCATTGGGAGATTGATTTTACCCGTCCGACTTTAATATTATTAGGCAATGAAGGAGCCGGTTTATCACCCCAATTAGCGACTTTAGCCGATGAAACGGTGAAAATTCCCCTCTTTGGTGCTGTGGAATCTTTAAATGTTGCGATCGCTACTGCTGTCATCCTCTACGAAGCTAGAAGACAATTATCCTACAGTAGGGTGGATTAGCGTCAGCGTAATCCACCGTTAAAACCAAGATTAGCATCCGGGTAATCCCCCCTTAAACCTTCTAAATTGCTTGTTTTTTGTTTCTAGTCTTGATAGAATTGCCGCGAATAGTGCAATTTGAGACAGTCAACCAATTTTTTACACTTCCGTTTTTTTGGCAAGTTTTGGCGGAATTTGCGCGGCTGTTAAGGTGACAATTTGGCCATCTTTGAAAATGCTGATAGACTCTCCTAAGAAGCGGTGTCTCTCAATTGCTTCTGCGATTGCGACTCTAACACCTGTATCGATTTTCTGATGCAGTTCCGTTAAGGTGGGTTCAGTCATTTTAAGTACCTAAGCAAAATTAATTACACATATCTAACCACCTCTTGCCTCTTGCCTATTGCCTATCTTCACTAGGAAATTAATTTTGCACGACTACTTAACATTGAGGTTCCTACCCAAAACATTAAACCATCTCAAACTTGCCCTAATTGTGGTCAACAAAAGAAGAAATCTTTAGCCGAAAGAGTTCATAGCTAAATTTCTCGTAGCTATTCTTGCGATAGGGATATAGCTGCCGCTCAGGTTATGATTAATTATGTTAGGGGTTTGGAACGAGCCTCTCTAGATGCAGAGTCGTCTGGCTCTACCTCGTGCGGAAGCATGGGGCAACTAGGCAAAAAGAAGCGTCAGAAACTCCACTCGAGCGCGTAGCGGAGTTTATTAGTTCATTTGTTTAGGCTCGCAATCGTAGATGAGAATAAATTTCGGTAGCTTTTGCGGCAATAGATCAATAATCTCAGGAAATTATCGGTTAATTATATGAATTCTGCTAAAATTATCGCCATTATCACGGGAGCGATTTCGATTTTAATCGCCGTTGCCTATTTAATCCTAGTTCAGATTCTTGACTTTCGCACCGAGATGATTCCCGCTCCCCTAGAAGTTATTTTTCCTGGATGATAAAAATCGGGGTTGAAAATTTTTCAACCCCGAAAAAAAGCAATTTTTGAGCGGATTAACCCACCGATTGTAACTGTAATTGCGAGAGAATATCGTTCTGCTCGGAGCGCTGATGACTAGAGACTGTCACCACAGCTTCAGCAGTTACATCTAATAGCGCATGGTCTCCAGAATTGACTTTTCCCGATAACATCGCCTCGGCTAAACTATCCTCTAAGCGTCGAGTTAAAGCACGACGTAAAGGCCGCGCACCGTAGCTAGGATCATAACCCTCATTGATGACCAAATCCTTAAAAGCGGCGGTAACTTGCACAGAAATGCCTTTTTCTGTCAATTGTTTGGCTAGATCTGCGATCAGAATATCGGCAATCTGGGTAACTTCTTGGCGAGTTAACTGTCGGAAAACAATGATTTCATCGAGACGGTTGAGAAATTCGGGACGGAAATATTGTTTTAACTCCTCTGTCACCCGATTAGAAATCTGTTGGTAACGCGATTGAGCAAAATCGTCAGCAATCTCGAATCCTAAGCTATTACCGCCTTTTTCGATGACTTTTGAGCCAATATTCGAGGTCATGATAATTAGGGTATTCTTAAAGTCCACCCGACGACCTTGGGAATCGGTCAAATGACCATCTTCTAACAGTTGCAGGAGAAGATTAAAAACATCGGGATGTGCTTTCTCGATTTCGTCAAACAAGACCACTCTATAGGGTTGACGACGCACTGCTTCCGTTAATTGACCGCCTTCATTGTAACCGATGTATCCGGGAGGCGCACCAATTAACTTAGAAACCGTGTGGGATTCCATAAATTCCGACATATCTAGGCGAATCATACTGGATTCCGAGCCAAAGAGCAACTTAGCTAAGGCTTTCGTTAATTCAGTTTTACCGACTCCCGTGGGACCGGCAAAAATAAACGAGGCAATCGGACGGTTAGGATTCTTTAAATTTACTCGCGCTCGACGAATAGCACGAGAAACGGCATTCACTGCCTCCTGTTGACCAATAATCCGCTCGTGCAGTTGACATTCCAGATTTAAGAGCGATTCTGACTCAGTTTCAGTTAATTGGGTAACGGGAATACCTGTCCAAGCGGCGACAATTTGGGCGATTTCCTCCGCATCCACCACCGGAATTAAAGATTCGGGGTTAATTAGGGGTGATTCTTCGCTAACCTCCGCAGGACTTTTACTTTGTAGGGAATAGCGTAGATGGGTGCGGGATCCCGCTTCATCGAGAAGATCGATCGCTTTGTCCGGTAAAAAGCGATCATTGATATAGCGAGAGGATAGATTAACGGCAGCTTCGATCGCTTTTTGATCGTATTTTACCTGATGGAAATCCTCGTAGGTGGCTTTTAAACCCTGTAAAATCTCGATCGCTTGCTCTTTAGTCGGTTCTCCCACCATAACTGGCTGAAAACGTCTTTCTAGAGCCGCATCTCGCTCAATATGCTGTTTATACTCATCGAGAGTAGTTGCCCCTAAACACTGTAACTCGCCGCGAGCTAAAGCAGGTTTAAGCAAGTTAGAAGCATCCATAGCTCCTCCCATGCTACCAGCACCCACAAGAGTGTGAATTTCATCGATAAACAGGATAATATTGCCCGATTTGCGAACTTCCTCCACCACACCCTTTAAACGTTCTTCAAAATCGCCGCGAAAACGGGTTCCCGCCAGTAAAGACCCCATATCGAGGGCAATTACCTGTTTATCCCGCAAAAGTTCGGGAATATCGCCATTATGGATGAGTTGTGCTAAACCTTCAGCGATCGCTGTTTTGCCTACCCCCGGCTCACCGAGTAAAATCGGGTTATTCTTGCCGCGACGGCCTAAAATTTGAATAACTCGCTGGATTTCTGGCTCTCTACCGATTACAGGGTCAATTTTGCCATTTTTGACCTCTTGGCTTAAATTGCGACTATATTGGGCTAAAATCCCGCCTTGGGGAGCATTTTTCTGGTCTTCATAGTCACTCTTTGCCGTGAAGCGACCACTAGCGACTTTTTCCCCAGCATTTTTAATTAAAAGGCCGCGAAGTTTGATCAAATCAACACCCTGCATAATTAAAATTTTAGCGGCTAGGGATTCGGGATCGGTGGTGATAGCGAGTAATAGATGTTCAGGTGCGATCGCCTGTTCCCCTAATTGTCGAGCTTCCTGAAATGCTTGCTCGAACATCTTTTTCGCTTTCGGGGTAAAAGGGATATTAACGGGACTGTAACCGGTGCCGCGGCCAGTCATTCCTTCAATCACGCGGCGACTTTCGTGCAGGGTGACTTTTAAATCCTTGAGAATTGAGGCTGCGGTGGCGGTGGCTTCTCCTATCAATCCTAACAGTAAATGCTCCGTACCCACGACACTGTGACCGGTACGACGGGCCTCTTCTTGGGCGAACATCACCGCTTTGATAGCTTTTTGGTTAAAGTATTCAAACATGATCGACGGCTTCCTGGCTACTGGGCTTTACCTGTTACTGTAACGTTTTCTTTACATTAGCCGGAAGGGGGATATCCGTATCAGCAGGGTGGGTTAGGGGCCAGGAGTGGGGAGATGGGGAGTTTTTGGCTGTGAACAGTAAGTAGTCGTGCAAAATAAATTTCCTAGTGAAGATAGGCAAGAGGCAATAGGCAAGAGGCAAAAGCTTTATCGAAATGTGTAATTAATTTTGCTTAGGTACTTAAACAGTAATCAATGAACTGAAAACTAAAATCTGATCACTGTAATTAGGAATCAACTTGACTAAGAGAGGAACGTCTTTTAAAGGGCATTAGTTTTTTGATTAATTCAGGTGTAATTAAGCCTTGGGGATAAAAAATCGTTCCCAAAACGATTAAAATTCCAAAGATAATCAAACGACCATCGCGCAAGAAATTCCCCAACCAAATTGGTAAACCATTCACGCCGCCGAGGGCGCGTAAAACTTCGGGCAAAGCAGTTAAAACAATGCCCCCCACCACCGGCCCGACAAAAGTTCTGGAACCACCAATTAAAACAAAAGCCAAGAAAATAATACTAGAATCAAAGGTTCCCTGACGGGAATTCCAAGTATTGAGAAAATGGGCGCTTACCGCTCCCACAACTGCCGCTAAAACTGCCCCGAAAGTGAAGGATAAAACCTTGTGATAGGTGGGATTAATTCCCATGGCCGCAGCCGCCAACTCATCGGCACGAATGGCATTAAATGCCCGACCAATTTTGATGTTTTCTAACCGGTAGAGAAACAGCATAGTTAGCAATAAGAGGGGCAAGGCCAGCCAAAGGTAGGCTAATTGAGTGGTGAAGGGTTGGGGAATGGCGAAAATACCAACCGCACCGCCAGTTATCTCGAGATTAAGGGCAATAATTCTCAAAATTTCTACCCAGGCAATCGTGGCAATAGCTAAATAAATCCCTCGCAAACGTAGAACAGGAATACCTAAAACTATGGCTAATATTCCCGCAATCATGCCAGCAATTAACATTTCTAAAAAGACCAAAGCCAGGGGATAATTGCTACCAGTATTAGTAAAAACTTTCGTGGAAAGAATGGCGGCAACATAACCACCTAAAGCGTAAAAACCGGGGGTTGCTAAGGATAATTGACCGGCCATTAAGGGCAGATAAATTGAAATGCCTAATATGGCTCCAAAGATCATTGAAACAATTAAAAAACCATAGGTGTTAAAAAAATCAGCCATATTTTCAGTGAGCGGTTATTGGGTGCTTAAGTTAGGGGAGTCAATTAGCTAATTTTATCACCGTTCTCTCCCACCTCATTCTCCGGTAATTCTCGAAATTATCATAATTTTTTATGTGGCACTTTTCCTATATGGTAGCGTTCGCCACCTTAAAGGCAGACGGGATGATCGATGATGGGAAAAGGTATCTTCCTCAACTTTGTCCTGGAAAAAATTCGGGGGAATTTATAAAACAGCAGGATTGGTTACTCGGACTCCTACGGCTGAATTTCCCGATAAAATGGCAGTAGCGAGCGAAAAAGTCCTAGAAGCTGAGGATATCATCAATTTTACTCCAGAAGCAATCCATCAGGTCGAGGTAATCGGTGAGGAACCGATAATGTGGTTTTAAACGTTTTCAATTCGATCCTCTCAGTAATTAAGTAGCTGGTTATAATTAAATTAAAAATGGATTTTAGGTTCGATCCCCCCTGCTCCCCTTGATAAGGGGGGTGCCGATCCCCCCTTTAATCCCCCCTTGATAAGGGGGGCATCTGACAACTTTTAACGCCTACCTACTTAGGTTAGAGAAATGATAGATAAATGAGAGGATCATGAGAGAAATATGAAAGTTTTCTGGGGAAAAATTAGTTAAGATAAGGGGAAATTAAAGGATAAACAACTATAGATGTTTACTTCACTCGAACTTTTAACCACTTCCTTTGTTGCCGTGGGATTAGCCGCCGATGCCGTGGCCGTTTCTCTAACCAGTGGCCTGATGATTCGTCATATTCATGTTAATAAGGCTTTGAAAATTGCTTTGTTTTTTGGGGGATTTCAAGCAATTATGCCGATGATTGGTTGGGGTATTGGTCTAACCTGTCGCGATTTTCTTGCCTCTTTTGATCACTGGATCGCTTTTATTATTCTAGGGGCGATCGGCAGTAAAATGATCTACGAAGCTGTTCAAAATGATGACGAGGAAAAAAAATTTAATCCTCTAGATTCCTATACTTTAATCGGATTAGCGATCGCTACTAGCATCGATGCTTTAGTAGTTGGTTTGGGTTTATCGATGATTAAAACTCCCTTACTTTTAGCTTGCACTGTCATTGGTTTTATTACCTTTGTTTTATGTTTTATAGCTGTTTTTATCGGGCATAAATTCGGTAATTTATTTAGCCAAAAGGTGGAAATTCTCGGCGGTTTAGTTTTAATATTAATCGGCGGTAAAATCCTCATTGAACATTTAATCGCCTAGATTATCTCCATTTTTCACTATGCTCCCCCTTTTCCTGACTGTTTCAAGAGGGAAGTAGCTAATTCGGGATAACCGGCCTCAATTAAAGCCTGATCTCTGATACGGCAGGAATCGCATAAACCGCAGGGTTCAACTTCTCCTTGATAACAAGACCAAGTATCAGCAATGGGAACCCCCAAACTAACAGCACGACGGACGATATCTACCTTACTATCCATCACCAAAGGGGCAATTAATTGGGGTGCTTTCCCTTCTAAACCCGCTTTTGATGATAAATTAGCTAAAGTTTGAAAGGCCTCTAAATACTCGGGACGACAATCGGGATAACCGGAATAATCCACCGCATTAATTCCTAAATATATCGCCTCCGCTTCCCTTGCTTCCGCTAAAGAAAGAGCGATCGAAATAAAAACTGTATTTCTCCCCGGTACATAGGTAATCGGGATAATATTCGGGTTAATTCCCTCTTGGGGAATAGCAATAGATTGATCCGTTAAAGCGGAACCTCCCCACAAAGATAGATTGACTTCGATCAGATGATGTTCTTTAATTTCGAGGAAATTAGCAATTTTTTTCGCTGCCGCTAATTCCCGCTCGTGTCTTTGTCCATAACGAAAGGAAAGGGCGATTAATTGATAACCAGCCTCTAGAGCGATCGCTGCTGTTGTCGCTGAATCTAATCCCCCAGAAAGTAAAATAATCGCCTTTTTTGTCATTATCCTAATGTCACCTGTGCTTGTTGATAATTAGCTACTAAGATAAATTGTTTTAGCCACCGCGAACCTAACAAAATCTCCTGAATTGCCTCCCCTGCAAAGACGGGAATTTCGTATTCCTGACCATCAATTCTTACTCTGCCTAAATATATATCAAAAAATGCTTCTCCTTGAGCGGTGCGTAACTTATCTTGGTTTAAAAATGGCCATTCAAGACTGCGAGCATCTTGGTCATTCATAACACAAAACTCCGTGAAACCAGTATCTAGCATAGCTTCTACAGGTAACACCAGACCATTAGGGCTGACTAAATCGATATCAAAATAAATTTGACCATTTTCTCCAAATCTCCCTTCAATCATATTCTGCCACTAACTCCAGTTTCATTAATTCCAAAGATATGATGGATTTTGTCGGGATATTTTGCCCTGGCTTTTTTACTGGCCACTTCTTTGTCGGGATCGATAAAATAATCGCCGCTATCGGGTTCGATCGCAATGTACCAACCATAATAATGTTTCATTAACCGGGGCTGTAAACTCTGAAAAATCGGCCAACAACGATGATAAAATTCTAATTGTCGGGCGCGATGTTTGGCCTTTTCTTCCTCTGTAGATTGAATCTCCGGAAAAACTCGACCACGACGCACTACTCGTTCAGAATTGTTGTTAGACATAGTATTTAACCTCTTGTTAGTAAATTAGGGTTTGGGAATTATGAATCATGAATTGGGGAGATGGGGAGACCACTTCATGCGCGACGTTCGGCGATGCTCAGTCGAGCCGTTGCGGGGGGAGACCACTTCGTGCGCGTTGCGGGGGGATATGGGAGCAGGAGAAAAAAGCTGATAACTGATAACTGATAACTGACTAGCGGACACCTAAAAACTTATGGGTTTGGAGACTGAGGCGCCATTGGGGATGCTGGAGAACATAATTAAAGACTAACTCTTTGCTTTCTACTTTATTCCATTCAGGTTGTAGATATTTAATCACCCCTTCCGATAACTTACTTTCCTGCATAGCTGCCCAGTCTAAATCCTCTGGATTAGCCACGACAATTTTTAACTCATTTACCCGTGCATAAATAGTAGGATCGGGCATTTTATAGGTTTTAGGAGAAAAAGTCACCCAATCGAAAACCCCAGTAAAAGGATGAGCGCCAGAAGTTTCTAAATGTACCCGTAAACCCTGATTTTTTAATTCCTTGGTCAAAGGATCAAGATTGTGCATTAAAGGTTCACCCCCGGTAATCACCACCATAGCGGGGTTAGCCCCTTTTGCCATCTCAACCAATTCCCCTAGGGATTGTTGGGGATAACGGTGGGCATTCCAAGACTCTTTTTGGTCGCACCAAGGGCAATAGACATCGCAACCTCCCAAACGGAGGAAAAAAGCATTGCTTCCCGTCCAAAAGCCTTCGCCCTGCACGGAATGGAAAGTTTCGACCACAGGATAGGTACAATGGTTTATGCTAACCGTTTTCATAGAATTAGTATTATAGAAAATATGGACATTCCCCTGAACTTCGCCAAATACACCCAATGGTCTGGTATTGCCACGCTGGTTTTTTTGGTACTTACGATTATCGCTTTTCTCGTCGGTTGGGGAATCCGCTTTCGTCTCGTCGGCGTCACTAGCTTTATGGCCGTGTTGACGGTCGGGATTTTCGGTCTTGGGTTGGGACTGTTTACCCGTACCGAAATTCCGGGAGCGGTGAGATTCTCCCTTGTCTATGATAACGGAGCTAATCAAGCTGTTATCTCCCTGCCCAATACTGTTACTGCCGAGCAAGTGGAAGCAACCCTAAAACAAGCCGCTAGTGACTTGTTTTCCTCCGGTCGCGCCGGTGCTGGCGGTAATAATCAATTTATCATTAGCGCTCGCACTCTCGTTCATCCTCAGCCCGGTTTATCTGCTCCTTTGTACTTGGGACAGATTAAAAAATCCTTCTCCGCCCCGGGGGATAATACACCTGAACTACAGCTTTTTCCCGAAAGTTTCGCTAAAATTAGCCAATAATCCTTGAGGTTGTCAAAAAATGTCCAATGCTGTCGCTGTTTTGCCCCTGTTAATCGCCCCCGCACAAGTGATTCGGGGTGACAATGCCCTAGAAGAATCCACCGGCAAGTTAGCGGATTTGGGTAAACGTCCCCTGGTGGTGGGCGGCGATCGCAATTTAGCTTTTTTGTCATCTCCCCTGAAAAATCTCACTCCTAGCTATCACAGTTATGCCCCCGATTGTTCGGAAAATTCCCTAGCATATTTAAAGGCATCTGTCAAGAGTCATGAGGCAGATTTTATCATCGGTGTGGGTGGCGGCAAAGCCCTCGATACGGCCAAATTACTCGCCCATCAGTGCCATTTGCCGATCGCCACGATTCCCACCTCCGCCGCTACCTGTGCCGCTTGGACAGCCCTATCTAACGTCTATTCCGATGCGGGGGCGTTTCTTTACGATCTGTCCCTAGCCCGTTGCCCGGATTTATTAATTCTCGATTACGGTATTATCCAAACTGCCCCGAAAAGAACCTTAATCGCTGGTATTGGCGATGCGATCGCTAAATGGTACGAAGCTTCCGTCAGTAGCGGTCATTCCACAGAAACCCTGATCATTGCCGCTGTCCAACAGGCCCGGGTTTTGCGGGATATCCTTTTCCAAAAATCCCCGGCAGCTCTGGAAAATATCGGCGGGGAGGACTGGAAACAGGTGGTAGATGCCACCGTTTTATTAGCCGGAGTAATTGGTGGTTTAGGGGGTGCTAATTGTCGTACCGTGGCCGCCCATGCAATTCATAATGGTTTAACCCATATTCCCGCTTGCCATCACGCGCTCCACGGGGAAAAAGTCGCCTACGGCATTCTCGCCCAATTGCGTCTAGAAGAAATAGTTTTGGGTAATCAATTAGCAGTATCGGCCCGGGGGCAACTAATCCAATTTTATGAACAAATTGGTTTACCGAAATCCCTAGAGGATTTAGGATTAAGAGATGTTTCTCTTGCCCAGTTGCGCCACGCGGCCGCAATTGCCTGTCAGCCTAATTCGGACATTCATCGTTTACCTTTTACGGTTTCCCCCGAACAAGTTATGGCGGCCATGGTTTCTACTACCACTGCCGATACAATCGGGCAGAAAGTTAAGGCTAATTAACGGGAATATTTTCGGGACTGATTAATAAAATTCTCACCTATAGCCCTAGGTTTTGAGCAGCAAATCAATCACAGCGCTCAACTAAACCATCCTGAAAGTCCCCCAAGCCTGAAAATCCTGATGCTGACAATTAAAAGAATAATCACCCTTCAATTGTGGGTTGGGTTGAATGATAGTGAAACCCAATAGGGAGTAAGCGTTGGCGGTGGTGCGTTCCCAAATACAAATTAATGTTAAAGCCACAATGGTTTGAGGGAACGCACCCTACAGGCTCATTCTGAATAGGACAAAAATAAATGGAAGGAGTAAAAAAATGCCGACGATAGATCTAGAGAAAACACGGCAAGCCTGGACAAACTTAAAGCCAATACTCTTTATACCCCGTAGCGAATCAGAATATGAACAATTAGTAATTATGTTAGATAATTTGATAGATGAAATAGGAGAAAATGAAAATCATCCTCTTGCTTCTTTAATGGAAATTTTGGGAATATTAATAGAAAATTATGAACAGGAAAATGTTCCCCAATTATAAATGGTAGGGGTGGTGCGTTCCCAAATATTGGTTAACCTTGAAATTGTCATGTTTTCAGGGAAGACACCCTAGGCAGGGATGCAATCGCCCTAAATCCTTATCTGGCAAAAGACTTAATTGATTAGTTCGTTCTAGTCGGGTGTTGGGTAAAATCGGTAGCGATAGGCTTTCTCCATGGCTCAGGTTTTAGCATACACCGTGTAAATGCGCTAGTATTTAAACTAAAGCCGTCCTAAAAAGACGGGGTTTGGGAATCAATTTTTCGATGACGACAATAATCGACGAGTTAAGGCAACAATGGCAAGATCGCCTCTCTCAAACAGAGGATTCCTTAACCGAGCGCCAACGGGATACCATTATCAATTGGTTGCTCGGTGAAGATAGCCAACGTTGGGAAACTTTGGACCAGAGAGATTTAGAAATCGCTAAACGGGGATTAGTCTATCTTTGGCAAATTCTGCGGCAACGCTATCTGAAAGTTAGTCCCACCCGCGCCTATCGTAACCTGATTGATCGTCTCGGTGCTTGTGTCACTCTCCGGCAAAAAATTCGCACTTGGGTTTCCTTAAGTCGCGATCGTCAGCAAGCGGTGGCCGATGTCTTGCAAGAAATTATTCAAGAAATGTTAAATAGCGATCGCTATCTGCAATCCCAGTTAACATGGATCGCTCGTTGTACCAACGATCAAGCTACTCGCAATCAGCTGCTGTTAGCCACCCTAGAGGAATACGCCCTGCGTCCGATCCGCAATCAACCCCTGTTAGCCTATCGTTTTGTTAATTATCTCCGTCGTCAATCGAGAAGCGGTATCACTAATGTGCCGCGGCAAGAAATGATCCGGATTCTCTCCGATGAAATTAGTGGCGATGAGGGGGAAAATAACTTAAGTTTACTGGATCAAAATGCGATCGCTACCTACGAAGATCAACGCACTTCCCAAGAAGCGCAAATTCTCCGGGTAAAAGTTCAGGAGAGTTTTGCTAGGTATCTAGAGGAAAATGTTAGTCCGGAGGCGGTGACTTGGTTTAACCTCTATCTAGGGGGCGAAAACCAAGATGCGATCGCAAAGGCCATGAATATTCCCGTCCAACGGATTTATCGTCTCCGGGAAAAAGTTGGCTATCATGCGATTAAGGTTTTTGCCCTCAAGGAAGAGACAGGATTAATCAGTGAATGGTTACAAATCAGCCCCAAAGAGCATAATTTTGGCTTAACTCTCAGTCAATGGCAAAGTTTCTATGCTGCCCTTTCTCCCACGGGTAAAAGCGTTATCGATGGCTTAAAAGCGGGTAAAACCCTTGAGGAAATCGCTGGCGAATTAAACTGTAAACGCACACAAGTGGTCAAAGAATGGACGCAACTTTATCTAAGCGCTCAAAGTCTCAGGACAAAAACCTAATCAGTTATCAGTTATCAGTTATCAGTTATCAGTTATCAGTTATCAGTTATCAGTTATCAGTTATCAGACTTGAGTTTTAAGTTCACTGTTTACTGTTTACTGAACACTGAAAAAAATCTCCCCACACCCCACTCCCTACTTCCCCAATTCATAATTCCTAATTCATAATTCATAATTACCATCCCCTTTTTGATTTTTGACTTCAAGAAATATGTGGATTATTAGCAAAAAAGTCGGGGTATTTACCCATTATTTAACCTCTACGGGGACATTTACCCCCAGCATCGACAAAGCCAGTAAATTTTCTGCTCGGGAAATGGCGGATATTATGGCTAAAAAATATGGGGGAATAGTCGAGGCAATGAGATAATTATGACCATTGGTATTTGGATTTTAGGGGATCAATTATGGACAGGACAAGCGGCCTTAGCTAATTGTCAAGCCTATTCACAGGAAACACCAGTTATTTTAATTGAATCCCACAATCATATTCGACAAAGACCCTATCATCAGCAAAAATTAGTTTTAATCTGGTCGGCGATGCGTCATTTTGCCGAAGAATTAAAAACTTTAGGATGGTCTGTCACCTACGAAGTTGCTGAAGATTTTGAACCAATTTTATCTGCTTGGATTAAACGATTAGGCATTAAAGAATTACAGATCATGATGCCTAATGATTTGCCTTTTCTTAGATTAATTAAAAATCTCAATTTAGACTGTGCTATAAACATAATTGATAATAATCACTTTCTCTGGACAAGGACAGATTTTAATAATTGGGCTAAATCTCGTAAAAGACTATTACTAGAGGATTTCTATCGAGAAAGTCGCAAAAAATGGCAGATTTTAATCGAGGATAATCAACCCATAGGAGGACAATGGAACTTTGATAAACAAAACCGCAAACCGCCCAAGGATGGATTAAAAACAACTGATCCTCTTTGGTTTGAACCCGATGAAATTACCCTTCAGGTTATCGCTGATGTGGAAGCTTTAGATATTCCTAAATATGGAAAAATCAAACCTTTTCGCTGGGCAGTAAACCGCAGACAAGCTTTACAGGTTTTGGAGCATTTTATTACTAATTGTCTGCCCAACTTTGGACCATACCAAGATGCGATGGTAACGGGAGAAGAAACCCTCTGGCATTCCCTACTATCTCCCTATCTGAATCTAGGATTGCTAACGCCTTTGGAAGTGATTCAAGGGGCAGCAATTGCCTATAAAAAAGATAATTTAGCCCTAAATAGCATCGAAGGATTTATCCGTCAGGTGTTGGGATGGCGGGAATATATGCAGGGAATTTATCATTATTTGGGAGAAGATTACGCTAATGGTAATTGGTTTGAGCATCAACAACCCTTACCAGCTTTCTTTTGGGATAGTAAACAAACCGAGATGAATTGCCTCAAACAAGTATTATCACAGGTGGAAAATACTGGTTATGCTCATCATATTCAAAGATTAATGATTTTGAGCAATTTTGCCTTAATTTTTGGTTGCTCTCCCCAAGAGATTGAAAACTGGTTTCATAGTGTTTTTATCGATGCCTACGATTGGGTAATGCAGACTAATGTACTGGGAATGGGACAATTTGCCGATGGGGGAATTCTCGCCTCCAAACCCTACGCCGCCTCGGCCAACTATATTGATAAAATGAGTGATTATTGTCGGGGTTGTCTGTATAAAAAAAATCAACGAGTCGGGGATTTAGCCTGTCCTTTTAACTTTCTTTACTGGGATTTTTTGGCACGACATCGAGAAAAACTAAAATCCCAAGGTCGAGTTAATATGATTTTAGGTCATCTCGATCGAATGTCGGCAGCTGAACTTAATCAAATGCGCTGTCAGTCCAACCAATTAAGAGCTATCAGCAGTCAGCTTTGAATCAGTTATCAGTTATCAGTTATCAGATGCCAGTTTTTAGTTCACTGATTACTGTTTACTGTTTACTGCTCACTGAAAAACCCCCCAAACCCAGTATGATAATTGCTATATGAGTAAATCAAAGGAAAAAAACCGGATTGCCTATCAGGAATTTGGAAATGAAAGCAATTCTCAAGCTTTTGAGCGTTCCATTCCCGAATTACCCCCGAATCAGCAGAATTTGCGAGTACAAACCTCCCGATCTGGTCGGGCGGGAAAAACCGTTACCATAGTTACAGGTTTTCAATGCCAAACCGAAACTCTGACGAAATTGTTAAAACAGTTAAAAACCGCTTGTGGAACGGGTGGTACAGTGAAAGAAAATACCATTGAGATCCAAGGAGATCATCGCCAAAAGATTCTACAAATTCTCGTAGAATCGGGTTACAAAGCCAAAATTAGCGGAGGATAGCTAAAAATGATGATTCCCTCTTGGTTGCTTATCGGTGTCGTCGGATTTTTGGTAGCGTTAGCTGGGGGATTACTCAATTCTCGCGATGTGCGTTGGTTTGCGCGTTTGCGTCGTCCCGATTGGTTAACCTTTGAAGGATTAATCCCTCTTATCTGGACAATTATCTATATTTGTGGGGCAATTTCTGCTTATTTAGTCTGGGAAGCTCAACCGGCTAATCGCTGGTTTTTGATGGCTTTTTATCTGTTGGTGGAATTGACTATTACTGCCTACACTCCCGTCACCTGTAAACTACGCAGTCTCAAAGCGGGAACGATTATCGGAGGTACGGGTTTTTTCTTGGGTTGTCTTCTGGCGCTCTTGGTTTTCCCTGTTTCTTCTTGGGCGGGCATCCTACTCTTACCTTACCTGATTTGGAGTCCGATCGGTACCTATGTGACTTGGGAAATGAGTCATCTCAATCCTCGGGATGTATAGATAGGGAAAGTGGGATGGGTTAAAAATTAACACATCCCACAGATATTATTGCCATCTACCAACTTGAAAATCTAGACTGTTTTTTGCGCTCCAACTCGCTCTACCTTTACCTTGGCAGGACTGGAGCAATCAAGGAAGTTAGGAACCTCCTGACGACAGTGAGGACAATACCAGTAGGCACGACTAGCCACAAGGTGACGAAGGGTAATTCCCGAACATATAGGGCAGCTGTGCATGGATTGTTAGCAGGATTTTAAAAGCTTTAAAATTGTCCCACCTCCTGAAATAATCCTAAACAAAATCGCCGCTCTTTAAATCTATCTTTAGGTAGAAACCCAGTGTTTCTTTCGGTACATTTCCTGGAAAATACCTAAGAATGAGGACGGAAAAGATGGGAATGTTGCGGGTGATAAAGTTGCGATCGAGTTCCTGTAATCTGGTTTAAAGCGGGACTAATTAGATAAAGGGTAGTTCTAGTTAAATTTTCCCGATGGGTTAATTGGGCCATTTCTGACAGGGGGACAACCCAGATTTTTTCGTCGGGCCAACCGAGACGGAAACAAATGGCCACCTGTTGCTCTGGCTGGTAGTATCGTAGGAGTTTTTCCTGGGCTTTGTCAATGTGACGGGCGGCTAAATATAGGCATAAACTGGCTTTATGGGCGGCTAAAGAGGCTAATTCTTCACTTTCTGGTATATGAGATGCTTTTCCTTCCACCCGGGTGAGAATAATTGTCTGGACTAATTCGGGAATCGTTAATTCTAGGGCCAATTTGGCCGCTAATCCTTGAAAGGCACTAATTCCGGGGATTAGCTGAAAGGGGATATCTGCTGCTGTCAAAAGCTCAATTTGCTCTTGGATGGCACTATAGAGACTTAAATCCCCCGATTGCAGTCGCACCACCGCTAAACCCTGACGCACGCGATCGATCATTAAAGGGATAATTTCTTCTAGGGTGATGCTACTGGTGGGAATTAACTCGGCATCTTTAGGAGTGTCCTCAAGAATCTGTTGGGGGACGAGGGAATCAGCAAAGAGGATGACATCGGCTTTTTGGAGAATTTTATAGGCTTTTACCGTCAATAATTCCGGATCTCCGGGTCCTGCACCAATAAAGTAAACGGCCGGGGAGAGCGCAGAGGAGTCCATTAAAGTCATACTAAATCCTGTTTACAAGGGGTGTGGGGTGTGGGGAAGTGGGGAAGTGGGGATGTGGGGAAGTGGGGTGTGGGATGTGGGGAGAATAAATAAAAACAATCTCCTGAATACTGTCTCCTGACTCCTGAATCCTATCATTAACCTGAACATTTGTATTTAATTAGGGTGAATGACTATAATTAATGATAAAGCACGGTCAGCATTAACAATGATTAGCGATCAATCCCTCCCCCCCCAAAATATTGAAGCGGAAGAATCTATCTTAGGTGGCATTTTACTAGATCCAAAAGCTTTAGGTAGAATCAGTGATTTTTTAATTCCAGAAGCTTTCTATGTGAAAACCCATCAAGATATTTATCGTGCGGCACTTGCTTTACAAGGGAAAGGAAAACCGACGGATTTAATGACGGTTAGCAGTTGGTTACAAGATAATCATCTGCTGGAAGAAATCGGGGGGATGCCGCGATTGTTACAATTAATTGAGCGCACTGTCTCGGCTGCCAACATCGATCGCTATGCTGAATTAGTGATGGATAAATATATGCGTCGTCAGTTAATTTCCACCGGGGGAGAAATTATCGAGTTAGCCAGGGATACGACGCTAGAATTAGAAAATGTTTTCGATGAATCGGAACAAAAGATTTTTCGTCTCACCCAAAAACGACCCCAGGAGGGTTTAATTTTTCTGGGGGATACTTTAATCGAAACTTTTAACGAAATTGAGAAAATGCAGGAGACGACCACTCTACCCGGTATCGAAACTCAATTTTATGATCTCGATGCGATGACCAGTGGTTTACAACCCTCGGATTTAGTTATTATCGCGGGTAGGCCTTCCATGGGAAAAACTTCTTTTGCTCTTAATATTGCCTATAATATCGCTCAACAGAATTTACCTGTGGCTGTCTTTAGTTTGGAGATGTCTAAGGAACAATTAGCCCAACGTTTGTTATCGAATGAGGCTAAAATTGAAAGTAATCGGATTCGCTCTGGCCGTTTGGGACAAAATGATTTAGAGAAGGTTCTTGGGGGACTAGAAAAGTTATTAAATTTGCCCATATATATCGATGACAGTGCCAATTTAAGTGTAATTCAAATGCGTTCCCAAGTGCGGCGTTTACAGGCAGAAAAAAAGGGACAAATGGGATTAGTTTTAATCGATTATCTGCAATTAATGGAAGGGGGAGGTGATAATCGCGTTCAGGAAATTTCTAAAATTACCCGCAGTCTTAAGGGTTTAGCGAGAGAAATTCATGCTCCGGTAATTGCTCTTTCTCAGTTAAGTCGTGCTGTGGAATCTCGCAATAATAAAAGACCGATGATGTCCGATTTACGCGAGTCGGGATGTTTAGCGGGTGATAGTTTAGTTGAGTTAGCTGATCCTCGTGCTAAAGTGCCAATTCGTCAGTTAGTGAATTGCTCTAATTTTACGGTTTTTGCTCTTAATGAGGAAACAATGAAATTAGAAAAAGCACTGGTAACTAAGGTCTTTTCCACAGGATTTAAGCCAGTTTTTCGATTAACAACTCGTTTAGGTCGCACGATTAGAGCTACAGCCAATCATCAATTTTTGACTGTCCACGGTTGGCAAAGATTAGATGAATTAAATATTGGTAATTATATCGCTTTACCTCGCTTTTTACCTAGTTCGCAATTACAAACTATGAGTAATACTGAATTAGCCTTATTAGGTCATCTAATTGGTGATGGATGTACCTTACCACGTCATAGTGTTCAATATACGACTAAAGAGTTAGATTTAGCCAATTTAGTTGCTTCTTTAGCGATACAAGTATTTGATAATCGAATTAAGCCTCGAATTAGTCCTGAACATCAATGGTATCAGGTTTATTTAACAGCGAATTATCCCTTAACTCATAATATTAAAAATCCTATTTCTCAATGGTTAGAACGTCTAGAAATTTGGGGGTTACGTTCCTATGAAAAATTCATTCCTCCTCAAGTTTTTGAGCAAACTCAATCAGCAATAGCCTTATTTTTACGTCATCTTTGGAGTACCGATGGTTCCCTTAAATTGGTTCAAGGAAAATCACCTCGTCCTATGGCTTATTATTCTAGCAGTAGCTTAAGATTAGCTCAGGATGTACAATCGCTTTTACTAAGAGTAGAAATTAATGGAAAGCTATCGAAACACTCACAAACAGGAAAAGGACGAGATCAATACCATGTTACAATAACAGGTAAATCAGACTTGAAGAAATTTACTGAGATTATCGGTGCTGTTGGCAGCTATAAAACCCAGTCTTTACAAGAAATAACTACTTATCTTCAAAATCACCAAGCTAATCCTAATAAGGATATCATTCCTAATGATATCTGGCGACTATATGCTGTACCCGCTATGGAACAAAGTGGTTTAACTACACGACAAATGCAAGCTGCACTGGGTAATCAATATTGTGGGACAAGTTTATACAAATCAAACTTAAGTCGAGAAAGAGCCAATAAATTAGGAGACATTCTTGAATGTTCCCAAATACAGCACTTAGCGGATAGTGATATTTACTGGGATGAAGTTATGGCAATTCAAGCGGATGGAGAGACAGAAGTGTATGATTTAACAGTAGATAAACTGCATAACTTTATTGCCAATAATATCATCGTCCATAATAGTATCGAACAGGATGCGGATTTAATTATGATGTTATACCGAGATGAATATTATAACCCCGATAGTCCCGATCGAGGTGTGGCCGAAGTAATTATTACTAAACACCGTAATGGTCCCACTGGCACGATTAAGCTACTTTTTCAACCGGAATTTACCAAGTTTCTTAATCTTAAACAAAGTCGCTCTAATTATTAAAATGAAAGCAACTATTAATTATAAAAAAAACAATTGGCTCTTAATACTTTTGGCAATTATCCTAACTCTCGGTGTGGTTTTTCGTTTGGCAAATATCGATAAAAAAATCTATTGGCATGATGAATCCTACACCACGATTAGAACCACTGGTTATCAAGCAAAGGAAATCGCTGATACTATCTTTCAAAATCGTCTTTTATCTACCACAGAATTAGGAAAATTTCAACAACTTAAACCCGAAAGTAATGTTTTTGATACGATTCAATCTCTCGCTAAAGAAGACCCTCAGCACCCACCTTTATACTTTATTATCTCTCGCTATTGGGAAAAAATATTCGGTTTTTCTCCCGTTTCTTCCCGCAGTTTAGCGATTGTTTTTAGTCTTCTCTCCCTGCCATTTATTTACTATCTATCTCTAGAATTATTTGCGTCAAAGTTAACGGCAGTTTTAGCAGTAATTTTCTTGGCACTGTCTCCAATTGATATAATATTTGCTCAAATGTCTCGTCAGTATAGTCTTTTAGTTTTGTTAACGATAATCAGTCAATTAATGCTGTTAAAATGCCTCAAAAAAAGAACTCTTGTTAATTGGTCTTTATACACCTTCTCTAATACTCTCGGACTCTACACCCATCTCTTTTTTATTCTCAACTTATTTGCTCAAGCAGCCTTTATACTTTGGTATCTTGTTATGAAACCAGAGCGAAAAAATAACTTGATATTTTTCCTGTTATCTGGGTTAACAATGATAATTTTATATATACCCTGGTTACGGTTTTTTTTAACTAACTCTCAAAGGGCCTTTAACTCCACCAGTTGGGCTGCCGTTAACTATCTCGATTGGGGATTGTTCGGTAAATTATGGCTCTTAACTTTTACTTCTCCATTTAGCGATAGCGATTTTGGTTTTAATAACATCTTCACCTATATATATAGACTAATTTTTTTAATCTTAACTATCTATGCTTTTTATCGAGTTTATCGCTACAATAACCCCATAGATTTTACTTTTCTGATTACCTCAACCCTAGGACCTTTCCTAGCTTTAGTCATTCCCGATCTAATTTTGACTACCACTAGATCAACTGTCACCCGTTATCTAATTGCATCCTTTCCCACTATCTATATAACTGTGGCTTTTTTCTTGTCACAATTGCTTAATCAAGGTAGAATTTTCGGTAAAATTATCTTGATTTTTTTGTTAAATGCTAGTATAATATCGAACTTTAATAATGCTCTTTCCGAAACCAGTTGGGCAAAAGTTCCTAGTTATTGGAATGGAGAAGTTGCCAGAAAAATCAATGCTGTACCCAATGCCATTATTATCAGCGACGAAGGTAATGACTGGACTAACTTAGGTGATTTGCTTTCCCTTAATTATCGTCTTAATTCTGATGTACAATACTTCCTGACTACCACTAACCCCGATACCGATAAGTTAAAAGAAGTCCTAGAAATTCCCCGGACCAACTTATTTCTTTTTCGTCCTTCCAATCGGTTATTACTGGCCCTAGATCAATTCGATATTCGTCTTGATTATTTCTATCCTCAAGGTCAATTGTCGCAAGTGAAGAAATAGGTAAATATATATTTTGGGTCAATCTAGCCTGAAAGAGTTGAGCAAAGCTGTTATCATAACCAGTTAAAAGCGTTAATCTTCACCTTTAACGAAATGACTTTTCTAATTCCGACCAGCATTTGGCGGCAAATTCTTAAAAAGCTCCCCATACTACTATTTTTAGCATCTTTTCTAATAGTCCTACTATTAGGCTATTTTTCTGCTGCTTTCTCTCAAAGTCGGGATGGCGATATCCGCGGTGTTTGGATTACCACCAACGATACTGCGATGCTGATGGACAGGGATAAACGACAACAGGCGATCGAGCAATTAGTTAATCTTAATTTTAATGCTATCTATCCCGTGGTTTGGAATTCCGGTTATGCTCTCTATCCCAGTGCGATCGCTCAACGGGAAGGAATACAGCCTTTTGTGCCTACGGGAGCGCAGGGACAAGATATCTTGGCAGAATTGGTGGAACAAACCCGTGGAAGGGGATTATTAGTCATTCCTTGGTTTGAATTCGGATTTATGGCCCCTCCCACCTCAGAATTAGCCTTAAAACATCAGGACTGGTTAACCCAAAAACGCGACGGAGGGACTACTTGGGTGGGGGCAGCCGGTGAGGTGGTGTGGTTGAATCCCTTCCGTCCCGAGGTGCAGAATTTTCTGCGGGAATTAGTCTTGGAAGTGGTGGGACAATACGATATTAACGGCATCCAATTCGACGATCATCTGAGTTTACCCAACGAATTCGGCTATGATCCCTATACTATCGCCCTTTATCAACAGGAAACCGAAAAAACGCCTCCGGCTAACCCCCGGGATCCCGAATGGACAAAATGGCGGGCCGATAAAATCACTGCTTTTCTGGCTAATCTCAAAGAATCAATTCAGGCAATTAAACCGAATATACTGCTTTCGATCGCCCCTAATCCCTACGAATTCGCCTATAATGGTCATTTACAGGATTGGCTCGGTTGGGTGCGGCAAGGATTAGTCGACGAGTTAATTGTACAGGTTTATCGTCCCGATCTGCCCAGTTTTCTCAAACAAATAGAGCGTCCCGAAATTCAGGAAACCCAGCAAACTATCCCCACCGGTGTGGGAGTTTTGACCGGTTTACGCAATCGACCGATTGCCCTACCCTTTATTGAAGAAAAGGTGTTGGCTGCTCGTCAACGGGGTTTAGGGGTGATTTTCTTCTTTTATGAAAGTCTCTGGCAGCAAGCTTTGGAACCTCCAGAAACCAGAAAAGCGGCAATTCAAGCGATGTTTTCCCAACCCATTACTCCCCGTCTTCCCGTGCTGGAAAATATTCCCTTAGTTAGTACACCTGAACCTGTTGACCAGCCAGAACCAACCCCCACACCTCCCCCCTTAGCGCCGGACGGGATCGAAATTCCTGTAATTCCCCCTCCGGGTAGTTAATAGCAATTTTTGCCCACAGAGTCAATGCCACTGGTCGCTTGAACCCCCCCCCTGAACGGTTACAAAATTATTTTCATTGAAAAATTTGGGTCTGAAACCCTGCCGTTTTACGGCGGCTTTACTGTCAAATATGAGCATCGTTTACAAAATATGTGTTAGAATGTGAGACATGGAAAAAGCCTATTCTTACCGATTTTACCCAACACCCGAACAAGAGTCGCTATTGCGGCGCACTTTGGGCTGTGTAAGATTGGTTTACAATAAAGCTCTCCATGTCAGAACACAAGCATGGTACGAAAGACAAGAAAGAGTAGGATATACTGAAACTTCTTCAATGTTGACCGAGTGGAAAAAGCAAGAAGAATTAGACTTTCTCAATGAGGTAAGCTGTGTACCCTTACAACAAGGGTTAAGACATTTACAAACAGCTTTTACTAATTTCTTTGCTGGTCGTACTAAGTATCCTAACTTTAAGAAAAAACATCAAGGAGGAAGTGCCGAATTTACCAAATCTGCTTTTAAATTTAAAGACAAACAAATCTATTTAGCCAAATGCACAGAACCCTTACCTATTCGATGGTCAAGACAAATACCAGAAAGCTGTGAACCAAGCACGGTAACAGTCAGATTACATCCATCAGGACGCTGGCATATTTCAATTAGATTTGATGACCCAACGATTAAGCCTTTACCAGTAACAGATAAAGCCATCGGAATTGACTTAGGAATTAGTAGCCTTGTCATTACCAGCGACGGCGATAAAGTATCTAATCCCAAGCATTTTAAGAAACATTATCGGAGACTGCGAAAAGCGCAAAAAAATCTTTCTCGAAAACAGAAAGGCTCAAAGAATCGGGAAAAAGCGAGAATCAAAGTAGCCAAGATTCACGCTCGAATCACCGATAACAGAAAAGACCATTTACATAAGCTAACCACTCAATTAGTTCGTGAAAACCAAACGATTGTAGTTGAGAATTTAGCCGTCAAGAATATGGTCAAAAACCCGAAATTATCTCAGGCAATATCTGATGTAAGCTGGGGAGAAATTACCCGACAATTAGCCTATAAATGCCGTTGGTACGGCAGAAATTACATCGAAATAGATAGATGGTTTCCTAGCTCTAAAAGGTGTAGTAATTGCGGGTATATTGCTGAGAAAATGCCGTTAAATGTTCGAGAATGGGATTGTCCAGACTGTGGGACTCACCATGACCGAGATATTAACGCCAGTAAAAATATTTTGGCCGCAGGGCTTGCGGTGTCAGTCTGTAGAGCGACCATAAGACCAGAACAGAGTAAATCTGTTAAGGCAGGTGCGAAAAATCCTTCGGGAAAGAAGCAGAAACTCAAATCGTGAGGTTTGGGAATCACCGTCCGTTTACGGCGGTGAGGATGTCAAGGGTGGTTTGGAATGGGGGGATATTCCAGATTATAGAGATTTATCGTGCGATCGCCGATCTTGTGGCCTTGGGTATGACGTAAAAATTTAGGGTTCGGAGAGTGGGCTTCTAAGCTGACATCAGGTAATCTTTGAGTTCGGGATATTTGGGAAATAAGCTATCAATACTGGCGAGTTTTGCCTTATATTCCAAAGCCGTACCAATAATGATGCGGTCAAAGGGATCTTTGTGAACGGGAGAGAGATTAACCGCTTTTAGGGTAATTTCTGGAGTTAAAGGTAATAATTCAATGCCTGAAGGGGTTAGGGCATCGAGAAGCCATTGTTGGATGGGAATATCCAGTGCTAAACGACCTTTTTGATGGGCCAAAGCCATTTCATAACAAGAAATGGGGGATACTCCTACGCTATCGGCTTGTTGAATCTGGGCTTTCCATTCTAGGGGAAATTGCTCAAAGTTTTCATTGATATACCAAAACCAAATATGGGTATCAAGGATGATCATTTTAGGCATTCCCAATCTTCTTGATCCACGATAGGACTGACAATATCCCCTAAGGTTTTGCCTTTACCGATTAAATGAGCAGGGGTCGTGCGTTTTACTTGGGTCGAGAGAGATGGTTCTTCTTCAATGATAATGATGGCGCGAATATTCTGTGCTTTGGGCTTTTCCCCTAGCCATTGGATGCGATCACCTTGGATGGTCACGTCATAATGTTTGAGCATGGTTAAGGTTCTCTAATAATTCTCTTAACTAAGTCTATAATATGACAATGAGAGTCTAAATGTGTTGATAATGACTATTAATTGAAAGTTGTAACAGTCGTTCAGTTATGGAATACTGATGGGATGAAGCAAAACGACTTACTAATCTTCTTAAACACGGTATAGATTTAGCCGATGTTCCCGCCGTTTTCGATGGGGACCTTTTAACGGTTGAAGATGATCGTCTCGATTATGGAGAGCAGCGTTTTGTTACATTGGGTTTACTAAAAGGGCGAATTATTGCCGTTGTCCATACTGAACGTGAGGATTACACTCGTATTATTTCTGCAAGAAAGGCAACGAAATATGAACAACGAACCTACTTTAAGCAACTCTCAAACTGATTGGCAACGATTAGACGCAATGAGCGACGAAGATATTGATTTGTCAGACTGTCCAGAAATTACACCTGAAATGTTTGCTAAATCCGTAGTGCTGCGAAGTGTCCCCGTAACCAAGGCCAAAGCTGAAGTTACTCTCTCCATTGATAATGATGTATTCGAGTGGTTTAAATCTCAGGGAAAAGGCTATCAAACACAGATCAATCAGTTGCTTCGAGCCTATATGGAAGCGCACCAATAACCATTAAATCTATAGCTTGATTATTATTTCTAATTGACCCCAAATTCTTGATCAGTAGTTCCATATTATTTTTACCAATCACACCGAGAGGATAACTAATTTTTTAAAGGTGGACAAAATGCCCACCCTTAACACTATTGTAAACTGCTAGTTAACTGACTTTTGGCCTTAGCTAAAGCTTCGCTTAACTTACTAGCATCCCGTCCCCCAGCTTGAGCTAAATTGGGACGACCACCACCACCACCAGCGCAGATTTTAGCGATCACACCGATAAATTTACCCGCTTGTAAACCCTTATCTTTAATCACCCGGGGACTAAAAGCGGCCACTAAACTCACTTTATCAGCTGCGGGAGTCGAGGCCAAAATCACTGCCCCTTCCCCTAATTTTTGCTGTAGTCTTTCGGCTGCGGCCATCAAAGCATTAGCATCAATATCGCCCAAAGAAGCGACTAATAGCTTAAATTCGCCGATAGATTCAGCTTGAGATAGCAAAGCATCCGATTTATTTAGTGCTAACTCCTGTTTAACCGCTTCTAACTGCTTTTGTGTCCCCTTTAACTCCGATTGTAGGGCCGTAATGCGATCGGGAATTTCCAGAGGTTTGACCTTAAAGCGATCGCATAAATCCCGTACCACCTGATCCCGTTCATTCAGGTATGCTAACACGGCAGGGCCGGCCACCGCTTCGATGCGACGAATTCCCGCAGCGATTCCCGTCTCGGAGATGATTTTAAATAAACCGATCTCGGCGGTATTTTTAACGTGAGTTCCCCCGCATAATTCCATAGAAACGCTAGGAATATCGATAACTCGCACTTCTGAGCCGTATTTCTCGCCAAACATGGCAATAGCTCCCTTTTGCTTCGCTTCTTCCAATCCCATCACCGCTATCTGGGTGTCATGCGCTTCGGCAATCCAAGTGTTAATCTGTTCTTCCACCTGTTGCAATTCAGAGCTAGTCAGGGGACGAGGACAGTTAAAATCAAAACGGAGGCGCTCAAAACTGACGAGGGAACCCGCTTGGGAAATCCCGGCATCGACAAGCTTTTTCAGGGCTGATTGTAGCAGATGGGTGGCGGTATGATTAGCTTGAGCGCGACGACGACAGGAGCGATCGATCTGAGCATTAATTGTATCGCCGGTGGTGACGACTCCCCGCTCAATCCGACCAAAATGGATAAAAATCCCCGATTCTTTCTGCACATCCTCAACGCGGATAAGCAGATTATCGCCAGTTAAATAACCCTTGTCACCGATTTGTCCACCCGATTCGGCATAAAAAGGGGTTTTATCGAGAACTACCTGCACCTCAGTGCCTGCTGCGGCCGATTCCACCGTTTTACCAGCGACTAAAACCGCCGTTACTGTTGCGGTTGCTTGCAAATCTGTATAACCGAGAAATTCCGTCGGGTGAATATGTTCCGCCAGCTTATCTAAACTACCCTGTACCGTCAAATCTATGGTTTCGTGGGCGGCTTTTGATCTTTGCTGCTGTTTTTTCATTTCCTGCTCGAAACCCGCCGTATCGACGCTTAAACCCTGCTCCTCGGCGATTTCTTGAGTGAGTTCGAGGGGGAAGCCATAGGTATCATAAAGGGTAAAGGCATCGACTCCCGAAATCTGGCTTTTTTCTTTTTCTAGAATCGATTCGAGCAGTTTCTCGCCTCTTTCTAGGGTTTCTAAAAATCTCGCTTCCTCTCGCTCTAATTCTGCCTTGATCACCGTTTCTCGTTCCCGAACATTGCCATAGACGGACTCGGAAAGAGCGATCGCAACTTCCGCCACTTTGGTGATAAATTGACCTTCAATACCGATTAAACGCCCGTGCCGTACTACTCTGCGAATCAGACGACGCAGGACGTAACCTCTGTCATTATTCGATGCTGAGATACCATCCGCTATCATGTGTACTACCGAACGCACATGATCGCCGATGACTTTTAGGGAAACTTTCGTTTTTTCATCCGCTTTCTGGTAGTCTATGGCTGCTAACCGGGCCGCTTCGGCGACAATCGGGAAAATTAGGTCAGTTTCGTAGTTATTGCCGACTTTTTGCAGGATTTGCGCCATCCGTTCCAAACCCATCCCCGTATCGATATTTTTATTCGCTAGGGGTGTCAGATTGCCGTCCGCGTCGCGGTTATACTGCATGAAGACGAGGTTATAAAACTCGATAAAACGGCTATCATCCTCTAAATCGATGGTTTTATCCCCTAATTCCGGGTGAAAATCGTAGTAAATTTCCGAACAGGGACCACAGGGACCCGTGGGACCCGATACCCAAAAGTTATCCGCTTCGCCCATTTTTTGGATACGATGGGCAGGAATGCCGATTTTATCGCGCCAGATAGCGAAAGCTTCCTCATCCTCTTTAAAGACACTAACGACTAATCTTTCGGGGGGAAGGTTAAAAACTTCTGTGGACAATTCCCAGGCCCAGGCGATCGCTTGTTCTTTAAAATAATCACCAAAGCTAAAATTGCCTAACATCTCAAAAAAAGTATGGTGTCTAGCAGTCCGGCCGACATTTTCGATATCGTTGGTGCGAATACATTTTTGGGAAGTGGTAGCGCGGGGAAATTCCGGGGTCTTTTGCCCTAAGAAAATCGGTTTAAAAGGGAGCATTCCCGCAATAGTCAGCAAAACGGTGGGGTCTTCTGGGACTAGAGAGGCACTAGGGAGAATTTTATGGTTTCTGGCCGCAAAAAAGTCTAAAAATCGCTGGCGAATCTCGCTTCCGCTTAGGTGGTTACTCATAGAAGATGTCAGTTAGTCAGAAAAATGCCTATTTTATCCATTGTGGCATTTTTGCGTTTTAACTCTCCACCTTTACTCTCGCGCCGCTTGTCGGACTTGTTCTAAGTCTAAATCCAAAGCTTGAGCGATTTGTTCCACACTTAAACCCAAAGCAAGCAAACGGGGAATAGATTCCAGTTTAGCCTCTAGTTTTCCTCGCTCTAGTCCTCGCTCTAGTCCTCGCTCTAGTCCTCGCTCTAGTCCTTGTTCGATTCCTTCCTGTTTAGTTGCTTCCTTCCATTCCTGATAGGTTTGAGATAAGGTCATAAACACCTCTCTATCTTCAGTTTCTAGGATGTTATTTATTTCCATACTAACCCGCCAACTAATTAATAATTCCAGTACATTTTCCCGAAAAGCATTACCTTGAGGTAATTCTAACAATTCTCGCACCGCTTGGTCTTGAGTTTTTCCCCGTCCTAATAATCTTAACCAGAGAGTCTCAGCAGTCACAGGCAATTGATTAATAGCGATAATTGCCGTGCGATAAAGCGAGGGAAGAAAATAGACTCCTTCTGGCCAATCTGGGTCTAATTTTGCCCCAAATCCCTCTAAAACAGTGATACCAGCCGAAGGGGATAAAATCCATAAACGAGGGGCATTGTCTTCATTGTAACTCTGATTTTCCCGTTTAGCTTGTCTTTGCAGTTCGGCCAAAATCGTCAAAAGTTTCGCTAAACAATTACGAATCTCGCTCCGGTTGGGAGGATTGCGATAGGGTTCAATTAAGACAGTATTAAGGACAATTCTGCCTAATAATCCCAGATAATCGGGGTTGGGTTCGGGATTGGGGGAAAAAAATACATCTATCTGTCGAGTTTCATCGCTGACTTCTTTGCTGATTTCGACGATTCCCAGGGGAGAAAGTAATTGTTCAAGGTAATTTTTGGCAAATTGGTCATGGGGTTTCATGGAGTTTCTTGAATAGCTTGTCGGACTTGTTCTAAGTCTAAATCCAAAGCTTGAGCGATTTGTTCCACACTTAAACCCAAGGCCAGCAAACGGGGAATAGATTCCAGTTTTCCTTCCTGTCGTCCTTCCTGTCGTCCTTCCTGTTTAGTTGCTTCCTTCCATTCCTGATAGGTTTGAGATAAGGTCATAAACACCTCTCTATCTTCAGTTTCTAGGATGTTATTTATTTCCATACTAACCCGCCAACTAATTAATAATTCCAAGACATTTTCCCGAAAAGCATTACCTTGAGGTAATTCTAACAATTCTCGCACCGCTTGGTCTTGAGTTTTTCCCCGTCCTAATAATCTTAACCAGAGAGTCTCAGCAGTCACAGGCAATTGATTAATAGCGATAATTGCCGTGCGATAAAGCGAGGGAAGAAAATAGACTCCTTCTGGCCAATCTGGGTCTAATTTTGCCCCAAATCCCTCTAAAACAGTGATACCAGCCGAAGGGGATAAAATCCATAAACGAGGGGCATTGTCTTCATTGTAACTCTGATTTTCCCGTTTAGCTTGTCTTTGCAGTTCGGCCAAAATCGTCAAAAGTTTCGCTAAACAATTACGAATCTCGCTCCGGTTGGGAGGATTGCGATAGGGTTCAATTAAGACAGTATTAAGGACAATTCTGCCTAATAATCCCAGATAATCGGGGTTGGGTTCGGGATTGGGGGAAAAAAATACATCTATCTGTCGAGTTTCATCGCTGACTTCTTTACTGATTTCGACGGTTCCCAGGGGAGAAAGTAATTGTTCAAGGTAATTTTTGGCAAATTGGTCATGGGGTTTCATGGAGTTTCTTGAATAGCTTGTCGGACTTGTTCTAAGTCTAAATCTAAAGCTTGAGCGATTTGTTCCACACTTAAACCCAAGGCCAGCAAACGGGGAATAGATTCCAGTTTAGCCTCTAGTTTTCCGCGCTCTAGTCCGCGCTCTAGTCCGCGCTCTAGTCCGCGCTCTAGTCCTTGTTCTAGTCCTTGTTCGATTCCTTCCTGTTTAGTTGCTTCCTTCCATTCCTGATAGGTTTGAGATAAGGTCATAAACACCTCTCTATCTTCAGTTTCTAGGATGTTATTTATTTCCATAGTAACCCGCCAACTAATTAATAATTCCAGTACATTTTCCCGAAAAGCATTACCTTGAGGTAATTCTAACAATTCTCGCACCGCTTGGTTTTGAGTTTTTCCCCGTCCTAATAATCTTAACCAGAGAGTCTCAGCAGTCACAGGCAATTGATTAATAGCGATAATTGCCGTGCGATAAAGCGAGGGAAGAAAATAGACTCCTTCTGGCCAATCTGGGTCTAATTTTGCGCCAATACTCTCTAAAAGAGTCAGACTAGCGGAAGGGGATAAAATCCACAAACGAGGGGCATTGTCTTCATTGTAACTCTGATTTTCCCGTTTAGCTTGTCTTTGCAGTTCGGCCAAAATCGTCAAAAGTTTCGCTAAACAATTACGAATCTCGCTCCGGTTGGGAGGATTGCGATAGGGTTCAATTAAGACAGTATTAAGGACAATTCTTCCTAATAATCCCAGATAATCGGGGTTGGGTTCGGGATTGGGGGAAAAAAATAAATCTATCTGTCGGGTTTCATCGCTGACTTCTTTACTGATTTCGACGGTTCCCAGGGGAGAAAGTAATTGTTCAAGGTAATTTTTGGCAAATTGGTCATGGGGTTTCATGGACTGAGCAGTTAATCGATAATTCTCAATTGTATAGCTATTAAAAAAGTGGGTTTAAATAACCCACTTCTCGGGTGATGATTGGTAGTTTTTAGGATGGGAATTTTCAAACTGTGCCAGAAACTATGAGTAGCCACGGCAATTATTCTCCTTGTCAATAGTGAACAATTGTAAGATTAGACTACCTCTTCGAGAAAATCATAAATTTTATCTAATTGTTCCAAGGTCACTAAACCGTACTGCCAGAGAATCATCGGTAAATGAATTTTATCAGATTGGATCGAGCGCTCGGCCATAGCGATCGATTCTTGGGGAAGGGACAATTCCTCTTGCAGAAATTGTCGGAATTGGGAATAGGCAATCGTGGACATAGGGGTATTTTTTTCCTCAATAGTACATCTCGTGATTTTAACAAAACACCACCTGATCGGTTTCAAGGACGGTTATTTCTCTGTATCTAAGCTATCCCGATGATAGAGAGTGCTTTCCTAAAAATCGCTGGCTCTCTTAAGATAGTCCCGTTAGATCGAGCAGAATTTTGTCTCTGTTTAATCTATAGCAAGGGTAAAGATTATTCAATCTATCATTTGATAGACTATAAAAATCTTAATCGATATGGTTATATTTTAAACAGTATAAATGCGTAATAGCTGATAAAAGCCATACTCATACTTCCGGACAAGGTACACTTTCCATAAGAAAGTTAAAACCATTTTCAAAAATTAAGGTCTTGAGATAGACTCAATCTTAATTTTATCTCCTTCTTTCACTCCTAATTCTTTGGCTCGACCCCCAGCTAGTTCGATCACTTGATTAACCATGGTATTTGGACCATAGACAGGACAAGGATCCACCGCACAAGGAGGGACATTGAGCAAAACTGCTTTTACTATACCATCTTTTAGAAAAATCATGTCTAGAGGAATCGAGACATTTTTCATCCAAAACCGTGCCATCAGAGGTTGTGCAAAGGGAAATAGCATACCGCGATTCTTCTCCAAAGACGAGCGATACATTAAACCCTTGGCCTGTTGTTCGGGGGTTTTAGCCACTTCTAACTCAATCATCTGACCATTAATATCTGCTTTGGCCGTGATCGGTAATATTTGCCCTTGATTCTCAATCGTAATCTGAGCCGTCGAACTATTATTACCATTGAGATTAGTCAATTGACAACTCAGCAGCAACAAACCTAAAAATAATATTAACTTGATCTTGAGCATAAAGGATTTTTTACCAGTCATCACCAATAGTTATCAATACTTAATTTTTCTAGTATAAGTGGAGAATTAAGCAGATAAGACCCTAACACAAAGTGGCGACGGCAAATATAAAGATAGTATTAAAAATATCTAGCATGGGGTTGAGCATCCTTCCTTGAGGAGAGGGGCGGCATAGCCAGAACATATATACTAGGAAAGTTCTCAAAGTTATTGGCCGATTTTCTCCCTCAATTTTGCCCTAGTCCAGCAGCAGTCGATCGCCTTCGTAGGTTAAAATACCATTGATCGATTATTCTAGGCTCAGGAGCAATCACCATGACCGCAGAAAGTATGTTATTTAATGGGCCGATCGTGGCGATCGTTCTCGTCCTCGTCGGATTAGCTTGGGGTTTTCTCCTCCTCAAAATCCAAGGTGGAGAAGCGGAATAGCTTGTTTTTCGGTTCATGGTTACTTTATTAGTAGTCATGAACTACTTTTCTCCCGTCCAAAGTAATTAAGAGAAAATCAATAACTAAAATTTTATACCCACACCTATGACCACTCCCACGATCGAGTTTTTTGTCGGTTTATCAGAAGAATTAAGCGGTGTTAGTCTCCGCCAAAATAAAAGTACCGGGATTCGCAATGTCCTGATGACTTTTAAAACCCTGAAAGCGATCGAACGTTTCCAAAGTTTCACCACCCGCACCTACGGCGATCTCCGTCTCACCGATGAGGAAGGAGTGATTACAGTTATTCCCAACTCGACTAAGTTTATTTTTGGAGGAGATGAAGGGGATGAAATTCAACGGGTAGAATGTGGTTTTGAAATCACCGATGAACACTGGGAGCGTTTTATGCGCTTTATGAATCGTTACGCGGCAGCCAACGGTATGGGGTATCAGGATAAGTGAGAAGTGGGATGATGGGGTGTAGGGTGTAGGGAGAATAAATAAAAATAATCTCCTGACTTCTGACTCCTGACTCCTGAGTTCTGATAGTTAAAAACCAGCTAAAATAAGGATAAATTTAGTCAAGAAACCATGAAAATAGCGATTACTGGGGCGACGGGATTTGTGGGTAGTCGATTGGTGGTCAAACTCTATGATCGCGGCGATGACATCCTAATTTTGACGCGCAATCCCGATAAAACCCAGAGAATTTACCCAAAGTCAATCTATCCTAAGATAGAGATTATTCCCTATATCGCCACAGAATCGGGGGATTGGCAAAAAGAGATTTCTGGATGTGACGCGGTGATTAATCTAGCGGGGGAACCGATTTCGGAACGCTGGAGCGGTGAAGTAAAACAGGCAATCGTCGCTAGTCGGCAAATCGGCACCGAGAAAATTGTCGAGGCGATCTCGCGTAGCGAGCGCGTTGCGACCGCCTTAGCCGCCCAGAAACCGAAAGTTTTAATTAACTCCTCGGCGATCGGTTACTATGGAACCAGTGAAACCGCTAGTTTTGACGAAAATAGCCCTCCCGGTGGCGATTTTCTGGCAGATGTCTGTAAAAAGTGGGAAACAGCCGCCCAAAAAGTTAAAGATTACGGCACTCGTTTAGTCATTCTCCGCACGGGTATTGTTTTAGGCAATGGGGGTGCTTTGGCGAAAATGATCCCACCCTTCAAACTTTTTGCCGGCGGACCGATTGGCAGCGGTCGTCAATGGTTTTCTTGGATTCATCGGGATGATTTAATTAATTTAATTATCTATTGTCTCGATCGCCCAGAAATTAGCGGCACTTTCAACGCCACTGCACCCAATCCCGTCCGGATGAAAGAATTCTGTCAGATATTAGGGGAAGTAATGAATCGTCCTTCTTGGTTGCCAGTGCCAGATTTTGCCCTCGAAATTCTCTTGGGAGAAGGGGCAAAAATCGTCCTAGAAGGTCAAGAAGTGCTGCCAAAAGCCACTCAAGCGCTCGGTTTTGACTATCGTTATCCTAATCTAGAAGCGGCCTTAGAGGAAATTGTCCCGAAAATGTAGAAATCTGATACACTAGCGGGCCGAATGCTCTCAATCTATTTTTCACTCCAGACGGGATGGGAGAATAAAGAGGCAGCCACTCTCACCCCGCGCAGTTGATTTAACAGGGGTAAATGGCCCACGGGAGCGCTTAAATCCCAGATAAATTCTTGGGGGTATTTTGTCCAATTATTGCCATTTTTCCAGCCAATTTTCGGCCAGAGTTTCGGGAAATCTTGTCCCACACCTATCCATAATTTGCGCTGCACCGACCAACCGAATTTCCCTTCCGAATGAACCAACCAAAGATTATCAATAGTCTGAATATCCACACCGGGGAAAGCTTCTACTTCCGTAAAATAGACCCATTTTCTCTGTATTGCTCCTTCTCCTGCTAATTCACAGAGTTTTTGACGGGTGAGACTATCGGCAGTTTGAAAATCCTGTTTAGCCAATAATTCCTGTAAAAGTCGATAATCAATACCCTTAGCACTATCGAGGGGAACAATACCCGTGGGGAAATAATTCGCTAAAAATTCCTTGCTTTGATCGCTATTATCTTGGTATAGCAATTGATAAGCCTTCCCTGTCACCAGATTAACAGGAGTCGGGCGCCCGGCTAATAAAAAATCTCTCAATACGGTTAGTCCACCTTCTCCGTCCCCGGCTAATTGTGTCAGGATTTGTAATTGATTTTTCGGCGACTCGGTGGCTAATTGACTCATCTTACGGGTAATATCCTCGCTTTGTTCTTCTACTAACACGCCATTCTGGTCAGTCATATCATCACTTTTAAGACCACTCCTTCAATACTATTACCACTATTTCGGGGTCGCTGCTCGATTTTTTCCTGACAAAAAAGGCATTTTTAGCGGGTGGTTGATCGTACACTGAAAGAGAGAACTATTTTGGTTATCTAGATCACCGACGGTCAAATTTCCCTTGACTGAATCGGGGATGCGCGGAGATTGTAACAAAAATTATCGATTTCTTGACAAAAAACACCGCTCATGCTATCAACTGAACCTAAAATCAACAATTCCGGACAAAAATATTTAGCCTATCAAGAGTGTCTATCCCCGAATCAAACCCTGTTCCCCCTGACAGCCAAGGTTAATAACCGCGATTGTCTAGAAATCGGTGGTTGTGATGTGACCACCCTAGTGGAACGTTTCGGTTCACCCTTGTATATTGTCGATGAAGTCACCCTCCGCACTGCCTGTCGTCAATATCTGCAAGGTTTCCAGACTCATTATCCCGGAGAATCTAGGGTAATTTATGCCTCGAAAGCGTGGAATTGCCTGGCCGTATCGGCCGTGGTCGCTAGGGAGGGATTAGGTTTTGATGTGGTCTCGGCCGGAGAAATTCATACGGTGTTAACCGCTTTAGACCAGATCAATAAAACCGATGTGCCGATATACTTTCATGGTAATAACAAATCGATCGCCGAGTTAGAATATGCGATCGAGCATAACTGCATTATTATCGTTGATAACTGGCTAGAGTTAGAAAATCTGGTTAAATTAGGCGAAAATCGTCCTGATACCCCTATTCCGATCCTATTGCGGTTAACCCCCGGCATCGAGTGCCACACCCACGAATATATTCGCACGGGTCACTTAGACAGTAAATTTGGTTTTGACCCCCATCAAATCGAAGCGGTATTTGACTATGTTTTAGCTCATCGGGTGCTGAATTGTCTGGGTTTACACGCTCACATCGGTTCCCAGATTTTTGAACGTCAACCCCACCAAGACTTAGCCGCTGTGTTGGCAGATTGGTTTAAATTAGGTTTAGAACGGGGATTACCCCTAGAGCAATTAAACGTCGGTGGTGGTTTAGGGATTCGCTACCTGGAAAGTGATGACCCCCCAAGTATCGAGGAATGGGTGCAAGCGGTGTCCTTAGCAGTGGCTAAAGCTTGTCAGGAAAGAGGTATCGCTTATCCGCTGCTCATTGCCGAACCGGGACGCTCTCTGATTGCCACCGCTTGCGTAACGGCCTATACAGTGGGTAATCGCAAGGAAATCCCCGAAATCCGCACCTATATCGCCGTCGATGGCGGAATGTCCGATAATCCCCGACCGATTACCTATCAATCGGTTTACCGGGCCGTGGTCGCCAATAAAATGAGTCAAGAATGTCAGGAAGTGGTGACAATAGCTGGAAAGCATTGTGAATCTGGCGATATTCTAATTAAGGATATTACGCTACCGAAAACCAACCCGGGGGATATGTTAGTGGTTTTGGCCACGGGGGCCTATAACTACAGTATGGCTTCTAATTACAACCGCTTACCCCGTCCGGCGGCGGTAATTGTCCACAACGGAGAAGCTAATCTCATCCTTGAACGGGAAAATCTGGCGGATCTGCTGCGTCAAGACCGCTTACCCAATCGACTCTCCTTGATATAAACCTCATCGCTATCGTCCCCCATGTCGGGTTTTTTTCTGGACCCTCGCCGGTTATTGTCCTGGATTCTCAGCCATGGTCTGTCAGTCCTAGACTTTGGGTTAGTTCTCCTCCTTACCTATATGCTGCTGCTAATTATCGGCGAGCGGCGTACCTTTTGGATGGTGCGAGGACTAATCTACTTAATGCTGGCCTCGGTGATTAGCGATGCCCTAGGATTGCGCTTGCTGGGGTTAGTCCTAGAAAAATTGATTTTGGGGGCAGCCGTAGCGATTGCTGTGATTTTTCAGTCGGAATTCCGCCGTTTTTTAGAATTATTGGGCAAAGGTCAAGTGTGGGAATTATTTAAAAAAAGTTCCCCCACTCCCAAGACCGATAATGTCATTGATGAGTTAGTGGACGCGGTGAAGGATCTATCTCAAAATCGCACCGGTGCGCTGATGGTATTAGAAACCAGTGGCAATCTCGATACCAAGGTCTTTGTCAATCCAGGAGTGATGCTAAATGGTGAAGTATCTAAGGAATTAATTCAAACTATTTTTCAAACTAAAACTTTACTACACGATGGGGCTGTATTTATTCGGGGCGATCGAGTGGTGGCCGCTGGTGTTATTCTACCTCTATCGGAGCGCAGTACCTCTAGGCAATTAGGCACCCGTCATCGGGCGGCCATGGGCATCACCGAAAGGCTAGATAATTGTATCTGTATTGTGGTTTCTGAGGAAACTGGCTCGATTTCCCTCGCGTCGGGGGGTAATTTGGATCGGCCTTTAACCAGTAGTAAACTAAAAGAGCTTCTCGAAGCGAAGTTTTCTCCGTCGGGAGAGGGGGAAGTGGTCGCACCGAGTTGGGGACGTTTAGGGCGTACAATTGGCTTAAAAGGTCGTCTAATCTTAGAAAAGTTCTCCCGTTCGCCCAGCGCAACCCCCAAAGATAGAAAATGACTCTTAAACCGAGCTTGTCACCAGAATTACCTACGGATTTAGATAAAAACCGTTTGCCTCAGCACGTCGCAGTGATTATGGATGGGAACGGTCGTTGGGCGAAAAATCGTGGTTTACCGCGGATTATGGGCCATCAAAGGGGAGTAGATGCACTTAAGGACTTGCTGCGCTGTTGTCGTGACTGGGGTATTCCCGCTCTAACCGCTTATGCTTTTTCTACGGAAAATTGGGGTCGTCCCCTGGAGGAAGTGGAGTTTTTAATGACTCTATTCGAGCGGGTTTTGCGGCGCGAATTAGAGGAAATGATGCAGGAAAATGTCAAAATTCGCTTTATTGGTAATTTATCAGCCTTGCCAGAGTCTTTAAGACGGGAAATTGCTAAATCTCAAGCAGAAACTAGCAAAAATTCCGGTATTCAATTTACGGTGGCGACTAATTATGGTGGCCGAGAGGAAATTGTGCAAGCTTGTCAGGCGATCGCTCGTCAGGTGCAACAGGGTTTAATCTCCCCGGAAGCGATCGATGAATCTCTCTTTGAACAGTATCTTTATACTGCTGGGATTCCTAACCCAGACCTGTTAATTCGCAGTAGTGGGGAAATGCGAATTAGTAATTTTTTACTCTGGCAAATGGCCTACGCGGAAATCTACGTTACTGAAACCCTCTGGCCCGATTTCGATCGAGTGCAATTTCACCGCGCTTTAAAAGATTATCAGGGTCGTCATCGTCGTTTTGGCAAATTATAAGGGCCGCAGCCCAAATTGATCAAAATAGTCCCTGTGGGGCAGTTAAAGGACAATTCTTGATTTTTCACTTTTTATGTTAAACTCCCTGGGGCAACGGTTAAACCGCGACGAGAGATCGTTTGTGATCTTCTCGATTTCCCCAATACGGTAATCCGTAAATCGGCTGGAGCTAGACTTTTTCCCCAGCTAAAATAAAATAGGATGGAGAATAACTATCGACAATAAGCCGTTTTAAGATTATGGGATTCTTTGACTCAGAAGTGGTTCAACAGGAAGCTAGACAGCTATTTGAGGATTACCAGTCTCTCACACAACTGGGCAGCGAGTACGGTAAATTCGATCGAGAGGGGAAAATAATCTTTATCGATAGGATGGAAGAGTTAATGGAACGCTACAAGATATTTATGAAGCGTTTCGAGTTATCTGAGGATTTCTCCGCCCAAATGACCGTAGAACAGCTAAAAACCCAATTAGGTCAATTTGGTATGACTCCCCAAATGATGTTCGACCAAATGCAGCAAACCCTTGAGCGGATGAAGGCAGAAATTCGCTGAAATTGCCGATATTTATCGGGTATTGGCTGTCTTCTACCCGATATGCCCTCTCCAGTTTACTGCTCGGAAAATTGGGGTTTCTGCGGTTTTTTGAGAACGACGATCCAATAATTTTAAGTAGGTTAGCTGATGAACTCCAGGCCAGATTCACAAGAGAATATTGAGCCACCTCAGTATAGTGAAAAAACTAACCGCATTCAGGCGATCAGTCAACTGATTAAGGCGATCACCCCGTTAATTTGGGCTATAGTTGTTCTAGTGGTTATCGTGCCTCTTTTAGGGAAAATTTGGCTAGGAAATGCGGGCAATGAACCGTTAAAAACTAGGGTTGCTACTGAAACTAACCTAGAGATTCCCATCACTATACCCCAAAAATCTAACAGCAAAATCGATCGGGAGATTAGCCAAGCTTTACAGACAGCGAGAGCAAATTCTCAAACATTTGCCCTAGGAGAAATTGAGGCATGGGTGAAGGAGTTGATGACAAGAGTAGATCAGGGTTTTCTGCCTTGGTATTTTAACTATTTCAATCAAAAACAATTTGAGGGCAAGGCCTTTTTAAGTGGATTATACTCCTCGATCGCTCACTGGGTCAATACAGATAATCCACCCCCGGAACAGGTAGTGGCAGAAAATTTGACCAAAACTATTCAAACCGAGTTTACCAAACGGGTAATTCGTCCCCAAGAGGCCCAGTTGCGTCTAGAGAGAATTACTAGGGATGCCGTTAATTTATATGTCAGTAATTTAAGCAATGAATTAGAGAATATTCAGGCCAGTTATCAAATTCCCCAAGGTAAATGGGACCGTTATCTTAGTGATATAGCCATAACAATTCAAGATACCGAGGGCAATATTTCTAACACATCAATTAAACTTTTAGTCGGTGGTGCCACTGCTTTAGGAGTTAAATCTATGATTCCAGTGATGAAAGTTGGCAGCACAGTTTACTTGTCCCTAGCGGGAAAAACGGGGGCGAAAATTGCCACTAAAACCGGTGGAGCAGTAGCGAGTAGTTTTGGGGCAGAATTAATTGATCCAATCGTGGGAATTGGTTTGATAGTGTGGGATTTATGGGACTATCAGCACCGGGTAAACATTGAAAAACCGATTCTGCGAGATGCCATTTTTAATTATTTACAAGAAGTCAAATACGATCTAGTCAATAATCATCAAGGTAGCGTCCTTTCCTCTATTTATCAAATTGAGGCCAGTGTCAATAAATCCTTAGTGAGAACCTAAATAAAATGATCAAATTCTAACTGCGCCATCGTAAAATCTGTGCTTTAATGGGGTTGACAAAATCACGTTTTTCTGCTTGAGATTTTTCGTATTCTTGCTTGAGGCGATAATACCATTTGGCCTGGGTATCGGCATCATCAATTAACATCAAAGCCGGATGATAACTAAGTCCTTCCTGTTGTTTAATCACCACATCGCGATCCTGTTTGAGGAATTGTAGGGTTAAATAACGCAAAAGAGGGGTTAAAAATGCCAACCAAGGAATCGTATAGTATAAACTTTGATGGACTTCGCAGTGATTTTCATCGATGGGAGTAATTGCCGTAAAAGCACAAGCTAAATGGCGGTCGCCTCGTAGTATTTCTGTACGCACCGAGGGCAATTCAAAAACAATTTCAATCGATACTTTATTACCCAAAATTTTATAGGGTTTCGCACTTACAGGCATATCATAGGGAGCAAGACGAAAACCGAGGGGGACAGGTTCGTATTGTTTTTCCTTGACCCGAAATTTGCGCGGACCGCTGCGCCACCACCAAGAAGTATGAACGTAGGGACCGTGGGCCGGATCCATCAATCCCACCACTGCATGGTCAATATTGCAGTCAAAAGTGATAGTTTCGGCTACTTTGGGGGTAAGTTTGCCAAAAGCGCTAATAGTCGGCACAGGAGGCAGATTTTCTCGATTAATTTCTCTTTTTGAGTCTGCTGGAATAAACACCCAGATATGACCTTGTATTTCGCGACAGGGATAACTGGTGACACAAATTCTGCTAATATCAAGGCGATCGTGTTCCGTTAATGAGGGGATCTCAGAACAAACGCCATCGCTAGTATTAAATTTCCAGCCATGATAGCAACAGTACACCCCATCTCCTTCAATCCAGCCATGGTGCAGCGGAATGCCACGATGGGGGCAAATATCCCGCAATGCGAACACTTCTCCATCCTCTCTCCTGCCAACAACAATCGGTTCACCTAGCATTTTTTTGGCCATTAGCTGACCGGGTTTAAGTTTATTTGCTGGTGTGGCCACATACCAAAAGTCGCGCAGTAAGCTAGTCATAGGGTTTCTCTGGAGAGCTTCGATCGTTCATCCTATCATTAGAAATCAAGATTATACCTTATGGACGTAACTGGATTCGAACCAGTGACCCCATCGATGTCAACGATGTACTCTAACCAACTGAGCTATACGTCCGCACGAATTGTTATTATAACACGATTGCTCCTAATTAGGCAAGCCCCTAAACAGTAAATTGATATCCAATTAACTTATAAATTAACTTGGCAGTGGTAAATTCCGAGACCACCGAATCACTAATCGGGGCCAATTCCATCACATCGCAGCCAATCACCTGATGAGTTTGGAAAAGACGACGGAGAAAGCCTAGGGTTTGATGCCAACTTAACCCCCCCGGTTCGGGTGTTCCCACCCCCGGAATTAAAGCCGGATCGATGCCATCCACGTCTATGGTTAAAAATACCTTCTCGGTGGTAATTTTGGCGATCGCTTTTTCGATCCAATTCGGATCACCGGCGATATCTCGATCCCAAATCACGGGAATCTGCTGTTTAGCGATTAATTCCGCTTCTTCCCGACAAATAGCCCGAATTCCCACGGGTAAGGTCGGTAAACCCATTTCTAACACCCGACGCATCACACAGGCGTGGTTATGGTGGGAGCCTTCGTACTCAAAACGCATATCGCCATGAGCATCAATTTGAACCACAGTAAAAGGTTCCGATAAAGCTTGTCGATAAGCTTGTACTACTCCCGTAGTGATAGCGTGTTCACCCCCGACGGCGACGACAAATTTATCATCGGCAATTAGACGGGAAACTGTAGCTGTGGTGACGGCTAACATCTCCTCGGCGGACAATTGCGGTTGTTGACGGGTATCTGCGATCGCATCATGGGTATAGATGCCCACTTCTAAACAGGTTTCCCTCTTAAGTTCCTCGTCATAGGCTTCCAATTGTTGGGAAGCGGTAATCACCGCCGCCGGTCCAGTTTCACAACCCTTGCGATAGGTGGTGGTGGCCTCGTAGGGAATCGGCAGGATCACGGCCTTAGCTGTGGCGTAAGATGCGATCGCTTCACTACCTAAAAATTGTTCGCTACCGGTGGCGCCAGACAATAACATGGGCAAATCACAGAAAATTTTAGTCCAATCTTCTATTATAAATATTTTGACTATTTTTGTCTATCTCAACTGACCCCAGACATATCTACTGCAATAGCAAAAAACCCTTATCCATCAATGGATACATCCCTTAACTTTTTTTGCTGTACCCATGTTTATGGTAATATTTCTCAATGGACAGGGAGCGAGCATATTTGCTGAAACCGAGTTAGATTTATGGGGGGTTTCCTTGATTTCTACCGGGTAAGAGGGCATCAGAAATTCTCTTAATCCCTCCCAAGGCACAGGTTATGGCCTTTTGTCAAGAACGTCGGTTAAATTGCTTTTTTTATATAACTCATTCCCCCTTAATTGAATAAGTTGAGGGGGAATTTTATAGATTAATTTTCGGCTTCATTTTCTAAAATTTCCTGTAATTGTGAACGCAATGGAGTTAGATTATTTTCAATCGTCCGCCAAGCAATTGCCAATTCTACCCGAAAATATTCATGAAAAATGACATTTCGCATATCTCCCATTAAACGCCAAGGAATTTGAGAATAACGCAATTGTATCTCACTAGGAATATTTCTAGATGCCTCACCAATAATTCCTAAATTATAAAGAACTGCTTTAAGAGTCACTCGATTTGATCTAAAATCTTCAAAGGTCATATTAGCCGTCCATTCCAAGATTTCATCAATGGATTCAATAATATCTTGAAGACGAAGTTGCCAATCTCTAAAAGGCATTAATCACATCCTTTAATACAGGTTGTCGTAAATGTTCTTTTAAAGAATCTTGAGTACCTAAATCAACAGAACATCCTAATATATCTTCTAAGTAAAGTCGTACCTCGATAAACTCAAATAACCCTACCGCTTTACTAAATTCTACCAATAAATCTACATCACTGTCAAAACGTGCTTCATCCCTTGCTACTGAACCAAATAGAGACAGAGATTTTACCCCTAGTTTTTCTAATTGTTCTCGGTGTTTCGCGAGAATTGTTAGTACCTCATCTCGTTTCATGGCTATTTCCTGAAATCTGATTCTTTCATTGTAACCTTAATGGTTGTCTCGTTGATATTGGCTCTCATGATGAAGTTTATTAAAATAGAAATTATTATTGAACTTAGAAATGCTCTGCCAGTGCCAAATACCACCATTAATTAGGTTACTTAGGTTTTTCAAGTTGCTGTTTAACTAATTCTAAGGGAAGTTTTAACACTCTAGCAATTTGTTCGACGGTTAAGCCTTCCTTCATCAATTCTGTAGCGATTTCGAGTTTATATTCTTCTTCTGGATCAAATTTTTGTAATTGGTTTTCTGGTAGTTGATTACAGATATGACCTTTATTAATTTGGACACCGTTAACGACATTATTGTTAGCGACATTATAATAATATCTTCGCAGACTAGACCTAAGATTAGCTTTATTAACTTCTTCTCCTAAAATTTCCGATAAGGTTTTCCATAGCTTACCGGCTACATCCTTGACATATTTCTCGGAACGATGATGACTTTTAGCGATTTCTGTGTATTTTTGATGGTTAATCACCCCTTCTAAGATTTCAGACTGAACATCATCTAAATTCTCTCCTGTATAGGAGAAGATGGGATTATCAACAGTTGTAATTAAAGAGTGAATATCAAAATTGTTCATTTTTACACACAGAATCAAGATTAATAAGCTTTTACCCGACATTATATGACATTATCAGGTGTACGGTCAATTTAATATTATTTTTAGATTTAAGTTATTTTTCTTAATACTGCTTTATATAACTTTATATGACTTTAAAAGCCTTGACAGAAAAGTTTGGTTTGTTTAGAATAAGCGCAATTTAAGTCACCTACTCAAATTGAGGAAATAATGATTAAAAAGACTTTGTTTACCACACTGGTTATCTCTGGCATTATTGGGATATCTTCAACTGCCTCAGCATTCGTGGTAACGGGAACAAAATGGGGTGATCCTGTTTTTGGAACAGGGGCTAATGTTACTTGGAGTTTAATGCCTAGTGGTGTTTCCTGTAATGGTCAATTTGAACCACTAGGATGCACCACAGCATCATTAGCATCTTTCATGCCTGCTGGCTTTAAAGCCGAAATTCAGAAAGCTTTTCAAGCTTGGTCTAATGTTGCTAACATCAACTTTGTGGAAGTAGCTGACACAGGATTACCATTTGATCATCCCGATGCTATTTTGGGTAATATTCGCTTAGCTGGTCACATTTTTGACGGTCCGTTTGGAACTCTTGCCCATGGCTATTATCCCCCACCTAATGGCAACACACGAGCAGGGGATATTCACTTCGATGTTTCTGAAAATTGGACAGTTAATAGCATTGATGGTAACATAAACACGCTGGATATTTTCCAAGTGACCGCCCATGAAATCGGTCATGCTATTGGACTTGATCATACGAATGTTCTTAATTCCCTTATGTACCCATATTATAGTGAGAATTTTAATGGACTACAGCCGGATGATATAGCGGGAGTAAGATATATTTACGGACCAAGAGTTCCCGAACCCACCTCAATCATAAGTCTATTTTCCCTGGGAATACTTGGCGCAGGTGCAACCTTAAAACGCAAAGTAAAACGCTCTCATTCAACCGAAAAAGAACCCAGTGCGATGCCGAAGGCACTGCGTAGCAGTACGCCGATCTTGTAGTGGACTGTTTCAGCTAAAATAGGGCAATAGATTTCGGCTTAAAGTCTTAGATTATAGAATTTCTAGCATTTTTCTAATACACCAAATTAGCTGAAACAATCCAGTAGGGTGCGTTAATGAAATGTAACGCACCTTATTTTTATTGCTTGTCCTTCTGTATCCCATAGGATACAGGGCATGATTGAAATTCGCCAGACCGAAACCTACTCTCAGTGGTTTAGCAATTTGCGGGATCGCCAAGCAAAAGCACGTATAGACATTCGTGTTCGTCGCCTGTCTATGGGCAATCCAGGCGATGTTAAACCAGTAGGAAAAGGTGTATCGGAACTGCGGATCGATTATGGCCAAGGCTATCGGGTGTATTTCATTCAGCGAGGAGAGACCTTGATCATCCTCTTGGCAGCAGGAGATAAGCAAACTCAAGAACGGGACATCAAAACAGCATTAAATTTAGCACAAGACTTATAGGAGATTTTTATGGCTACTATCCAAACCTATCCTTGGGATGCGGCAGAACATCTCGAAACAAAAGAAGATATAGCTGCATATCTTGAAGCAGCTCTTGAAGATGGCGATCCAAGCTTAGTGGTAGCAGCATTAGGTGATATTGCTCGATCTAAAGGGATGACACATATTGCCCGTGAAACAGGGTTGGGGCGTGAAAGTCTCTATAAAGCTTTGTCAATCGAAGGCAATCCAGAGTTTGCCACAGTTCTTAAGGTCTTACAATCACTTGGGTTACGCCTCCAAGTCGTACCAATTGCCTAACTTCACCGTTATACTGAATCGGTTTTTAATAGTATGATTAACTCCCAATCCCACTTTAAAAACCCGCTCTCCCCCATACCTGTTAAACAAGATTTAGGATCAGAGTGATCGCTAGATTAAAGGTTAAGTAATGTTAAGATCATAATTCTTCATGAAGAAAGCGCATGATCGCCGAGTAACTGTAGCCAAAAATACCAAATTTTGTCCCAGTCACAATAAAGTAGGGATCAAGCGCATTCGATCGAAGCAAGAATTTTCTCCCCAGTATCTATGAATCAATCAGAAAGTTGCGGTAAGGTCTATCTCGTCGGTGCGGGTCCCGGAGATCCCGGTTTGTTGACCTTAAAAGCGAAAGTTCTCCTAGAAAATGCCGATGTTGTCCTCTATGATGCCCTAGTTAGCCCCTCGATTCTAGCCATGATTAACCCCAGGGCCGAACAAATCCATGGGGGTAAGCGTCGCGGTCGTCATTCTCTAGTACAGGAGGAAATCACCGCTTTACTGATCGAGAAGGCCCAGACTAATGCTGTGGTTGTTCGTCTCAAGGGGGGTGATCCCTTTGTTTTCGGTCGCGGGGGTGAAGAAATGCTCGATCTGATTGCCGCCGGAATTAGCGTCGAGATCGTGCCGGGGATCACTTCAGGAATTGCCGTGCCTGCCTACGCCGGTATTCCCCTCACCCATCGCGATTATAGTTCTTCCGTTACCTTCGTCACCGGCCACGAGATGGCGGGTAAATATCGTCCTCAAGTTAACTGGTCAGCGATCGCCCATGGCGCAGAAACAATTGTTGTTTACATGGGTGTGCATAATTTACCCTATATTATCGGGGAGTTGACCAAGGCGGGCAGAAGTCCAGAAACACCGATCGCCCTGATTCGCTGGGGAACAACACCGCAGCAACAGCAGTTAATCGGTACTTTCACTACGATTATGGACCAGATCGAAGCCACCGGCTTTGAATCCCCGGCGATCGCTGTTATCGGGGCAGTGGTGGACCTTCACGATCTCTTGCAAGCGGGACAACCTTTGCTATCGAGGACAATCCCCCCTACCCCCATTTCTCTCTGATTCGGTTCCCATGCGTCAATATCAAAAATCCCTGACAATTGCCACCAGTCCCAAGAATTTCCATCGTCTGACTGCCCCCATAGAAGCGATCGTGGCTGAATCGGGCATAACGACGGGATTATGCAGTATATTTGTCTGTCACACCTCCGCTTCCTTGCTGATCCAAGAAAATGCCGATCCCGATGTTCTCACGGATTTGGCCAATTTCTTCGCCAAGTTAGTGCCGGAAGATAGCAGTCTCTACTATCACTCTACCGAAGGGCCAGACGATATGCCCGCTCACATTCGCTCGGTCCTAACCCGGACATCGGAACAAATCCCGATCGCTAGGGGTAAATTAGTTTTAGGCATCTGGCAAGGTATCTATCTCTGGGAACATCGTCAGAGTCGTCACCAAAGACAAGTGGTGGTTCATATCACCGGGGTCTGAAGCTTTGCGTATAGTTTTGTAATAGAAACTTTACTCGTACCCCTCATCGGAGTAAGATTTTTTCCGTGTACGATCAAATTGTTCGCTTTTTGAACAAAGAACTTCATATTTCGTAACAAAAGGAAACAATTTATGCGAAAATTGTTCGCTCTGGCCCTGGTGCTATCTCTCTGGTTCACCTTTGCCGCTCCAGCGTCGGCTGATTTGTCCAATCTGACCCCTTGTAGCGAAAATCCCGCTTTCCTGCAAAAAGCGAAGAGTTTCCGCAACACCACTCCTGACCCCGAATCGGGAGCCAAACGCGCTCAAACCTACTCCCAGGCTCTCTGTGGACCCGAAGGCTATCCGCACCTAATTGTTGATGGTCGTTGGGATCACATGGGTGATTTCTTTATCCCTAGCATCCTATTCCTGTACATTACCGGTTGGATCGGTTGGGTTGGTCGGGCCTATTTAATCGCCGTGCGCGACAGCAAAGATGCCGAAATGAAGGAAATCATCATCGATGTTCCCCTCGCTTTGAGCAAAATGTTAACGGGGTTCCTCTGGCCCTTGGCGGCTTTACAAGAAGCCACTTCTGGTAAATTAACCGTTAAGGATTCGGAAATTACCGTTTCCCCTCGTTAATTTTTGTGTCAAACCCTTGACTTTTTATTCCCTAGGAGAACTCAGATGGAAGGACTTACTAAATTTCTCTCGTCCGCACCCGTGTTAATTATGGCGCTGCTGACTTTCACCGCCGGGATTTTAATCGAATTTAATCGCTTTTATCCCGATCTCTTATTCCACCCGCTAGGTTAAAGCCAATCTCAGGTGATTAAAGGGGATACAGAGTCCACTGTATCCCTTTTTAAGGGCAATGATCGGAGGGATTGGGGAATATTAAGAAAAGAAAGGCACTGGAGACCACAGGTCCTAAAAATAGATAAGATACAGGTGTCTGCAACCACAGAGGTGGGACAAACCATGCTGTTAGATAGAGATGTGATGCTAGAAAAGCGGCTGCGGTATCAAGAATTACAAGAAAAATTAAAAGAGATTTGGCAGGGAGAAAACGTTCCCGAATCGGATGAATGCGATTATGATATCCTCGTTGTCCCTTCTTTTAGTATCGATCAGAGAGTCGGTCAAAAAGTGGCGGGTTTTTTACATTACGAAGAAAGATTATTATTTTCTCTGATTCGGTTGCGACACCCGAAAACTCGTTTAATCTATGTAACAGCGCAGCCACTGTCGCGGATGGTGATTGATTATTACCTGCAATTGTTGCCAGGGATTCCTTTTTCCCATGCTAATAACCGTCTTTTATTACTGACAACTCACGATAACTCTTTTCAACCTTTAACCCAAAAAATTCTGGAAAGACCGCGCTTAGTAGAAAGAATCAGGCAAGCGTTGCGTCGAGATCGTGCCTACATGGTTTGTTTTAATTCTACTAATTTAGAGCGAGAATTGTCTTTACAATTAGATATTCCTTTATTTGCCTGTAGTCCAGACTTATTGTATTGGGGTTCTAAAAGTGGCAGTCGCGAGATTTTTGGTCAAGGCAATATTCCCCATCCTGACGGTAGTTTACAGGTAAATACGGTCAAGGATTTGTTATACGAAGCCGCTAGTTTGTGGTCCCGTCAACCGCAATTAAAACGCATGGTAGTGAAGTTAAATGAGGGGTTATCGGGAGAAGGAAATGCGGTTTTAGATTTACGTCCTTTAGGGGGAATTGTTGATAGTAACAGTCTAGATTTAAGCGAGAGAATGAATCTCTTGGCTAAACAATTAGACAAGATGAGTTTTCAAGCAAGTGATGAAACTTGGGAGAGTTTTTCCAGTAAAATTGCTGAATTAGGGGCAATTGTCGAAGCTTTTATTGAAGGAGAAGAAAAGCGATCGCCGAGTGTGCAGGGTTATATTACACCCACGGGAGAAGTGAATATTATTTCCACTCACGATCAAATTTTAGGCGGTCCCGATGGTCAAATTTATCTAGGTTGTCATTTTCCTGCCGATGAAAATTATCGTCTACAATTACAGGAATTAGGCCTAAAAATAGGGGAAATTCTGGCAGCCAAGGGGGCAATTGAACGCTATGGAGTTGATTTCGTCGCTGTGAAAAATCCAGACACTTTAGTCTGGGATTTACAGGCGATCGAAATTAATCTGCGAAAAGGAGGAACCACCCATCCTTTCATGACATTGAAACTTTTAACTAATGGTGAATACGATCGAGAAACTGGATTATTTTTTAGTCAACCTCACCAGGAAAAATACTATATTGCCTCCGATAATCTCCACAAACCCCAATACAAAGGTTTACTTCCCGATGATTTAATGGATATTATTGCTAAACATCGCTTGCATTTTGATAGTAGCAGTAAAACGGGAACAGTTTTTCATCTCATGGGTGCGCTGTCAGAATTTGGTAAATTAGGGTTAACTTGTATCGGCAATTCTAGTGAAGAAGCGGCGGCAATTTATCAGCGTGTCGAACAGGTTTTAGATTGGGAAACAGAGCATAGTTCCATAAATTTAGGTTATTATTCTGGATTACCGATCACTTGGATATAGAAGGTTTTTCTGGCAATAATTTGCGTTTTAGGGAATCGATGGCTCGTCCCGGTACTTCCGTCGCTTGAGCGAGAATTAAATTCCAAAGATAACCGTATTTAGGGAAATTTCTCAGGAGAATCACCTCGGCAATAAAGTAAAAACGTTTAGTTCTTTTATACTCAGGAGGATTATCTTCAATCCGCAGTTGTTCGGCTATTTCTGGCAGCCAATGACCGATAGTTTTACCTCGCTCAAAAAACTTGGCCTGAATATATAAACCCAGTAATCTATCTAAACACCAAAAGGGAATATATTTAATCGGTCCAGTGACGTTCATGGAAGCGGTAATCTCTTTAACTGCTGGTTGTACCAGTTCGTTTTTCCAAACTTTTTTATCAAAGTTTTCCATGTGAGGACCCTTGTGATCTCGACGTTTCCCGATCAGGGCGCTAGGATTAAAAGGATTATCTAAAGGAGCGATCGGTGCTTCTAATAAATAATTATTCTCTTTAAATAAGTTACTATTATTCTCTCTCCTGCTACAGATAGCTAAACTTTTTACATCGGGAATTGTTGGCCAAGGACTCTCTAATTTTTCTCGTTCACCGTAGGGAAATCCACGTCTGGCTAATCTTAATACCCAACTATTGGGGAAGCGGTCAAAATAGTCTTTGACTAAGGTGACGACCTCCGGGTGTAAATATTCATCGCAATTGATTGTGAGAATATAAGTACCTCTGGCATTTAAAAATCCTGTACTTCTTTGAATAATTTCACCTCGTAAAGCACAGACAATCTGTTTTATGCGTGGATCATTGACTGGGGAAGGGTTGACCCCAGGAGGATGAACTAAAATAAATTCTATATCTCCCTTGACTTTCAATAATTCTCCTAGCCAATGTTCGCTAAATCCCTCGCGCATCGGGATAATGATCGATAGAAAAGTATTGGACATAAATTAACTCGTTAGATTTGCTTGTGATTTATCAAAGTTGTCTTGACTGCGATACACTTAACTGGTTTAAATGGCTTCTAAATATTTGCTATCGAGCAGAAATGAGCCTCGATCGAATTTTACACCCCAATAACCCCCCGGCCGGCGATCGATCACCGTGCCTATATCGTCGATATCGAGCAGATCTGGCGGCCGTAACATAGGCATGGGATCGGCGGTTTTCAGGTAAGGGGGAATGGCAATCAGACGGACTTTTCCCCCGACGCTAATTTCACTCATGGTACTGGCTAGATGCGATCGTGATAATCTTCTAACTTAGCACAGAGATTGATCACCCGATGGTGATTTTTCGCCAAGGCTGCTAGAGGAAATTTACAGGCACTTGCTACAGCAGTTATCTTAATGGTGATATAGTAAGTTTTCCTTTTGGGGAGATAGGAGACAGGAGACAGCCTTGAATCAGTTATCAGTTATCAGATGTGAGTTTTCAGTTCACTGATTACTGTTTACTATTCACTGTTCACTGAAAATACTCCCCACTTCCCCATTCATAATTGATAATTCATAATTCATAATTCCCACTTGCAAGAGTGCCTTTTTCCACTGGTCTCTGAAAAGGTTTTGATTTTAGGGAAATACAGTTAAAGGAATCCATTCGTAGGTGTTGACAATGCCTTGAAAATAATCATTAATAGTTTCTCTGGAATAGGGAACAACCCCGTCTTCACCAAACCAACGTTCATAAATTGTCACCGCTTGTTGTTGGTCACTAACGATCCCTTCCATAAATTTTAATAGCGTATAATTCACTGTATCGCGCCATTTAGAATCATTTTCGGGTAAAGTACAGGCATAGGATTCGTAGGCGTAGGGATAGGAGGGAACTATGGCTAAATTATTGGGATTTTTAGCGTTTTTCCTTAAGCCTTCTAGGGTAATACCATCACTGGCAAAACCATCAATTTCTCCCGTTTCCAGTTTTTGTAAACCCTCGCCACGATTTTTAACTTTGACCAAAATAGCGGCGGGTTGTTGGGTTTTAATCACCGCTTCATTAGTAGTATTGGCAATCACTCCAATGCGTCTACCTGCCAGGCTACCGATGTCATCGAGATTACTACCTTTGCGGGTTAACAATTGAGTGCCACTGGCAAAATAACTAACGGAAAAATCAACCTCATTTTCTCTTTTCCAAGTAAAAGTAGTAGAGCCACATTCGATATCTATGACCCCTGTTTTTAACTTTTCAAAACGATTTTGGGGAGTAACCTCAACAATTTTTAATTTAATCGGTTTTCCTAACTTCCGTTCGGTTTCTTTGCGAATTAACTCTAACATATCAAGGCTGTAACCCACCCACTTGCCTTGGGAGTTGATAAAACCAAAGGGAATAGCATCTTTACGAGCGCCGGCAGTAATTACCCCAGTTTTTTGAATGCGATCAAAGATTGCTCCCGCAAGGCTAGAATGGTTACTGGTGACGGTTAAAGCTACTGTCATCGTCATGACGGCAAGTGTACGCTTCATTTTTTTCCCTAATCTGAAAGTGGCTCAAGTCTGGGACTGTTTCAGGAGACTGAGAGTTTCCCAGAGGAAGATTTTTCAGTGGCGATTGCTGGGGACAAAAAAAGAGGAGAGATGTTACTCTCTCCCCCTTTCAGTTTTTTCGACAGCATTTTAAATTGTTTTTTCAGTTGTCGCTGTCGGGCCGAACCACCCTTGCCTTTGTCGTTACGTCCCTGACGGCGGGGGGACTCCCATCGCTTAAGTCGCATAGTTTTTAATTCAAATTTAGTCAGTTATCTGTATTATAACAGGGTTAACGTCAGTTTGGGTTAAGGAAATGAACTGACGGGGTGTAGGGTGTGGGGTGTGGGGTGTGGGGTTTTACCCATTTTCAGTAACCCATGCGGGCTTTGGGTTTCATGCTTCAACCGTTCGGCAAAAGCTCACGGCCGAAGCCCAACCTACATTCATCTTATATTTAATTCCACCCACCCACTTAACCAACCTTGTCCACCTAATACTAAATCTGGTTATTAAAAACTGATTATCTATTGCTCCTTTTGCCGTTCGGCTGAGCTCACGGCCGAAGCCTATTGCCTATTGCCTTTTGCCTGTCCTGATATGTAGCCTATACTCAACGGATTTAGTATAATTAGTATTTTCCTATGCTTAGTCAGCAACTTTGGCACAGCCATCAAGATCTAGTGCAAGCTTGCCTCGAACACCCTTTTGTGCGAGGTATCGCCACAGGAGAGCTTAAACGGGACTGTTTTGCTTTTTATGTCGGTCAAGATGCTTTTTTTCTGGAATCTTTCGCCCGTGCTTACAGTATCGCCGCCGCTAAAGCTCCCGATTGGCAGGGATTCACTAGCTTTCATCGGTTAGCGGCAGGGGTATTAAAGGAATTAGAATTACACGAAAATTACGCTTTACAGTGGGGGGTTGACCTGAGAAAGGTTCAGCCCGCTAACGCCACCCGTCGCTATCGGGATTTTCTTCTCGCTACCGCTTGGATGGGTGACATCGGTGCGATTGCCGTGGCGATGAGTCCCTGTATGCGTCTTTATGCTTATCTAGGCCAACAATTAGCCTTAGAACCGATTTCTGAGAATCCCTATCAAGCTTGGATTGATAGTTATAGTGGGTATGAATTCGCAGCTTTAGCAAGTCAATTAGAGGAATTGGCGGATAAATACGCGCTGATGACGGAAAATATCTCTTTATCCTATCGTTATGCTCTTAGTTGCGAACAGGACTTCTTTAGTGCCGCCTACCGCCGGGGCAAATCTTAAAATTTTACCGTCACAATGTTAAGAAATATAAATAACGCTAAGATTAAGGTAAGCAAAATCGTCATTATAAGAATAATGTTTCCTTCGCAACCCACCGAAAACGAACTCCTGAAAACTATCTTGGAACCTCTACTAGAGGATTTCACCCATTGGTTTTCCCGTTCCCGTCTCCTCCTCGAATCCGAGAGATTATCCTTTCTCAGCCTCGAGGAACAAAACGATTTATTAGCAAGAGTCAAAAACGCCCAACAGGAGGTAGCCACGGCTTATTTACTCTTTAAAACCACAGGTGGTCAGGTGGGTATCGAGGCCAAGATGTTATTGCCTTGGCACCAGCTGGTGGCAGAGTGTTGGGGGGTCAGCAGTCGTCGTCGATTACAAGGTTGGGGAGAATATCAATCTCCTCAAACTGACGCTTAACCTGAAACTTTTTGGTAAGCTAGAGAGTTGAGCGAATTTTTAGCATAAAGTTTTGGCAATTTAGGAATATTCACACATAATTCATGGGAGACTCGGCCAATGTTACATCTGCTCTATATCCTCGCCTTCACGGTTATCGCTTTTTTGACCATTAATAATTTAATTCGGAGTCTGATTACTGTCAGCATGGATTCCCAGAAACGTCCTGCTAAATCGGCTAATTCCTATAATCCCTACGGTTATCCCATGACTTCCCATCCGGAACTTTTGGACGAGACTGGACAACCGATTAATGAACCCCTGTTAGTGATTCGTTCTCTCACTGTCGAAGATGCTCGTCAGCAGTTAGATGCCATTTATAATTCTTCTCCCAGTGCTACCAAAGAGCAAGATGAAGAAATCTAATTGGTTCTAGAATGGCAGTCCTTGAAAACAGATATATTTATCTACACGGTTTTGCTTCTAGCCCCCAATCAACAAAAGCGCAATTTTTGAGACATTGTTGGCAAAAGAGGGGTTTAGCGATGGAAATTCCCGATCTTAACGGTGATGACTTTTCTAGCTTAACTCTCACTCGTCAGATTGTCCAAATCGGCCGAGTGATTGAACAATCTCAGGTTCCTGTTACTCTGATTGGTTCCAGTTTTGGCGGTTTAACGGCAGCTTGGCTGGCAGAAACCTATTCTCAGGTGCAAAGGCTCGTTTTATTAGCTCCAGCTTTTAATTTCGGGCCGATTTGGTTGGGACAATTGGGAGCAGAAACCCTAGCCAATTGGCAAAAATCTGGGAGTTTATCGGTTTATCACTACGGTTATCGCCGTTATCTGCCAATTTATTGCAAATTTATCGATGATTTAGCTAATTATCCCCAAGAAAAGTTAATCAGGCAGCTCCCCACCCTGATTATTCATGGTCGTGCCGATGAGGTGATTCCCCTAGAAAATAGTCGCCATTATTGCATGAATCGTCCTTGGGTGAAATTAATCGAATTAGATAGCGATCATGCCCTTACCGATGTGATGACGACAATCTGGGCTGAAATACAATTATTTCTCAATTTTTGACTAAAAAAGACCCCCCCTTCGATCGAAACAAGAGAGAGCTTTTGAGTACACTTGTATTAAATTCGAGAAGATTTTTCAGCTTCTAAGACAAGAGATTTTCTGCTGATGTCTTCCCACTACCAAAGTCCGCGGATAGGAGATACACTAGGCTCGGGAGCGGGTTGAGGAGCAACTTCAGTAAAGGTTCTGGTTTCCGGGGGTAAAGCGGGAAGTCCCCAAGCAGGTTGTTTTTCGTTGATTTCTCTTAAAAGTTGCGAGCGAGTGGTACTGACGGCGATTTCTGATTTTAGTTTCAAGCGGGAAACCCAATAGGGATGAGCTTTACCCACATAAATTAACTTGCCATCTACCACTTGCAATAGTACATCGTCGCCACCAGTGCCATCCCCAGTAATACGAGCGGTGGTTCCGTCAGCAAAGTCGCCGTTGAAAATTTCTTTGCCATCCACTGTTACAAGTCTGATCAATTGGATGGACATAATGCCACCCACGGTTCCCCGGACGCGACCGAGTATATAGTCACCCGGGTTGAGTTGCGGCTCACCTCTGTAGGTGTCATGGCCGCGCAGTTGACTGATCAGAATTTCGTTATTTTCCAGTCCTGCTTGTGCGGGTACAGCACCAACGGTAGTTAGGGCAACTAAACCGGCAAAACCAGCGACAAGGGAAATTTTGTTAAACACAATTACCTCAAGCAAAAAGTTAGTAAACCGTCTATAGACGTTTTAGATTATAACTTAGTTCCTGATTTTGTCCATATTGCGAAATATTAGTTTAATAATTTCTCGCTCGTTGATTTGGCGGGGGTTTTTCTGGGCGGTCTTTAAGCCATCAGCTATGAGCCGTCAGCCATATAACAGTAAAATCAGCGCAAAAATGGCTATTTAGCCATTAATCGACTAAATAAAAGCTGAATGCTGATAGCTAATACCTAAAATAACTGATCGCTTATTAAGCTGGGTTTTAAGATCGATCGATGTTGCTGAATAATTCAGGATCGAGGGTGGGTAGTTCGATAGCTTTTTCCGCTGGGGGAGAGGGTAACTGGAAGCGATTTAAGGTTTGTTGAATGCGATCAAAAATGGTGATTTTTTTCTCGCTATTGTTCTGGGGTTCGGGAATGGGTTCCACTTCTACCAGAGGCTGAATACTGGGGGCCAGTTCGTTAATCTCCTTTGTCTCTGGTATGGTGGTTAGGGGAGATTCGATCGCTTCGGGGGTTCCCTCGACCTTTTCGATTGTTTCTGTTTCTACTGGTTTTTCTTCCACAATTGGGCTTTCTGGTTCAATAACCGGGGTTTCCTCAACTACAGGGTTTTCCTCAACTATAGGGGGTTCCTCAACTACAGGGTTTTCCTCAACTACAGGGTTTTCCTCAACTATAGGGTTTTCCTCAACTATAGGGGTTTCTTCTTCCTCAATAACGGGTGTTTCCTCAACTATAGGGGTTTCTTCTTCCTCAATAACGGGTGTTTCCTCAACTATAGGGGTTTCTTCTTCCTCAATAACGGGTGTTTCCTCAACTATAGGGGTTTCTTCCTCTAGACTAGGAAGAGTTTTATAGTTGGGATCAACAATGCTACGGGCAATTGTAGGGGATAAATCGCCACGGACTAATTGACTGAGGCCGTCTTGGTAAGAGGGTTCAAAGCTAATCACGCGCACGCTGGTATTAAACTCGTTTTCGATTTTATTTCCCTTACCATCGATGAATTCTAGTTGTACCCAGTTATTGCCCTTGGCAAAACCCTTGAGATAGATTGGTTCCCAAGTATCAAGCAGAAAACTTTCCCCGTTGACAGTGACACGAATGCGCCAATTTTGAAGATTATTATCCCCGTTGGCAGTATTGGACAGACGTAGAGGAGCATTACTCAGATAAAAATCGAGCAGGATCGGTTCTGCACCGTAGATTCCTTGCGGACTACTGTAGGTTAATAGGGGTAAGTTGTTATCGGGGGCATTTTTGCCTGTTTTTGTCAGAATATGAAAGGTTGTTTCAGCAAAAGCCCCATCATTTTTAAAACTTTCCTGCCAAGGCCGCAGGGCCAAGACGCGGAGGGTGTGAGTACCTGGGGCAAGATTTTCTAGGATAATCGGTTGCTTGAGGTCGTAGATAGCCGCTGCCGGTTCATTATCGACAATTAGGCTCAAGTGGGGTCCTAATTTCAGGGTATCGTCTTGGAAAATTGGCAGATCAGACACTTGTAGTTTAACTGTCACCTGAGGGTCATCGAAAACTTGTTCGGCCAGAGGACTGAGAATCGTTACTTGGGGAGCGTAACGATCTAAACTGGGGCGCAGTTCCTGAATTAGGGCCGGGGGGGCAACCTCAGAAATGCGGCCTCGAACGACGGGAAGATGAGGGGTTTCGGAAGTGGGGAGATTGGTAGCTGTCAGGCGATCGCCACAGGCCGTTAACAGGGTGGTCAGTAAACCGATCAAAAGGCATATATGAAGGGTTTTGACGGGGATTAATCTATGTAGTAGGGATAGCACGTTCCTCCTAGAGCCAAGGCCAAAATCTATACAAACCATTGATTTTTGCTAGAGTCATTGAATGCTATGGTGTCAGCAAAAGCGCGAGAAGATGAGGTCATGGCCTCAATTTTACAGAATTGTTTGATTGTTTTTTGAGAATCTATCTATTGAATTTTCTATATGGTCTGGTGAGGGAGAAAAAGGGGAAATTGGCTTCCGGAGCGACAATTGATAAACTTTTGTAAAGAAAAATCACCAGTCAGACCCTGACTAAGACCGTCCATAGCAGAAAACGTCTCTCCTATCAAGGATTGAGAGAATTTTAATTATTGTTAAGCATAACGAACAGACAAGAGAACAAAGACTTATCATCTACTATTGATGCTTTCGACTGGAATCTCACCCAAGAGGAAAGTCAAGCGACATTAACAAAAGGTGGGTCAGATTTCAACTTGCCTTTTTTAGGTTAAAAAATCTATCCTCAAATAAAACGCTAAGTCTATTGTCGAGAGAGGAGAATCCTCATGGCACTCCCCCCCAAAGAGGCGGTAGCTAAAGTGATTGTAGATAAAGACCCAGTACCTACTTCCTTTGAGAAGTGGGGGCAACCGGGGCATTTTGATCGCACTTTAGCCAAAGGACCCAAAACCACCACCTGGATTTGGAACCTACACGCCAACGTCCACGATTTTGATAGTCAAACCAGCGATCTAGAAGATATTTCTCGGAAAATCTTCAGTGCCCACTTCGGACATCTCGCCGTTGTCTTCGTTTGGCTAAGTGGAATGTACTTCCACGGCGCGAAATTTTCTAACTATGAAGCTTGGTTAACCAACCCGCTGGCCATCAAACCCAGCGCCCAAGTGGTCTGGCCGATCGTCGGTCAAGGCATCCTGAACGGCGATGTGGGCGGCGGTTTCCACGGTATTCAGATCACCTCTGGTCTGTTCTACCTTTGGCGCGCCTCCGGGTTCACCAACAGCTATCAGCTATACTGCACCGCTATCGGTGGTTTAGTTATGGCGGGCCTGATGCTGTTTGCCGGTTGGTTCCATTACCACAAAAGCGCACCGAAACTGGAATGGTTCCAAAACGTGGAATCGATGATGAACCACCACTTGGCGGGTTTACTCGGCTTAGGTTCCCTAGGTTGGGCCGGTCATCAGATTCACGTTTCTTTACCGGTGAACAAACTCCTCGATGCTGGAGTCGCTCCCCAAGACATCCCCTTGCCCCACGAGTTCATCCTCGAACCGAGCAAGATGGCGGATTTATATCCCAGTTTCGCCCAGGGTTTGACCCCCTTCTTTACCCTTAACTGGGGTGCTTACTCGGATTTCCTCACCTTCAAAGGTGGCTTGAACCCCGTGACCGGTGGTCTCTGGCTTTCCGATACCGCTCACCATCACTTGGCGATCGCTGTATTATTCATCATTGCTGGTCATATGTACCGTACCAACTGGGGTATCGGTCACAGCATGAAGGAAATCCTCGAAAACCACAAAGGTCCCTTCACCGGTCAAGGTCACAAAGGACTGTACGAAATCCTGACCACCTCTTGGCACGCCCAGTTAGCGATTAACCTTGCTCTCTTAGGTTCGCTAACCATCATCGTGGCCCACCATATGTACGCCATGCCGCCCTATCCCTATCAGGCGACGGACTACGCCACCCAACTATCCTTGTTTACTCACCACACTTGGATCGGTGGCTTCTTAATCGTCGGTGCGGGAGCGCACGGAGCGATCTTCATGGTGCGGGACTACGATCCGGCCAAAAACGTCGATAACCTGCTCGATCGGGTGATCCGTCATCGCGACGCAATTATCTCCCACCTGAACTGGGTATGTATTTTCCTCGGCTTCCATAGCTTCGGTTTATACATTCACAACGACACCATGCGGGCTTTTGGTCGTCCCCAAGATATGTTCTCGGATACGGGAATTCAACTACAACCCATCTTTGCCCAATGGGTACAAAGTCTCCACACCCTAGCCCCCGGCAACACCGCTCCTAACGCTCTCACTACCGCTAGTTATGCTTTCGGTGGCGACGTGGTAGCAGTGGGTGGCAAAGTGGCCATGATGCCGATCACTCTCGGTACTGCCGATTTCCTCGTGCATCACATCCACGCCTTCACCATCCATGTAACGGTGTTGATTCTCCTCAAAGGGGTTCTCTACGCTCGCGGTTCCCGTCTGATTCCCGATAAAGCGAATCTCGGTTTCCGTTTCCCCTGCGATGGTCCCGGTCGCGGCGGTACCTGCCAAGTTTCGGGTTGGGATCACGTCTTCCTCGGCCTGTTCTGGATGTACAACTCCCTCTCGGTCGTAATCTTCCACTTTAGCTGGAAAATGCAGTCCGATGTCTGGGGAACCGTCGCCCCCGATGGCACTGTCACCCACGTTACCCTTGGTAACTTCGCTCAAAGTGCCATCACCATCAACGGTTGGTTACGCGATTTCCTCTGGGCGCAAGCGGCGCAAGTCATTAATTCCTATGGCTCTGCCCTGTCTGCCTACGGAATCATGTTCTTAGCCGGTCACTTCGTCTTCGCGTTTAGCTTGATGTTCCTGTTCAGTGGTCGCGGCTACTGGCAAGAATTAATCGAGTCGATCGTCTGGGCGCACAACAAGTTAAGAGTTGCCCCCGCTATCCAACCTCGCGCCCTGAGCATCATTCAAGGTCGTGCCGTTGGTGTGGCTCACTACCTCTTAGGCGGTATTGTCACCACTTGGGCATTCTTCTTGGCCAGAAGTCTCTCGATTGGCTAAACTTGCCTATAAGGGCTTGCCAGTCCCCCGGGGATTGGCAAGACTAGGCTGAACCAGCGTCGATTGACCGATACCACTGTAAGCGTTTCCTATTACAGTGGGTGAATTTAAAAAAGGAAATAACCAGCACTCGTGTAAGAGCCTCAGTTATTTAGAGAGGAGAATTTCCTAAACAGCTATGGCAACTAAATTCCCTAAATTTAGCCAAGATCTAGCCCAAGATCCGACTACCCGTCGGATTTGGTACGGGATCGCCACAGCCCACGATTTTGAAAGTCATGATGGCATGACGGAAGAGAATCTCTACCAAAAGATTTTCGCGTCCCACTTCGGCCACATTGCAATCATTTTCCTGTGGACTTCCGGCACTATATTCCACGTCGCTTGGCAAGGTAACTTCGAGCAGTGGATCAAAGATCCCTTAAACATCCGTCCCATCGCCCACGCGATTTGGGATCCCCAGTTCGGTAAAGGCGCTGTAGATGCCTTCACCCAAGCTGGTGCTTCTAATCCGGTTAACATCGCCTATTCCGGGGTTTACCACTGGTTCTACACCATCGGTATGACCTCCAACCAAGACCTATACCAAGGTGCGGTGTTCCTGCTGATTCTCTCGGCGATTTTCCTCTTTGCTGGCTGGTTACACTTACAACCTAAGTTCCGTCCTAGCCTCGCTTGGTTCAAAAACGCTGAATCTCGCCTGAACCACCACCTCGCCGCTCTGTTCGGTGTTAGCTCTCTGGCTTGGACCGGACACCTCGTTCACGTTGCTATCCCCGAATCCCGCGGTCAGCACGTTGGTTGGGACAACTTCCTCTCCACTCCCCCCCACCCGGCGGGTTTACTACCCTTCTTCACCGGTGACTGGGGTGTGTATGCGGAAAACCCCGACACTGCTAACCACATTTTCGGTACTGCCCAAGGCGCGGGAACTGCGATTCTCACCTTCTTAGGTGGTTTCCATCCCCAAACCGAGTCCCTCTGGTTAACCGATATGGCTCACCACCACTTGGCGATCGCTGTGATCTTCATTGTGGCTGGTCATATGTACCGCACCAACTGGGGCATCGGTCACAGCATCAAGGACATCCTCAATGCCCACAAACCCCCCAGTGGTAAGTTAGGAGCCGGTCACAAAAATCTTTATGACACGGTTAACAACTCTCTCCACTTCCAACTCGGTTTGGCTCTCGCTTCTTTAGGCGTGATCACCTCTCTGGTGGCGCAGCATATGTACGCGCTACCCCCTTATGCCTTTATCGCTAAGGACTACACCACCCAAGCGGCTCTTTATACCCACCACCAATACATCGCTGGTTTCCTAGCGGTGGGTGCTTTCGCCCACGGTGCTATCTTCTTCGTGCGTGACTATGATCCCGAAGCGAACAAAGATAACGTCCTGGCGCGGATGCTGGAGCATAAAGAAGCGATCATCTCTCACCTAAGCTGGGTTTCCCTTTTCTTAGGTTTCCACACCCTCGGCCTCTACGTTCATAACGATGTAGTCGTCGCTTTCGGTACTCCCGAAAAACAAATCCTGATCGAACCTGTGTTCGCTCAATTCGTGCAAGCAGCTTCGGGTAAAACCCTGTACGGCATGAACGTACTGTTGTCTAACCCCGATAGTATCGCTTACACCGCCTATCCTAACTACGGTGATGTTTGGTTACCCGGTTGGCTAGACGCGATCAATAGCGGCACTAACTCCCTCTTCTTAACCATCGGTCCTGGCGACTTCCTCGTTCACCATGCGATCGCTCTTGGTTTACACACCACCGTTCTAATCCTGGTTAAAGGTGCTTTAGACGCTCGTGGTTCCAAATTAATGCCCGATAAAAAAGACTTCGGGTATTCCTTCCCTTGCGACGGTCCCGGCCGTGGCGGTACTTGCGACATCTCTGCTTGGGATTCCTTCTACCTAGCCATGTTCTGGATGTTGAACACCCTGGGTTGGCTAACGTTCTACTGGCACTGGAAACACCTCGGTGTCTGGTCGGGTAACGTGGCTCAGTTTAACGAAAACTCCACCTACCTGATGGGCTGGTTCCGCGATTACCTCTGGGCTAACTCGGCTCAGTTAATCAACGGTTACAACCCCTACGGTGTTAACAACCTTTCTGTCTGGGCCTGGATGTTCCTCTTTGGACACCTCGTTTGGGCAACCGGTTTCATGTTCCTGATCTCTTGGCGTGGTTACTGGCAAGAGTTGATCGAAACTATCGTTTGGGCCCACGAACGCACTCCTCTGGCGAACCTCGTTCGTTGGAAAGACAAACCCGTGGCTCTCTCGATCGTTCAGGCTCGTTTGGTTGGTTTAGCTCACTTCACCGTTGGCTATATCTTCACCTACGCCGCCTTCTTGATCGCCTCCACTGCTGGCAAGTTCGGCTAAACCTTGAATTAGGTAACTAAAAAACCCCCCGCCCATTGGTGGGGGGTTTTGTTTATGATTGATAATAAAAACACGGCTCAATCCCAAAAATCTATGCAGGTGGAAGAATTAAAACAACTTTATGATCAGGACTTTGTTTTGTGGATTGAGCGAACCACTGAACAAATTCGACGCGGGGAGATTAAAAATTTAGATTGGGAACATCTTTTAACGGAGATAGAAGATTTGGGGAGAGAACAAAGGAACAAAGTGGAAAGCTATCTAATTCAAACCGTTAAACATTTATTAATGTATCAGTATTGGCTGACTGAAAAAGGTAATTGTGGCCGGGGATGGGCCGATGAAATCGATAATTTCCGTCTAGAACTAGAAATTTTATTCCAGTCAAAAACCCTCTACAATTATGGGGCTTCTAGGCTAGATATTATTTATGATAAAGCCAAGCGATCGGTAATCAAAAAAACTGGTTTATCTGTTGATAGGTTTCCGCAAGTTTGTCCTTATACCTTTGCAGAAATTATAGATTTTGATTTTTTACCAGTTTAGAATAGGAGAATTAAAGGAGACCTCCTGTAAAAGTAAGTTATCGAGGCTCTATCGGTTCAAAATATCTAAAACTTCAGATAAATTTGACATAATCTTGGTTTTTATCGAGAGTCTATTGGTTTCTTGTATTTTTTCTCCTACTGTCGTTCGTCTCTTTACATAAGGGAAAATTTTTGATTTTTGCAGGAGATATAGGCAGGAAAAAAAATTATCGTTATAATGAAGTTGTGGCTTATTCTGTCAGCGATAGAGTATTATGGGTCAAAAATCTTACGAAGTTTTCCAAGCAGTGGAAAATAAAGCTAACCTTCTAGCGGGTTATTGGGGTGACTTCAAAACGGAGATTATTCAGCATTTGCCTGAATCCTATCATGGTGAAATCCAGGAACTTTCTAGTAACCTAGAGAAAGCTTTAGAAGTGTTAATCAATGAATTGCGCCATCCTACCCTGATTTTAGCGACGACTGGCACGACGAGCAGTGGTAAGAGTACCTTAGTTAATTTCCTCTGTGGTGCTGATATTGTACCAACCGCCGTCAGTGAGATGAGTGCAGGAGCAGTTACGATTGAATATAACCAAGAAAAAGGTTTAATTATTGAAAAAACACCTGGAGCCTTGTGGAAATGTGGTGAATGGAAAAATATTAGCGATGAGGAAATTTATGACCTTTTATATGATGCAATGAGTAGTTATATTGATGCTAGAGAAGAACAACCTAATTTAGCTTGTCCTCAAGCAAATATTTATTATCCTTTCAGACTGATTAAAGATGAAAGTCTCTTAGAATTGCCTAAAGGGGTTAGAGTTAAGTTATTAGATTTACCCGGATTATCTTATGTCGGAGATGAGAGGAATCTAGCTATTATTAAACAGTGTCGTGAGGCTTTATGTTTAGTGACTTATAATAGTGAAGAAACAGATCCTTACAAAGTTGATAATTTGTTATCAGAAGTTGTTGATCAAGTTAAAGATTTAGGCGGCTCTCCTGCACGAATGCTATTTATTCTCAATAAAATTGATGTTTTTAGAAAAGATCAAAGATGGCCGAGGAGTGAACAGCGTTTTATTGAAAAGACTACCAAGAATATTAAATTAGAATTAACAAAACAACTAAGAGAGTACAATGAAGAGATTGAAAATTTGACAATTCTGAAACTAAGTACATGGCCAGCTTTATTGGCTTTGCAAATCCAAGAAAATAAAGAATTAGTTGAAGATATTTTAGAAGAGTTACCTACTATAAAAGATAAATGGTCAGAACACGATCAAAGTAGAATTAATCAACTATTAAGACCCCATGAACAAGCTATTGATCACTTTCAATTCTTAATTAAGAATGCTATTAGAAAAGGAGAATTAGATAATGATCCTAAAAAATGGACTGTCTCTCAACAAGAACAAATTGCTAAAGAGTTATTCAAACAATCCTATGCAGAAGAATTTGAAGACAAACTAAGCAAGCATATAGCAGAACATTTTCCTAAATTAGTTATTCCCCAAGCTATAGAAAAATTTAATGTAGCGGCAGGAAATAGTATTGCACAATGGGCAGTACAAACGACCACGGCAATTCTTAACAGTTCAGAAGAAAATTATCAGCAAGAATCTGAATTGTTATCACAAACAAAAGAAAATCTTGATTCTTTTCTCCAAGCTAGTAATGCCAAATTAAGAAAGCCTCTAGCCGTTTTTGAAAAATTAGATATTGATACCAAAACAGCCGATAATTTAGTAGCTAGTTTAAGAGAGGCTATCAATGAACTTCAATTTACTCCCCCTTATGACCAAATTCAAGAGAAATTAGTTCCCTTAGTTGAGTGGAGAGAGGCACTAAAGACTGTTATTAGAAACGTTTTAGAAGCAGTAGTTAAATCTTTAGATAATGGCAGAGTTGATTTGGACAATATCAACTTTAAAAAGGCCAATGTTAATCAGGTTAATATGCTAAAAAACAACTTGGATATCCTGATTCAATTGGGCTATAGAGGTTCAGATGCAAGAAATGGTTTATTAATCACAGCAAAAAGGGATAAAGAGAAATTAAATCTTCAAATAATTAAGAAAGAGTTAAATAATTTATCAATTCATCTAACTATCATCTTATCGCAAATATTAAAGAGAGTGTCTGCTCAGGAGAGTAACAGAATAGAGGAATCTGTATCTGAATTATTTAGATTTCATATTAAACATATAGAAAAGGGTGCTGAAGAAAAAGCACCAAATTTTGTTATAAAATTTCCACAATCTGAACTTAATACATTTACTAGAAAACTGGAATTTGACTTTAATTTGGAGTCTGATATTGAAATCAGTTCTGGTACTTACAGAAGTTTTAAACACTGGCTATGGATGAAAAAAAAGGAAAGCATGATTGCAGAAATTCCAAGCACTGAAACTCTTTTACAGAATTGGATTCATCAATTCCAGCAACAGGGCGAACCTGAAATGTTATGTTCAATGTTTGAATGGCTATTAGAACAGATTGATAATTTAAAAAAAAATGTAGATCATAAAACCCATGACATTTTTAATAGCTATTTAGCCAGCCTAGAAAAAGCTCAACAGGAAATAACTACTAACTACGAGGAAACACAAATTATATGGAAACCTATCCAAGAAAGAGCTAAATTTTTAAAACAAAGCCTTGCTGAGTTAGAAAATTTTGAAAAAGAGGATGTGAATTAGTGAAAGATGTTTTGAATATTGGCAAAAAATTTCGTGAATTTGTATCTTCCATAAAATCTAATACTATAGACAAGGACAAGACTCGTTCTACAAAGCAAGGTAATTCAACAGCTTCTTTATGTCTAGCCGTTCCCGCATCAGCAGTTTATAAGTTGCGGAAAGGGGATTCTCTTAGTAGAGATGAAGTTGTAAGATTAATTGATTGTGCTACAGAATTTTTATGTGTGCCAGAGTATAAAAAAATATCTGTAGAGACTATACCGGACGAAGGACGCTCTCCTGAAAGTCGATTAAAATTCTACGTTAGAATTAATCTCAAAAATGGAGGTAATATCATTGGTAAAGAAACTCAGTATGGAATGAAGCGAGAACTTCCACTTAATGCAACAGGGAAGGTTACAGAAATAGGGTTTCTCAAAAATGTCTCTATTCTCAGAAAATTTAACCGTATTTAAGGAGTTAATTTAATGGATTGGAAATCCGCATCATCTTACTATGAAACCCGCCTCAGTGATGTCTTAAATATCCAACATTTTGCCGTTGACTTAGCCAAACTTCCCCAAGCTGAAGTTCCCTCTAAATTAACAGAAATCCTCCTGCAAGAGGCAATACCTGCTAACCGTCAACTCGAAAGACTGAGAAAAAGAGAATTTCGTATTGCTGTGGTTGGCTTAGAAAAGGCGGGAAAAAGTACCTTTATTAACGCATGGTTAGAATGTGATTTACTTCCTGCCAAAGGGGGAAGATGTACCTTTACCACCACGCAAATTTATTCCGTTAAAAGCGAATCTGAACAAAGATTAGAAGTGCAAACCCGCAGCGAAGAACAATTTATTCATCTTCTCAAAGAATTAGAAACCGTTGGCGCAAAAGAAGACTTAAACACCATTAGAGAAAACGAAATCACCCTAAAACAAGTCAGACGAGAAGGTAATTTAGTTATTCCTTTTACTCGACTAGAAGACATCCGAGAACAACTAAAAAAATACGTTGCTGATGAAAAATACGCCCATGCGGTCCTAGAAGCACGACTTTATACTAATAAACTCGCTCAAGCAGAAGGAATCGTCTTTTATGATGTCCCTGGTTCAGATTCTGGGTTAGCCAAGCACGTTGATGAAGCCCAACAAATGTTATCTGACTGTGATGCAGTCATCGTGATTCAGCGTTTTCGCAGTATTCGAGAAGCCGAATTAGAAATTATTAAATTTACAGAACAAGGTGATAAGAATGTCACCATTGCTGATAAATTATTTGTCTTTTTAAGTCATATTGACTCTCTTGGTAGCCCAGAAGCCCTTAAAACTCATATTACAGAAGCCTCTCAGGATTGGTCAAAACGCGCTAATTTACCGGTTAATCGCATTGTTTCTGGTTCAGCAGGAGCTTATTTAATCTTAAATAATCTGGCGGAAGAACATACTCAATTAGAAATCGGAAAAGCCAGCAATATTCAAGATAAATTAAAAACTTTGACTGGAATTATAGATGATGAAATGTTAAGAACTCAAGCTACAGGAATCCCTGAAATTAAACAAAAAATCTTTAATTATATTAATACTGAGCGAGTAGCAATTCTCAAGAAACGCTGTGAAGCTTCCATTGATAAAATTGTCAGCACCTCAGAGGATATTCACCATTTTGTCAGTCAAAGATTTCCCGAAAATCCTGAAGAAGCACAACGCTTGGAAGAAGAAAGAAGAAGAATTGATTTTTCAGAATGGTGGCATAGAAAATGGGAACAGATAAAAGCTGATTTACAAAACTTTTATGAAACATCTGCCATTAACAAACCCTTAGAAAAAGTTAATAACGAATCTTCCAGTAGTATCGAAAAATTTAAAGAACGCTATGGGCAACTGTTAGCCAGTGAAATGGCAAAATTAAGACAGGAAACTTTAAGAAAAAAAGAAATTATTTTTGACGCAAATTCTTTTCCAGACTTCGACAAAGTAAGAGCTAATTATGCTTGGCGGGATGACTTGTATGGGGATGTTAGAACATTTTTGGCTGCCCTTGCTCGACAATTAGCGGCAGAATTAAAAGATGAAGCCTTAAAATTAGTCGATTATATGTCCTCTTTATTATGGGGAAGTTCTCAAGTAAAAGAACGATTAATTGGTTATTCAGAACAGGAGTTTTTAACCCGGTTAGAAAATAGTTTATCAGTGTTATTTTTAAGGTTTGCTCGTCCCGTTGCTGAAGCATTAATTCGCGGTCCTGTTAACAGTGATACCCGCAGCCAAATTGTCAAATCATTAGGGGCTGATGTGGAACTAATTGATAACTATTATCAAGGAGATGAACCTGCTTTTAGAGTCTTAAAAAAATACGTTAAGTATGGTTCTGATTTACTCTTTAACCCTAGTCTTCGTCAACAGGTATTAGGTGTAACAGAAATTGCCAAAAACGTTATCGGAATGACGGTAGATACAGTTGGGGTTAATTGGATCGATTTGGCTGACCAATTAACCCCACCCAGAGAGGTTGTTACCTTTGAAGTAACTAATGATATTAACGCTTTTGAAGAATATCTACGCCATGGTATTTTTGAAGCCGCAGGATTTGAGTCCTACTGTATTCAAGAATTAAGAGGATTAGTGGATATTTTTCGAGAAAAAGAAGGAACATGGGCAGGTGTCGCTCAAAACGAATGGTATAAAGAGAATCCTCAGCTTGTAGCAGAATTACCCGCTAATTTGCAATCTCAAGAATTTAATTTAGAAGTTAGTGAACGACTGAGACAATTAGCAATTGCCTTGAAAAGAAATAGTTCCTCTCAGTAGCGTTAGCTATAGCAAAGCACCGCTATTATTGCAACGATGGCGGTGCTGATTTTCGGTATTTCTGCAAATGTGAGATGCCCCCGTCCTCTTGATCCAATTTAGATAGATAATTATCTATAGGAGGATTTTGGCAAAACATGAAAATTATCGCCTACACCTATACCAATCCCCTGCTCGATAGTCCCCCCGATGCCTCCATTTGGGCCTATTCTCCCGAACAAGTGTATCAGGATTTTGGCGATCGCTCACAACGGCAGCAACTGCTCCGCGATTGTCAAGGGACTCCCCCCCGACTGCTGATCCTGCGTCGTCTAGCAGAATTGGGAGACAATGGCACAGAAGTTAGCAAAATTTTACAATCCTTAGAAGCCCTCGACATAGATATAATTGCCCTAGAAGACCCAGATTATAAGCTGAATTTTGCCAAGATTCTGCAAGAAATATCAAAAAACGAACTAAGTAATCGTTTAAAAGCTGGCCACGCTCACAATCGTCTGCAAGCTTTACCTCCCCCCGGAAAAGCACCCTACGGTTATCGTCGTGGCAAGGAGCGTTATATACTCGATCGCAGTACCGCGCCGGTAGTCAAAGACTTTTTTGATCGCTTTTTGATTTCTGCTTCCCTGCGTTCCACGGTGCGCTATCTAGAAAAACGCTACGGTAAAAAGATATCGGTAGCTACTGCCCATAAATGGCTGACCAATCCCGTTTATCGCGGCGATTTGTGCTATCTCGGTCAAGATATTATCCCCGATACCCACACCCCGATTATCTCCCGGGAAGAAGCAGCCCAGATCGATCGCATCCTGAGAAATAATCGCAAATTACCCCCCCGCAGTGCCAGCGCCCCGCGTTCCTTAGCGGGTTTAGTCGTCTGTAGTCAATGTCAATCGGGGATGACGATTACCAAAGTGACAGCGCGAGGAAAGGGCCTAGAATACCTCTATTTGCGACCTTTGCAATGTCCCCGGACAAAAAAATGTTCGGCGATCGCTTATGAAAAAATTCTCGACAGCACAATCGAGCGCATTTGTCAAGACCTACCGCCGACGATCGCCCAGATATCTTTACCTGATTTAGAGACGATCAAACGGGGAATGAGCGAGGAAATAGGGCAAAAAAACGATATTTTGTCGCAATTGCCCTCCCTAGAAGCGGCGGGAATTTTAGATCGAGAAACAGCTAATCTACGGGCCTATAAACTGAAAAACGAGATCGCGCAGATTCAAGGACGTTTAGACCAATTACCCCCGGATAACCTGACTATTATCGCTCGTGCCGTTGCTTTTCCGCAATTTTGGCGAGATTTATCGGAAATCGAGCGCCGTTTTTATTTTCGTGAGTTTATCCGTCGCATCGAAATCGAGAGGGAAACGGCTAATAATTGGCATTTACGTTTAATATTCGTTTTTTAACAGTCTTGGACAATCTTAAAGTTAGCTAAAAATTGAGGAATTTTTGAGTGATCAATGCTAAGAAAAAGACCAACAGCGATCGATCTCAACTATGAGCAATAACAAAAGATTAACTCGGTATAAAAAAGGGCGAAAATCCTCCCAGACAAAACCCCACCTTTATGATTATCACTATAACCAACCCGGGACGATGCCGGGGTTAATCACCATCGATGAAAATGCCGTTGCTACCGAGATATTTTTAATCAATTATAACTCCCAACAAGCCACTAGAGTCAATAATATCTTACCTCAAGACTGTCTTAAATATTTATCCGATGATTCCATCTCTTGGGTTGATATCGTCGGTTTGGGTAATGAAGATAAACTGCAAGAGTTGGGAGAAATTTTTCATTTACATCCCTTAACCCTTGAGGATATAGTCAGTATTCCCCAAAGACCAAAAGTGGAAGAATGCGAGAATTATATTTTAATTATAGTACCAATGGCCATCCTGATCGATCATCAGGGTTTTTTGCTAGAACAAATCAGTTTAATAGTCGGGAAGAATTATGTTTTAACCGTGCAGGAAGAAGGACAATACGATTCTTTAGAGGGAGTTAGGGAAAGAATCCGTTTAAATAAAGGTTCCATCCGGCAGCAAAAATCGGGTTATTTAGCCTACTCGATTTGGGATGCCATTATTGACGGTTATTTTCCTGTTTTAGAGTCCTACGGAGAAAGAATCGAGGAGTTAGAAAACGAAATTTTAGCTAGTCCCACGGAACAGACTTTATCAAAAATTTACCAAATACGTCAGGAATTACTCTCCCTGCGACGAGCAATTTGGCCGCAAAGGGACACCCTCAATGCGCTTCTACGCGATGAGTACATTGTCATCGATATAACCATTAAACCCTATCTAAGAGACTGTTATGACCATGTGGTACAAATCCTCGATGTTATCGAAAATTACCGGGAATTTGCCAATGGTTTAATGGATTTTTACCTATCTTCCGTGAGTAATAAAATGAACGAGATTATGAAAACTTTAACGGTAATCTCGACGATTTTTATCCCGCTCACCTTCATTGTCGGTATTTATGGCATGAACTTTAATACTGATAAATCCCCCTATAATATGCCCGAATTAGAATGGTATTGGGGCTATGTATTCGTCTGGGTGTTGATGCTAACCGTTGCTTTCAGTTTAATCATTTTCTTTTGGCGACGCGGCTGGTTTAAGAACCTATCGACAGTGAAGAAAAGATAAACTGTTAAGCAGATTAGACAGACTGGATTGCATGGCTGGCATCTAGTAAGAGAAAATGGCTATTACAGAGAAATTAATAATTTAGTGTCAGCGGTATTTTTTAACACTTTCAGTTGATGGCTTCTAATTTTGTCCAACCAACTATAGTGCTGGTTGTGACATTGATAGACGATATCGATGTCACCAATCTCTAACTTAACCTGAGCCAAGTAGTTTTCTAGTTCGCTAATTTTCATAACCAATCTCGCTTGCGCTGAAGGACATCAACCCTAAACCAAGAATTATCCCTAAAGGATAGGGGTGACTACAGTTATTATTATAGGCTGATCGTAATTCTTAAAAAAGTTCTTATCTAACAAAGTTAGCTAATGTCAGCGTTAGATGATATTGGCAAAGTTTCTTTCTAGTTGTCTAGGGGGCAGCGCCATGACCAGGTAAAAGGGCTAATTTACCGAAGAATGGCCGCAGTGATGCCCAAAATGCCGATAATCGCAACAAGTCAAGAGATAAAAAATGCTCGATATTGTCTTTCCCTTCGCCCAGCTTCGATAATTAATTCTTTTTTCATTACTTTTTAGGTTCTGGGGGTTGCTGTTTGGAAGCTGCCGCGATCGCTTGATTTAAGCGAGTTAATTCTTCTTTAAACTTCGGTTCTTGGGGATAGTTTTTGACTAACTTTTCTAGGATATTTTTGGCCCCAGAAACATCTTGAGTTTGTAATCTTGTTCCATAAAGAACTAGCATAACTTCCAGATTGTCGGGATATTTTTGATATAACTTTTCTAAAGGTTCTCTGGCTCCGATAAAATCTTTTAACTGTAAGCGAGCTTGTGCTAGTCCTTGCAAAGCAGTGGGGTTATCCGGTTCACGTTCGAGAATTTTCTCGTAACCTTTAACCATTTCTGCTAATTTTTCGGGGGGAATCGTTGCCTCTTGCCCGGGTTGACTGCCTTGGGGGGAATTAGAATTATTATTTTTCAATAAACCCAAAGTTGGCACCACCATTAAAGCCAGAAATACTAAACCAGAGGAAACAATTAAGACTCGTTTGAGGGTATCGTTATTTTTTTTTGGCATACTTTTTCAAGATTAGAGATAAGATTAATCAGTAGTAACTTGATGAAATTCCTGACCCCAAAGATGATAAGCCCAAATTCCCAGGCCAAAACTACCTAAGCAGAGGATGGTGATCATCAGGAAAACTTGCCACCTATTGTAACCCGCTTCCTGAAGTTCTAGACGGCCGAGTATAGCAGCAGCTAACAGAATTAAAACTCGACTAAATACCGCCCACTTGTGGAAGATAAAGACTACCGCCAAAGACCAGCCGAGAATTGATAATACAGCGCTAATATCGTTTTTAAACCAACTGCGGAAAAATAGCGGCATTAAGTCGCTAAACAGAGTTAATCCTAGGGCAATTGAGAGGATAACCCCTACCGCTAGGATATAGATGATGATTTCTAGCCATTCGCTAGTGAGAGTCCAATTCATCTCATCACCACGGGCAAGTAACCAATCACTCCATGATAAACGCTCATGGGCGATCGACCAGCCAAACACCCCATAGACCGATGGAATCAGAAAGGTAAGTAGTATAATACGCCAAAACATAATCAGTTATCAGTTATCAGTGATCAGATGTAAGTTATCAGATGTAAGTTAGGTGATTTCCGAGAACAAATTTACCTTCGGCAGAGTTTAACAATGCCAAGCTCTGACAGCAGATAATTGATCCTCTGGTAATTTCTTCAGAGGAAATCACCTGATCAGATGTAAGTGTTAAGTTATAGCATTTCCTGTTCGCAAGCCGTACATTATCGATGTGGAAAAGCTTAATCAGCAAAGGTTTAACTGTGCCACACAGGTGTGAGAAACGCTATAATTAGTTAGTTATTTATCTTCATCTTTATCCCTGATTACTGTTTACTGATTACTGATCACTGATCACTGGACGGCTACGCCGTGCCTTTGGCAACACTGAAAAAAGTCAAGCCTGAACCCTGAAAGAGACGAAATTTGCCCCTTTTCAGACTTCAGGCCTCTGGGATTGTCCCGATCGCTTAGGACATATACTGGATGATAAAGTCGAAGTAGGGGGCTGCTTCCACAGCATCCTCTTGAGTCAAAAGACCTAAAGCGGCCTCTTTGAGACAACGAATCGCCTCCACCATGCCGGGGACGGGAACATTAAGAGAGTTATACATCTCTTTGACCCCGATCAGACCAGTTTGTTCGATCGGTCCTTTATCTCCAGCTAATACCCCATAGGTAACTAGACGCAGATACCAACCATAATCGCGCAAGCATTGATTATATTGACGCTGACCGTAGGCATTACCCCCCGGCGCTCTATAATCGGGACGTTTCTTGAACAGTTGTTTTTGAGCCTGATCGACGATTTTTTTCTCATTTTCAGCGAGAGTCTCGGCAATGCGAATTCTCTGCTCACCGGTTTTTAAAAATTGCCCGATACCCTGTAGTTCACCACTACTAGGATAACGAAGTTCGTCGTCGGCTTTGAGGATGACTTGGCTAACTACGCTCATAATATCAAGGTAAATTCTGATAACATTCTGTAGTTTATCTCAGGTCGGGGTCTGGAAGTCGAGTCATCGCTGCTGGTTAGGCAATTCCTAAAAATCTGTAATATTTCGTCATGAGTTTCCCCGACAGCCCGGTTACTGTCTAGAATGAATGTATTAGTGGTCAGGAGCGAGGAGATTGTAATTGAGATGTCACCGCACACCGATTAACTTGAACCCGATAACTGGTAATTAATATGGAATTTTTAGCACCCTTGCTGTTGATAGCGGGCATTCTGGGGTTAAATGGCTTTAAAATCGATCGAGAATACCAGCGTGGTGTTATCTTTCGCCTAGGGCGTTATCAAGACACCAAAGGTCCCGGACTGTACTGGATCATTCCCCTAGTTGACCAAAAAATGCAGCTGGATATTCGCACTAAAACCGTCGATATCGCCCCGCAAGAAACTGTCACCGCCGATAATGTCACAATTAAGGTTAATGCGGTTCTCTACTATCGTATTATCGACCCTAGCAAAGCGATTAATAAAGTCGAATCCTACCCCGCGGCCGTTTATCAAGCGGCCATGACCACTTTAAGAAATGTCGTCGGTCAAAATCATCTCGATGATGTCTTGCAAAAACGGGACAAAATCAATCAAGCGGTCCAACAAATTGTCGATGAAATTAGCGAACCCTGGGGCATTGATATCGAACGGGTGGAGATGAAAGATGTGGAAATTCCCACCGGTATGCAGCGGGCCATGGCCAAGGAAGCGGAAGCATTGCGAGAAAAACGGGCCCGTTTGATTAAAGCTGCCGCAGAACAGGAAGCCTCCTTAAAATTAGCGGAAGCTTCCCAATTAATCATGGAAAACCCCGCCGCCTTGGAATTACGCCGCCTACAAATGTTAACGGAAATTGGAGCGGAAAATAACACCAGTACCGTGATTATGCTCCCCTCTGATATCTTAAATCTCGCTCAAAAATTAACCGAAAAAACATCACAAAATGGCTCAATTGTCAATAGCCCAAAAGGTTAATTTTCTCTGGTGTGTTAGGTTGGTTTAACACACCTAAAATTGCTGATTAACGCATGGTGACAAATTCCTCGGCAGCACTGGGATGAATGCCGACAGTGGCATCAAAATCGGCTTTTGTCGCCCCCATTTTTACGGCAATGGCTACTCCTTGAATAATTTCGGCGGCGTGATCTCCCACCATGTGCGCCCCAAGGATTTTACCACTTTCCTGATGGACAACTAATTTCATCAAAGTTTTGTCCTCTCGGCCTGGTAAAACATTGTAACCGGGGCGGAATTTAGACCGATAAACTTTAATCTCCGTGTCACCATATTGTTTTTTTGCTTGCAATTCCGTTAATCCCACCGTCGCCGCTTCAGGAGTAGAAAATACTGCCGAAGGAACGTTTTCATAACTCATTAACCGGGGTTTATTACCAAAGACTGTATCGGCAAAAGCTCGCCCCTCATTAATCGCCACGGGAGTTAAATTAATTTTATCGGTACAATCGCCCACGGCGTAGATATTATCTTCACTGGTTTGGCTATACTCGTTGACGACAATTGCCCCTTTTTTTACCTCGACATTGACATTCTCTAAGCCCAATTTTTCCAGCTTAGGAATTCTTCCAGTAGCCGCTAATCCTAGGGCATCAACAAAGAGCATTTCTGAGGTTTCTTTCCCCTGAATATGTACCTTTAACCCCTCTTCAGTTTTCTCGATCGAAGTGGGGAAAGTTTCGGGCATAATTTTAATTCCCTGACGGATCATTTCCCCTTGAATCTCATCGCGGATATCCTCATCAAACCCTCTTAAAATCTTGTCTTTACGGATTAACTGCACCACTTCCGTCCCTAATCCGTGCATAATACCGGCAAATTCTACCCCAATATATCCCGCCCCTAAAACTATAATTCTTTTTGGTTGTTCTGGCAGTTGAAACATGGCATCAGAAACTACTGTATGTTCGATCCCCGGAATATCAGGTTTAACGGGATGTCCCCCCACGGCAATTAAAATTTTATCGGCAGTAATTTTCTGATCTCCCACCTCTAGGGTATGGGTATCAATAAACTTGGCATAATTAGGAAAAAGCGTCACTTGAGAATTATCGAGCATCTTTTGATAAATGCCATTTAAACGGATAGTTTCCTGATTAAGCGCGCTAATTAATTTTTGCCAATTTAACTGACTCTCTACCGGACTCCAACCGTAACCTTCCGCATCCTTAAATAGTTGGGGAAAACGACTAGAATAAACCATTAATTTTTTAGGAATACAACCGCGATTAACACAGGTTCCTCCTAAACGATCGTATTCTGCTAATCCCACTTTTGCCCCGTATTCGGCAGCCCGTCTAGCGGTGGCAATACCCCCAGAACCACCACCAATCACGAATAGATCAAAATCATAACTCATAAAAATATCCTCGCAAATAAATAGAAATTTGACGGAATCAAAAAACTTTCAGGGCAAAAAGGAGAGCGAATATCTCGGATCAATCCCTAACTGAATCTATCGAGTAACTAGCACAATATAGTCACTAATGCTGCTAAATTAGAGCCAATTTGACTACTGCCAAGATTTAATTCTATGCTAACACGCCGATCGAAATTATCTTTTCTCTTGGGGACTTGTTCCCTATTTCTCTGGGTAAACCATCCCCTCACCCTCGCAAACCCCATCAGTCAAGACAATTCCCCCCCTTCCCAGTTTATCTGTCCAGCAGACTTAGCCACCGAGATCGATCGCATTTTGGCCCGCCCCGATTATCAAGGCGCTTATTGGGGAATTTTAGTAAAATCCCTTAATTCTCAGGAAAATCTCTATAGTCTCCACGAAAATAACTTTTTTACTCCCGCTTCTACTGCGAAATTATTAACCACTGCCGCCGCTTTTAGCAAATTTAACCGCGATTATCGTCTGAAAACCCCCATTTTAGCCCAAGGCAACCCCCCCGATTTAGAAACTTTAACCTTAGTCGGGAGGGGAGATGCAACCATAACCACAGAAAAGTTAGAAAAATTAGCAGAAAAGTTAAAAGCAGGGGGAATTAACTCAATTTCTCGCTTAATTGTCGTTGCTAGTCCTTTTGTCGTCTCCGATAGTCAAAAAACCTGGGAATGGGAAGATGTCTTTTTTGACTATGGAGTTAGTGCTTCTAGCTTGGTTTTAAACGAAAATTCCGTCACTTTAAGGCTTTTACCGCGACAATTGGGGCAAAGCTTAGATTTACAATGGTCCGATCCCATTGCCGCTAAACAATGGCTAATTGAGAATCAAACCAGCACCGCAGGGCAAGGAAGCCCGAATACTCTGGCAATTAAGGGCAATTTAGCCAATAATCGCCTGATTATCACTGGTTCTCTGGCTATTGATAGTCAAGATGATTTTAATTTAGCTATTCCCCAACCCTCGGAATATTTCCTGGATAGCTGGCGTAATATCCTTGAAAAAGCGGGAATTACCGTTAAAACCGCCGAAATTAGCTCAGAAATTCGCGGCGATGAAATCACCAATTTAGAATCAGAACCCTTAGCATATTTGGTGGAAAAAGTCAATAAAAATAGCGATAATTTACTAGCGGAAACCCTACTACAAATGCTCGGCGGTGTCTCGGGATTACAAGAAACTTTAACAAAACTGGGAATTAACAGCGATAGTTATAAAATCGGCGATGGTTCGGGGCTATCACGACAAAACCTGATTAAACCGAATACTTTAGGTCAAATTTTACAAATAATGGCAGAAAATCCTGATTATCGGCGTTCTTTAGCTATTGGCGGCATTGATGGCACTTTAACCAATAGATTTCGCCAGACTCCCCTAGAAGGACGATTACAGGCAAAAACCGGGACTTTAACCGGAGTTACCGCTCTCGCTGGTTATCTAGAAACCGCCGACAATCAACCCCTAATCTTTAGCATAACCGTCAATAACAGCGATAAACCCGCCACTACCCTCAGAAACGGCATCGATGAGGTGATTTTGCTCCTAGGACAGTTAAAACGCTGTTAATCTTTAGGAGGCAAAAGGCAAAAGGCGCTCATGCAAAAGGCAAAAGGCAGCTTTGTTCTCCCCAACACCCCAACTTCCCCAACCCCCAACCCGCAACTAATTCGATCGAGTCAATTAATCACAGAAGACTGTATACTTTTGTAAAAATTGCTTCTAGCTGACCTGTAGATTAATCGAGGGAGTTATTGATATATGTATATAGTTCAGGTTGCCTCTGAGTGCGCCCCGGTGATTAAAGCTGGGGGATTGGGGGATGTGGTATATGGATTGAGTCGAGAATTAGAAATTCGCGGTCATTGCGTGGAGCTAATCCTACCCATGTATGATTGTATGCGCTACGACCAAATTTGGGGCTTACACGAGGCTTATCGGGACCTGTGGGTGCCTTGGTTCGGTGGGGCAATTCACTGTAACGTTTTTTGTGGTTGGGTACACGGGCGCTTGTGTTTCTTTATTCAACCCAATTCGGGCGATAATTTCTTTAATCGCGGTACTTACTACGGTTGTAAAGACGATAATATGCGTTTTGCCTTCTTCTCTAAAGCCGCTTTAGAATTTTTGCTCAGAAGTAATAAACGTCCCGATATAATTCATTGTCACGACTGGCAAACCGGTTTAATTCCGCCCTTACTGTTTGAAATTTATAAATATCATGGTATGGGCAATCAGCGCGTTCTCTACACCATCCATAACTTTAAACATCAAGGATTTGGTGGTGCGGAAATTCTCTGGGCAACAGGATTAAATAACGATCCTTACTACTTTAGCTATGCCCGACTGCGCGATAACTTCAATCCTTTTGTGATTAATTTTATGAAAGGTGGCATCGTTTTTGCCAACTATTTCAATACCGTCTCGCCCCACCATGCTTGGGAAGCACACCACACTGATGTTAGTTACGGTTTGGGCCATACAATTCACCAGCATCAACACAAATTTACTGGCATTCTCAACGGTTTAGATTACAATATCTGGAACCCAGAAGTAGATAAATTTATTGCTGCACCCTACGGTGTTGATAGCTTCTCCGAGAAGGCACGCAATAAGAAGGCACTGCGAGAAAGACTCTGGTTAAGAGATGAGGCAGAAAAACCCTTAATTTGTTATGTCGGTCGTTTAGATGACCAAAAAGGCGTACATTTAGTTCACCATGCCATGTATTATGCCTTAGCTCGCGGGGCGCAATTTGTCCTCTTAGGTTCCGCCACCGAATCGTTAATTAATAACTGGTTCTGGCACGAGAAAAATCACCTCAATAATAACCCTGATGTTCATATTGAATTGGGCTTTAATGAGGAATTATCTCACCTCATTTATGCGGGGGCTGATATGATTGTGGTTCCCAGTAATTTTGAACCCTGCGGACTGACACAAGTAATCAGCTTAAAATACGGAACTGTTCCCATTGTCCGGGGAGTTGGTGGTTTAGTTAATACGGTTTTTGATCGCGATTATGATACCTATCACAAACCAGAAGAACGCAATGGTTTTGTCTTTTTTGATCCCGATAATAATGCCCTCGAATCAGCCATGTCCCGGGCATTGGAATTGTGGTACACTCAACCAGAAGAATTCCAAAAATTAGCGATCCAAGGCATGGAATGCGATTACTCTTGGAATCGCCCCGGGGAAGAATACGTTGCCCTCTATGAAATGATTCGCCACAAATAAGCTGTCTTGTCTCTAGCAATTCCCTGGCAATTGTCAACAGAAATTCTAGGAATAGATTTGTTGAAATTCCCCGGGGAATTGCTTTAGTTTTGACCGATTCCTGACTCCTAACCCCATCAACAAACTTTTTTAGTAAACCCTACCTAGTAGAGCAGAAATGTTAACTTTGCTTGGTATTCTTGGGTGAGGGGATGACTAACCCCCAAAATCTGAAATATGGCTAACATGGCTTTTCTTGCCCCATCCTGACGATATTTTCTACTTTCTCCCACCAGGCTGATCAGTTTATCTAAAGCGGCGGCATAATCTTCTTTTAATGCGGAATTAATCCCAGTAAAAAATATCGGATCGAGGGGATTATTTTCTGGTTTTAATTGTTGAAATTCTAGGAGAGTTTTCCAACCTTTTATAACAGGATTTTCCTCTTTAATAGCACTAATTAATCGATAGGCATCTGACCATTTTTCTAGACGCATGAGAAATTTGACCGCCATAATAATTAATCGCGGTTCGTTGGGATATTTAGGGAAAAGACGATCAAATAATTGTTTAGCTGCGGGCAAATTATCGAGGGCGATCGCTTCTTTGATTTCTGCTAATCCTGTTTCTAATTCCGATTGTAAATCGAGACGGGAAAATAAGTCTCTAATTTGTTCTTCTGGCAAAGCACCGACAAAACAGGGTAACACTTCTCCCTTGCTGACAATTCGCACATCGGGAACTCCTTCTACATTGTATTGTTCGGCTAATTCGGGACTTTTATCTATATCTATTTTTGCCAGGATAAAATTATATTCACTTGCCAGTTTTTCCAGCATCGGTTTTACCAATTTACAGGGTCCACACCACAGGGCATAAAAGTCTAAAATCACCGTATTTAGATAGGATTTCTCGATCACTTCACTGTCAAAATTTGTCCCATCTACATCGATAGAATATCCCATCTATTTCTCCTCTAATAAATTATTTTTCAGCTAGTTTTGTCTCACTTATCTCTTTTACCCAAAGGGCTAATCCTCCCCCTCGTCCCCGGGCTGCTATCATTGTTTCTGTGATCAGAAAATAGGCAAAAAATGCCTGTTTTTTGATACTTTCCTGATAAAAATTCGCTTCGCTTACCTGGCCATTTCTAATAAAACCTGAATAGAGAGAGCGATTAAATAGGGTTAGGTTGAGCCGGGTGAAATCAAAGGCGAGAAGACGGGTTTTAGGAAAAAACTTAACCGGACCGCTTACAGATAGTTTTACTGCCCCTAAAACTATCTGATTGCTGACGCTTCCAGAGATAAATTCTCCCAGTTCTAAACTCTCATTTCTTTGGTAAGAGATGGTAATTTTTAACCAGGATGGTAGATAGCGACCCTTCCCCAAAACAATTCCCGCTCTCTTTTTCGCTTTTTGAGTTCCCGTGATAAAGTATAATCGCCAAGTACCGACTAAAGCCTCAAAAGTCAGATTTTCTTTAGTTTTTTTAGTGTTTTTTTCTTTGGTTAAGAGAAATTCTAGCAATTGAGAGACAGGGGGGCGATTATTGTCCTCAAGTATTAGGGGTGAGTCGAGATTTATAACCATGATTTGAGACAGTGCCAAGATATTTTAGCTGAAGCTACCGAACTCGAAAAAGCGAGCGATAAACCGGTTGACCTTTATTATAAGTGGACTTTTCCCTTTCCGTCGCTATGGGGAAAATATTTTCCTCTAACCAGGGGGTTTGATGTTGCCGAACAAAATGGGGATGTGCTTGAAATCTCTCCGTCATTTCCAGGGCGATCGATTCCACATCCGACTGTAAAAAAACCCAGCCTCCAGCTACCATATACTTAGCCAAAGCTATGACTAATTCCGGCTGCACAACTCGACGCTTACTGTGACGCTGTTTAAACCAAGGATCGGGAAATTGAATCGACACCCAAAATAACTTATCTGCGGGCAAAGATTGCAGTAAAATTTCTGGGGCAACATTCATATTGCCAAAAACAAAAGCGAGATTACTTAATCCTAACCTTTCCCGTTCCTGATTGGCTTCAATTACCAAAGGTTGACGAATTTCAATCCCCAAAAAATTAATTTCTGGATATACTTGGGCCATTTGTAACAAAAATTTACCCCGCGCACAACCAATATCAAGATGGAGAGGTGGCGTCATATCCTGATAAACTTGATTCCAATCGGGGGGAGCGATCGGATGGCGATATTTATGACTTAAGGGATTGACGTGCTGACGAACGCGAACTTTAGCCAAAGATATTTTCTCCTCATTTCTCCTCGGTCAATCTAGTTTACCGATATTTAGCCCAATTGAATGCGATGAATTTCCGTTTCGCCATTCTCAGCGATCCTCATATCGCTTTACCCACAACCATTTTGAACCATTCTAATCGCTTTCATCTGGTGGAAGTGAGTATTCCCGCTTTAAAAATTGTTTTAGACCATCTGATCACCCTTAACCTCGATTTTCTGCTGATTGCTGGCGATTTAACCCAAGATGGTGAACCAGAAAATCATCGTTGGTTAGCCGATTGTTTAGCTACTTTACCCTTTCCCGTCTATGTGGTGCCGGGTAATCATGATGTTTTGAGTTTAACCGCAACAGAAAACCAGATCGGTTTAGGAGATTTTCCCTTTTATTATCAACAATTTGGTTACAGCGACCCCGAACAAATATACTACCAAAAAGAAATTTTACCCGGAGTGCAATTAATCGGTCTTAATTCTAATCAATTCGATGAGCAAGGTGGACAAATTGGCAGTTTAGATGCAGAACAATTGCATTGGTTAAAACAGATTTTACCAGCGCTAAAAAACGATCTAGTGATGGTGATGATCCATCATAACGTTATCGAGCATTTACCCGGACAAAGCAATCATGAATTAGGTAAACGCTATATGTTGGCTAATGCGGGAGAACTGCTCGATATACTACAGGAAAACGGCGTAAAATTGTTGATTACCGGCCATCTCCACGTGCAGGATCTGGCTTTTAGTAGAGGTATCTATGAAATTACCACCGGTTCCCTCGTCAGTTATCCCCATCCTTACCGGGTGTTAGAATATTGCGAAAACACGGGAGAATTAGCCATAGAATCCTTTCATCTGCAAAATATACCCGGATGGGAGAATTTACCCGCTATTTCTCGGCAATGGTTAGGCGATCGCTCTTATCCTTTTATGATGCGTTTGTTAACCTGCCATCCCCTCAATCTTCCCATGAGTCTAGCGGAGGAATTAGCCCCGAAATTACGAAATTTTTGGGCAGATGTGGCCCAAGGTGACACAATCTTCGATTTTAGCGATTTTCCACCCCTAGTACGCCGTTATTTCTACGCTTTCAGTGCCATCGATCCCCTCGGCAATCCCCATTTTATCGACAATCAAGCCGTAATTAGTTTCAAGCATCAGTTCAGTTATCAGCGCTCAGACTTGCTGGTGGAGATGAGAGAATAGCTGCAACCAATAATTAACTATAGCTATAGTTATGGTACGCGGCTGCTATCTTGGCAGAAAATGTCAAAACACCCTACACCCATAAGGGAGGATTTTTGATTTTTGCCAGGGAGGTGATATTAACGAAGTGTGTGCGATCGCAGCATCTCCCCCCTGTCCGCCCTATCTTTCGCGGGCGACCCCTGCTAGGATAAAATACGGGTGAAAAATTGCTAATCCAAGGAGTACAGACGTGATTGAACCTTTAGTGCTAGGGATTGTCCTAGGCTTAATTCCCATTACCCTAGCGGGTTTGTTCGTTGCCGCCTATTTACAGTACAAACGGGGCAATCAATTCGGCTTAGACTAAATCTATCACGCCAATCCCCCGAATTGAGAAAATCTCCCGTCAAGCTAGGCACTAGACGGGAGATTTTCAACAGGACAGATTTGCCGCTTAACAGATTGTGGCTGCCGGCGTTGCCATCCCCGCAAAACTTATCTGTCTTACTGGGAAAGCACTCGCCTGAAACCAAAGGCTACACGGCTGTTAAACTAGGAAAACGAATAACGGTTTCCGTATATTCGGGAACCCATCCGGCGGTACTGGTGAAGTAACGTACTGCTTTAACTCGTTTACTGGCAGTGAGGTGAAACCAGTGTTCGCTATGGGCGGGAACATTGATGTATTCTTGAGGTTGAATAGTTAATTCCCCCTGAGAACCATCGGGAAAGACAAAGCCAAAAACCCCCTCCCCATCAATGATATAACGCACCTCATCGTCAGCGTGGGTGTGACAGCGCTCGAATTTTGCCAGTAAAGTGTCGAGATTGGGAATTTCAGGGTGTAAAACGATTAAATCTCTAGCTTGATAACCCGCTTCTTGCTTTAGTTGCTCAAAATAACCGTCTAAGCTGGTTAAAACTATTTCTTTTTCTTCTTCGGTAAGAGAAGCTTGCTTAAGTAGCTGACGGGTGGCCTGGTTTTCGATCGGCCAATAGTTTAAAGTAACATTTAATTTAGCCAATTCCAGACTAATATCGGCTAACTGGGTATAGGTTGTCCCATTCTCTAAGCGTAGTATCGCCATTGGTTATCATCCTCAAGATTACTTTTTCTATTTTAAAGTTTTCCAGAGAGAAGCCGCTCGATTTTTTGCGCCTCGATCCCTTGCCAGTTCCTAGGATTTTCTGCTCAAAAATGCTATTATGGCCTATATATGGGGAATTAGCTCAGTTGGTAGAGCGCTGCGATCGCACCGCAGAGGTCAGGGATTCGAGTTCCCTATTCTCCATTTTCCAGAGATATTAACCGCTTTTCAAGGTTCAAGAAAGATTATGAACCAGTCTCAACTTCCCAAAAAGGCGTTACTTTTATTTCTGGCGAGAATAGCAGAGGATTACTGACAGAAAAGCTAAAGGATTTGACTTGTGGTGGTAATTTTCCTTGAAAAAATGCCATTAATTCCTGAGTATTTCTTGGTAAGTGACTAAGGATAACTCCATTAGCTGAATTATCTTGAAGAAAGCGAAAATTGGCTTGAGTTCCATCGAGATAATTAACGTTAATTATCACGGGAGGGATTCTAAAGAGTTGTTTGACTATTTTACCCAACCAAGAATATTCAAATTTAACTTGAACACGAGTAATCCCACTATTACGAGTAGGTAATTCATAGACTTGATCCCAAGTAACATTAGTAGTCTCTCCTAAAGGGGTTGGACTGCAACGACTGACTTTTTGTTTTTCTAGAAGATAAAAGTTGGTTTTGATTGCGGGGACGCGGAAGGGCGAATTTACCGAGTCAAGTTGATAATTACAAACCACATAGGAAAAGGCTTTAGGTTCATCAAAAAAAGGATGTCTGTCATCAATAGATTGAAAGTGATAAATCAGATAATCTCTGGGAGATTGAGATAAGCTTTGATAATTTAGTTCATCCAGTTTTTCTGTATAAGCAGAATAGGATTGAATAATCGGCCTCGGTTTCCAATTAAGCTGATTGCCCGGAATAAGTGAAAATTCCCAGGGAATTATATCAATAGTTTTGCCTTGCACTTTTTCCAGCACAGAATCAGGTATTTTGGTAGCGGTAGCAATGACTTGTAAATTTTGAGTTGTACTTCTTTCACCTCGCATCTTTAATTCTGTGGGATTAAGCATAGAGGAAATGACAACCCCGATATTATTAAACACTCTATCGGGACTGAAATTACTCCACTGGCGAGCATTTTCCAGTATAGTCCGATTAGGACTAGAGGTGATAAGAATACATCCCAAAAAAATTATTCCCCAAGCACAATAGGCAATCTTCTTAAACCGAGAGTTTTTAATAATTATTGTATAGAGAGAAGCTAAGAGAATAACCACAAGTGTAAAAACAACAACGTGAGCATCTTGCCTAACAAATCCATGCTTAAATGATAAAAATATAGGGAAAATATAGGCAATAGCCAGACTAATTTTTTGGTCTATAATTGCCAGCGACATTAAAAGCAAACTTAAGGCAAAGCAGAGCAAGGCAATTAGTAAACGCGGGTAATTTCCTACAATACTCATCGCACTGGAATAACCAGAAGAAATTTGCCAAGAATTACTCAAATATTCCATGAGAGAGGGAAAATTATTTAGATTAATTGTTTGGAGAAGAAGTAACCCATAAAGCCCATAAAATACTAACAGAGGTAAGAAGTTAAGTAAGTAGTTCTGATTAAATAGAAGATAGATTTTGCCTTTGATCCCCCTTGCCTCCCTTAATACGGGGGGTGCCGATAGGCGGGCAGATCTGGCGATAAACCAGAGAGCCAAAGCTACTCCTCCAGCAATGCAAAGATTAACTATAATGTGAATAAAGGCTCGGTTATAAGAGGCTGGATAGAGAAAAATAAAGGCAATGGAAGGAATGCTTAAAGTTAAGTTAATACCAGCGAGAACATTTTTTATAACTATCGATGGTGACTTCTGAAAATATCCCCGAACAATATTAACAAATATGTAGATAAACAGGCTGCCTGCTAGATAAATTCCTAGAGTTAGTTTAGTGAGTATAGAGAACCCACTGATCATGCCAATAGCTATAGCTAAATAATTGATGTACTTTTGAAAAAAGTTATCAAAAGACATTAGTATCAGGAGGATAAATGTCATCTGATAATCAACAGTAAAGCCGATACTGTTGTAGGGATTTCCTACTAGAGTAGCAAAAATAATTGACAGCACAAAAACTATTTGATTGCTATAGCTTTTAATAAATAATAATCTGAGAATAACCACCCCTAATAGACAAAGGTGTATCAACCAGCGAAAATAGATAATTTGGGAAAAGTTGTGATTTAAAGATGTGCCATGAACCAGATAGCCTAGTGGTCCATAGGTGAAGATAATATCTTGTCCAAAAATTAACTGTTTATGGGCAGCATCACTAATAGCAAAAGCCCAAGAAGCATCTAAACCAATTTCTAACCAGTCAATCCTAGGTAAATTTGCCAGAAAAAAGTAGGCAGTAATAATAATTAGTATTCCCTTGACGACTACAGGTAATTTGAGAGATTTTTTTTGCATAATTATTCAGTTAAAAAATACCTTTTAATTCCTTCTCGTGATTATAAATCCAATCAAAGATATCTTGGATTAATTTTCTACCGTCTCGCTGGGGTTGCCATCCAGTTATAGAACTGATTTTGCGAGAATCAGTTATAAAAATTGGCATATCTCCGGTGCGATTTTCGGGAACTGCCTCAATCATTATACTATTGCCCGTGATTTCCTGACATAGTTTTGTGGTTTCGTAAAGAGACAAAGAAAAATCTTGCCCACCCCCCACATTAAAAGTCTGCCCTTTGAATTGTTCTAAATTAGCAATCTGAATATCGATTAAATCGAGTAAATCAGCTACATGAAGAAAATCTCTAACCTGTTTCCCTGTACCCCCATAACCGATATATTTTAAGGACTTCTGAAAGTAATGATTAGCCACCCAAAGGGCAAAAACTCCCTGATCAACTTTTCCCATCTGCCAAGGACCAGTTAAAACTCCACAACGATTAATTAAAGTTCTTAATCCGTAGGCATCCCCATATTCATTAATAATCAATTCCGATGCTAACTTAGTCGAACCGTAGAGAGAACGGGGCAAATCTAAGGGAAATTGTTCACTGATACCAAAAGCAGAAACCCCGGGTAAATTTTGCTGTTCAGATAACTGAAAACGAGTATCTGTTTCTGTATAGTTTAATTGATTAAGATAGGCAATGGGATAAACTCTGCTGGTGGAGAGAAAAATAAAATCTGCTTGGGTTTGTCTAGCTAATTCTAAACAGTTAATCGTTCCAATTAAGTTAGTCTGCAAAACATAGCCGGGGGAATTATAACCAGCTAAAACGGAAGGTTCTGCCGAACATTCTAGGATTAAATCCACTGGCAAAGCGGATGCTTCTAAGTCTTCCGCATTTCTGACATCTCCATGAACAAATTCAATTCCCGCTTGTTTGAGACGGGGAATATTTAATTCAGAACCGCGACGTTTTAAGTTATCTAAAGCGATAATTTTCCAATCAGGATAACGTTGGGCTAATCCCAAACCTAAAGAACTGCCCACAAAACCCGCACCACCAGTAATTAACACTTGCCTAGTCATCAATAATACTCCACTAGATAATAATTATCAACCGACTTGATTCTTTTTCTGTTTGCGCTTATAGTCGCCTCGAGAAAGGTATTTTTCTAACCAGATAGAGAGAACTATAAATAAATAACGACTACCCATTTCTTTGAGTTTTAACTTGGAAACCCCCGTGGTACGATTGCGCCAAGTGATGGGAATTGTCGTGTAGGAATATCCTCGCACGATTGCTTTTAAGGGCATCTCTACTGTTAAGTTAAAATGGTGAGAGAGTAGAGGTGAGATTCCTTCGATAACCTCCTTCCGATAGATTTTAAAGGCGTTAGTGGTATCATTAAATTTTAGCCCAAATAAAACTTGAATGAAGAGATTAGCCAAACGATTGACGAATAACTTGTGTATGGGATAATCAATAACTTTTCCTCCCCTGATAAAACGAGAACCAAAAACGCAATCGTAGCCTTCTTGCAGTTTATAATAATAGTCCACCATGTTATCGGGAGAGTCGGAATTATCTGCCATTACTACTGCCACCGCATCGCCGCTAAAATTTTCTAATCCACAGCGTACCGCAAAACCAAAACCATTGGGATAATAGTTATTGATGTAGCGAATCCGAGGGTTTTCTTGGTTGATTTTTTGCAGAACTGCTTCGGTGTTATCTTTGCTATTGTCATTAACAACTAGGATTTCATAATCAATTTTATCCCGTTCTAAACGTTCGGATATTAAGTGAGCAGTGCTTTCGATGCAATCTTCTTCGTTGTAAGCAGGGATAACTATTGATAAGGTTTTTACTGCATGGTTATCCCTTGATTGACGTGGGTGAGAGTAACCGTCCATCTCGAAAGCTGGTGCTAATCCTTCGGGATAGTACATTTCTGTCTCATTAGTCTTATTCTTGGGTTTAAAAATTAGGCTATCACTGGCAACATAGTTAATACTAGCTCCCAGTAAAACCCCAATCATTGTGTTAACTCCGGGGCTAATTCCTAACCAGTTTAAGAAGGGAAATATCAAGAAAACTCGCAGTAAAACGGCTAAACCTGCCGAGAGATGATAGAGAGGAAGTTGTATCAAAATCACATCTCTGATTGTCCAATCTCCTCCAGTCCACACCCAGATTCTATAGATAAAGAAACTAGCAATTAAAGATATTTCTATCGAAATAACATTAGCAACATTCTTCAGAAATGGGGTATTAAATCCCAAGTCGTCAATGAACCAATAAATTAAGAATAAGTTGATTAGAAATGCCACTCCCCCAGCAATGAGAAATCGGAAAATTTTATTCTTGTAGATTTTAGTTAACATAATAGTCTCTTAAATATGCTCTGGTTTAGTTTTTTTAGGTCAATATTGCTATTAATATCCTCTTACTAACTAATTAACATAGTCCCTCAATTACTAGCAGTATATTTTGCTAAAAATCACTTTGGTAACGAGGGAAAACTAGCAGATAAAAATTGACCAGAATAATTCTTGATTTGCCCTAAGTCCAACGGCTAACGTTTTGACTAAAAATCTCTTTGAGAATATCCGTTACTGTGTAGGTTAACTGCCAATCAGGATAATGATTTTTAAACTTACTCACATCAGAAATCCACCAGATATGATCACCAATGCGATTAGTCTCCACATATTGCCAGTTTAACTTTTTATCCGCAATCGCTTCACATTCTTGAATAGCTTCTAACATGGAACAATTACTAAAGCGACTACCACCGATATTATAAACTTCTGCTACTCGCGGGGCCTGATAAAAATGATAGAAAGCATTGACGAGATCGTAACTATGAATGTTATCGCGTACCTGCTTACCCTTATACCCATAAATACTGTATTCTTTGCCGATCATCGTACATTTCATCAAGTAGGATAAAAACCCGTGTAATTGCGTTCCCGAATGACTTGGACCGGTTAAACAACCGCCACGAAAAGAGGCAGTTTTCATCTCAAAATAACGCCCGTATTCCTGTACTAATACATCCGCCGCCACTTTCGAGGCACCGAACAAAGAATGTTTACAAGCATCAATACTCATCAACTCGTCAATACCATGAGCAAAATAAGGATGATTTTCCGAGATTTCCCAACGTAATTCTTTTTCTATTAAAGGTAATTCATTCGGTCTATCCCCGTAAACTTTATTAGTGGAACAGAAAATAAATACTGCTTGGGGACAGTGTTGACGAGTATTTTCTAATAATACTAAAGTTCCGTTAGCATTGACACTAAAATCCATATAGGGATCCTTAGCTGCCCAATCGTGGGAAGGTTGCGCCGCCGTGTGGATAATCAAGGATATATCATGACTATAGGTTTTAAATATAGCTGCAATAGCTTCATGATCGCGAATATCCACAGCATGGTGAATGTATTTATCCCCGTAATCTTGGGATAATTTGGCTCGATTCCACTCCGTTGAAGCGTCTTCGCCAAAAAATACCTGACGCATATTATTATCGATGCCGACAACGGTATAACCCCGATCACAAAAAAATCTGACTGATTCGGAACCGATTAAACCAGCAGAACCGGTTACTAGAACGATCGCCATAACTATATCCTGAATTTTTTGCCTAGTTGTTCAGAAATTTCCCAAGTTGAGAAAACTTTCCCCGACTTTACTAGATATGTTCGCCTTTGTCAATTAAACAGGAAGAGATTCCCTTAACTGCGGCAATTCCCTGAAAAATTATCGTCTTATCCACTAGGGGTGATTTAATGGCGTTTTCTTGCCAGTAATCCCTAATTAAGTCCCCATCTCCCCCCGTTAAAATTATCCCGCTCTCTGGATATAAATTTAACCATTCCTGACTGAATTTTTCTATTCCCGCCAAAATTGTATAAATTATCCCACTTCTTATCCCTTCTGCTGTTTCTTTTGCCCACATCTGCGGTAATCTTTCCGATAAGGACACCTCTGGCAAGGCTGCCGTCCGTTCCCTTAAACTGGCTAATTGCACCTTTAACCCGGGTAAAATTGCTCCTCCCACTAGCTTTTTATCCCTATCCACTCCCGTAAAAGTTAAGGCTGTTCCCGCATCGATGACTAAACAGGGAAATCCATATTTTTTTCCCGCACCTAAGACAGCTAAAGCTCGATCAATGCCGAATGTTGGATATAAATCCAATAAAGGAATATCTTTTAAAGTAATTATCCGTAAATTGCCATAATTTGCCCATAATTCTTTTTGGCTAGGAACCACAGAGGCGACAACCAATGCACGTTTGCATTCATTTGTCAAGAGTTTAGGGAAAATTTGTTGCAAAAATTCATTACTTGGGGGTTCGGTCAGGTGGGGAGTATCGAGACAAGTTAACAGGGTTTGACCGCGAAAATACCCCCAATGTAGCCGAGAATTGCCGATCATCAAACCTATCCAGTCAGTATCTTGCTCAGTCATTTAGTTAGTGGGAAGTATTTTCAGTGAACAGTGAACAGTAATCAGTAATCAGTGAAAAGACAGCACTGTTAATGCTATTTAATACTCCTCACTTACAGCTTTTCTCAGATACATGAGGTTCGTTCTTGCAGCTGAAATACTTGATTAGCAAAGATCAGCTTGTGCCTCACCTTTACGAGAAAGGCTGTCTTACTCTTCACTAAAAACTCACATCTGATAACTGATCACTGATAACTGATCACTGATAAGGCCGATATTTGGCGGAATTATCTAGAAATCATGACAAAAGTTTTTTAATGGTTGAGCAGGCAAGAGATAAGATAGCATAAGTATAGAATTTAACAAAAAATCTGGTTAACGGACATTGATCAAGTCGATAGCGCAGTGTCAAACGAGTTCTTTTCCCGCTCAGGTATGGCAATTAGATCACGGTTTAACCGTAATTCATCAGTATTTACCCGTGACTCCTGTGGTGGTGGTGGATGTGTGGGTGAAAGCAGGTGCGATCGCTGAACCCGACCCATGGTTAGGTATGGCCCATTTTCTCGAACACATGATCTTTAAGGGGACGAAAAAACTTCCCCCCGGACTCTTTGACTATTTAATCGAAAATTGTGGCGGCATGACCAACGCTGCCACCAGTCACGATTACGCGCACTTCTATCTCACCACCAGTGTGGATCAAATTGAACATACCTTACCCCATCTGGCCGAAATTCTCCTCCATGCTGAGATTGACGATGAGGAATTCTATCGGGAAAAAGATGTAGTTTTAGAAGAATTACGGGCCTGTTATGATGATCCCGATTGGATTGCCTACCAAACCCTCTGCGGAAGTATCTATCAAAACCATCCCTACGGACGCTCTATTTTAGGTGATGAACCCCGTTTAGAGCAATTAACCCCCAATCAAATGCGCTGTTTCCATCGCACCTATTATCAACCAGAAAATATGTGTGTGGCGATTATCGGGGGAATTGAACCCCAACCAGCTTTAGAAATTATCCGGCAATCTTTTCGGGAATTTCCCGTCCCCTCGGAATCCCCTCCCCATTTAGTGGTTGCCGAACCCCCCCTGATCGAAATTCGTCGTTCCCAAGTATATTTACCCCACCTAGAACATTCTCGTCTCTTGATGGGATGGACTGGACCAGGATGCGATCGCCTAGAAGATGCCTTTGGATTAGACTTGCTTTCGGTAATTCTTGCCGGGGGACGCTGTTCGCGGTTAGTGCGACAGCTGCGAGAAGAAGCGCAAATCGTCCTCGATATTAACAGTAATTTTTCCCTGCAACGAGATTCCAGTCTCTTTACCATCGGCGCTTGGCTATCTAGCCCACAAACTGAGACAATCGAAGCTATTATCTGTGAACATCTCCAACATCTGCACGATCATCCCGTCACCCCCCCAGAATTACACCGCACTCAACAGTTATTAGCTAACGATTATATTTTCTCCACAGAAACCCCGGGCCAATTAGCGGGACTCTATGGATATTATCAAACCCTGAGAGCTGCCGACCTAGCCACGATCTATCCCCAAGTTATCCAAAGTTTGCAACCGTCAGATCTCCAGCGTCTGGCTCGTCAGTATCTCTCCCCGGAGCGATATGCTATTACAATAATGCAACCCTGTGAATAAAAGATGTCCGCTTCCCCCATTCACCGCTTAACCTTAGAAAATGGCATCACCCTTTTAGTGGTGGAAAATACGGCCGTGGAGTTAGTTGCAGGGAGGATTTTTCTCAAAAATGCGGGTACTCGGTGGGAAAAAGCCGAAAAAGCGGGTTTATTTCGTCTTTTAGCCGTGCTGCTCACCAAAGGTACAGAAAAGTTATCTTCCCTAGAAATTGCTGATCGCATTGAGTCCACGGGGGCCGGTTTAAGTGCGGACACGGGGACCGATTATTTTGTGGTTAGTTTAAAGACTGTTACCAAGGATTTTTTAGATATATTGCGTCTAGCGGCGGAAATTATTCGTTTTCCCAGTTTTCCACCCCCAGAAATCGAATTAGAGAAAAATCTCACCCGTCAAAGCATTCGCTCTCAATTGGAACAGCCTTTTAATGTGGCTTTTAATCAATTACGCGCCGCTATGTACCCCAATCACCCCTATGGTATGTCTTTATTGGGTACGGAGGCAACGGTTTCGCAATTGCAACGGGATGACCTGCTGGCCTATCATAGTCGCTTTTTCCGTCCCGATAACTTGGTAATTAGTCTTTCTGGCCGTATTACCCTAGAGCAAGCAGTAAAAGCAGTGACGGAAATTTTTGGCAGTTGGTCAATTCCCGATCTTCCTTTATCTAGTTTACCCCCAGCTGCTTTTGATTTTCAGCCCACCTGTTTAACTACCGTCCAAGCTAGTCAACAGGCGATCGTTATGTTAGGATACCCCGGCTCTTCTGTGCAAGAGGATGATTATGCCGTTTTAAAATTATTGAGTACCTATCTGGGGAATGGTTTATCTAGTCGTTTATTCGTGGAATTGCGAGAAAAACGGGGATTAGCCTACGATGTTTCCGCTTTTTATCCCACCCGTCTCGATTCTTCCCAATTTGTCATTTATATGGGAACTGCACCCCAAAACACAGCCATGGCCCTGTCGGGATTGCGTCAGGAAGCAGAAAGGTTATATAAAGTAACTTTGAGCGAGGAGGAGTTACAGTCAGCTAAAAATAAGTTATTGGGTCAATATGCTCTCGGTAAACAAACTAACGCCGAAATCGCTCAATTATACGGTTGGTACGAAAGCTTAGGTTTGGGGATTGAATTTGATCGCACTTTCCTGGATTCTATTAATCAGATTACTCCCGAACAAGCGCGATCGGTAGCCAGTAAATATTTTCAAAATCCTTACATTTCTTTAGTCGGTCCAGAAAATGCGATCGCTGAAATTCTCTAGTCAGAGCAAAAAGCGGCAATACTTTCTTATTGCCGCTTCTATTTTTGATTAACTCCCCGGGTGGGATTCGAACCTACGACCAATCGGTTAACAGCCGACCGCTCTACCACTGAGCTACCGAGGAAGGCTACTCACAATTAATAATTATAATCATAAGTCCCTCAATAATGCAAGTGTTTTCTGGATTTTTTCTCAAAAAAATTTCCGGTGCCGGTAGCGGTGGGCAGAGAATCCACTATTGTGGAGATAAGGACACCATTAAGTCTAGTCTATGCTTGCTCATCACCGCCGTCCCGTTTCCTTCTGTCTGCTCTCGACAGATCTACCCATCCTCTCCTCTTTAGACACTGCCGCTACCCTCTACCAAAAGGATCGCCACCGGTTTCATCTTCTCCTCAATCAACCCCCGGTGGCTCTCGCCGAAATAGAGACACTTAAACCCAAAAATAATCAAAATAAATTAATTTGGCTAGAAATTTCGGCTAATCGGGTAATTATGACCATGCAGGGCCAGGGAAAATTCGCCTATCGTCATTTTTGGGAGCAAGGGGTTTTTGGTGTCAGTCGCTACTGGTTAAATGCCGAAAGTTCTCAACCGGGTTACGCTTTTCGCGTCCGCAACTATACCCGTAGTCTCAAATTAGAGGGGGATAATTTCCCCGAATATTTGCGTCTAGAGTACGAATTATGGTCAGATAACCTGATTTTAGGTCATTATGTCCTTCATTTGCAGGTACACCAATAAATAGGGTCGGCTGAATAGAGCTAAAAACCTTGTGGGATAAGACTTTTAGGCTTTTTTGTCCTCAAAAAGTGCCAGCCGGTGGCAAAATTTAGGCACTTTTTCCCCGAAAATTAGGTAATTGTCGGGTGGATTGAAGACTTAGTGCTACACTTCCCGAAAAGTCTATTTTATTTGAGCTTGTTGTTAGGAATCCACTTAAAAGAGGTTGTTTAATCTGGCTAATAAGCTCTTGGGTATGATATGGGGAAAAGTTCGGGCGATTGCGCTAAAATGGAGCAGTATGCCGCAAGTTTCCACCTATCGTTACTCTGGAGAGTGTTAGACAGAAAGTTTCTGTATAATCAATAGTTAGCCTATAAAGTCATGGAAAAATATCTTTTATACAAGAAACTACTGAGTGATGGTTTGCGAAAAAAGGCAAACATCATCGCCAACGAATTGGTTTTATATTGGAAAGAAACGAATGATAATAATTTATTAAATGAAATTTTAAATGATGGTGAAAGTAACAATATAAATCATATAATTTTTAAAGGAATAGTATTTCCTCACCTGCTTAGTGGATACCATGAAGGTAAACTTCAGGAAACAAAATTATTAATAAAACATATTCAACATTTTTATTCTGATCAAGAGTTGTGGGAAAAATTTGAATATAAAAGTGAACGGCAATTATTAATAGAGTTGTTAAATAGTTTTCCAGATGATGAGTGGGTAAAGACGACATATATTTGTAAGTTTATAGATTGGCTTCAGTTCTGTGGTCATGAATACCCTGCGGGAATTCTATATGGAATGAATGGAGCAAATGCACAAGAATGTGATGATATACTTTCAACTATTGATAATATCCATAAAATTGATCAGAAAAATATTTATTTTGAATTTCTTGAAGATTTAAAATATAAAACAGTAGAATATAAATCAAGGCTAAAAAGTCGCTACACCTGATGCGCTCCGCACGCAGGTGAGTTTAGCCGTTAGTCTGCTGAAGTCAGAAAAAAAACAGCCGTAGGGTGCGTTCCCTAATGCAAGTCCTATTACTCCAGTGATCGATTTTTGGGAACGCACCATGCCCATTGATGGCAGTCGTAGGGTGCGTTCCCTAATGCAAGTCCTGCTACAAAGCGATCGATTTTGGGGAACGCACCATGCCCATTGATGGCAGTCGTAGGGTGCGTTCCCTAATGCAAGTCCTGCTACAAAGCGATCGATTTTGGGGAACGCACCATGCCCATTGATGGCAGTCGTAGGGTGCGTTCCCTAATGCAAGTCCTGCTACAAAGCGATCGATTTTGGGGAACGCACCATGCCCATTGATGGCAGCTGTCAGTGCGATGCCGAAGAACGTAGTGCGATCGCTGATATTGTAGAAACCCAACATTACTTTTTCCCAAATTACCCCCCAATATCTGAGTTATAATCAATACTATCCATTCTACACCTTAATCAAATAATTTAACTTATGTCTGCTACAATTCGTGAAGAACTTCACCAACAGATTGACCGATTACCTGATGACATTGTTGAAAAAATTGCCAACTTTACCCGATTAATTTCCCCTAAGCCAAACAACATTTCAGAATATACTAATTGGCAAGATGAAAACTGGCAAAAATTTTCATTAGAGCAATTTTTCAAAGAAGGATATGAAATTGAATATTCCCTAGCAGATGCTCAAGAAATTTATCAACCATGAAACCAGGTGATATTGTTCTAATTCGTTTTCCTCAAGCAGACTTGAAATCAGGAAAACTGCGTCCAGCTTTAATTATTGCTATTTCACCAAGTCGCCATCGTGATTTATTACTTGACAACTCAAGTGAACAACAAACAAGGAGAGATCAAATAGGCTATTCCAACGAATTACAGGTATTATCGGAATGGCCCTCTGAGTGTTAACGATGACTATAATCCTAGAGAGGATTCTTTTTCCCTATCACTGCATAGAAGGGATCGGCGACCATAATTCCTAACATTTGTAGGAAACTGGGGGTAGTAGCAGCACGAACGATCGCCTGTACTTCCCTAAATCCCGCCACCGATTTAAAATAGGATTTCACTAGGGCCACCCGGCCTAAATCGCTATTATCGCGCCAAGCAGCGATCGCTTTTTGGTAAAACATCCGATTGGAAAAACTGACCACCACCAGACCATTAGGCTTTAAAATGCGATACAGTTCCGCAAAAATCGCCTCTGGATACTGCAAATACTGCACCGACACCGTGATTAACACCGCATCAAAAGAACTATCCTCTAGGGGCAATTTTGGCTGTGCATTCAGGTCCTGGACAAAATAACTATGCAAGCGGGGATTTTTGGCTAACTCCTCCCCATTCATCCCGTGACCTTCGATATGCTCAAATTCCATCTCCTCCGGTAAATGGGACACCCAGCTGCTCATCAGGTCTAAAATGCGTGTATTCGGCGATAATATCTCTCGGTAGAGAGCGGTTAATTGATCGATAAAACCCTCATCCACGTGGGTGACGAAGCGGGGAAAAGCATAAAAATCGCTGTCTTTGGTCGGATCGAGTTTAGTTCTTTCTTCGGGTCGGAGCATTTTTGTCAAGTGAATTTTACTATTCTTAACATACCCTACAGACAGAAAAAAGGGTTAACCGAACTGGTCAACCCCTAGGCTTGGGAACGCGCTGTAAATCTTAGCTTTGAACGACTAGCTTAACGTTAGCGTTTTGCAGACCGCGCTGTTTCACTTCGGATAGGGTTTTGTTCACAGCGTATTTTTGGTTAATCGAGTTGATCAATTCGGTTTGATTGTGTTTTTTGGCTACACCCCAGAGGTCGGCGATTAAATCGAAACTGCCGTCGGTATTGCGAGACCAACCGAGATCATATTCGCCATCGAGAACAGCAACGATGTCGGAGCGAACCCGTTGACCGTTGTAACCACGAACATCAGCTTCGGTTTTTACGCTAATACCGAGGTCGCGGAGAGAAGCTTTGAGGATTTCGGCATCGGTGATTTTGGTCCGGAGAGTGCTAAAATGAGACATTGGAATTTCCTCTTTGTAGATAAGAATCAACAACAACAGATTGAGAGTTAAAGAGTGCCGCCAAGCGGCTTTGCGAGGCATTGCTAGTCCCTGAGAACTAGCCTTTCATCCCGTTGGGAGCGGGCGAAAGTCTGTTAGAACTCCAATCGCTGGTACTCAGCGACGGAGGCCGAAGCAGGTCGGGCGCGTTGTCTGGCCCAATCACGCAGGGCCGTTACCTGTTCGGTCATGGTGCGAGATAGGGGCAGAGTCGCCTTAATCGCCGCAATAATGTCTAATTGCGTGAATTCGCGATCCTGGGCGAAGGCCTCATACATGGCGGCAATCAGCGCCTGTTCTATTTCCGCACCGGAAAACCCATCGGATACCTTGGCTAACTGCTCCAAATCGAAGCGAGAAATGTCGGAGCGTCGTTTAGTCAGGTGAATATTAAAGATATCTTGTCTTTCTTCGGAATTGGGCAAATCGACAAAGAAGATTTCATCGAAGCGCCCCTTACGGAGAAATTCCCCGGGTAGCCGTTCAATCCGGTTAGCTGTGGCCATGACGAAGACGGGCGAGGTTTTTTCCTGCATCCAAGTCAGGAAGGAGCCGAAGATGCGGCTAGAGGTTCCCCCATCGGAATCGGCGGATCCCGTGCCACCGGCAAAAGCTTTATCTAATTCATCGATGAAAAGAATGGCCGGAGAGATGGATTCGGCAGTTTTTAAGGCATTACGCAGGTTAGCCTCGGACCGTCCCACCATGGAACCATCGTAAACCCGTCCCATATCTAAGCGCAGGAGCGGTAAACTCCAGAGACGCGAGGTGGTTTTAGCGATTAAGGACTTACCACAGCCGGGTACTCCTAAAATTAGCATCCCTTTCGGTTGGGGGAGTCCGTAACCTCTGGCTCTTTCTGTAAAGGCGTTTGAGCGCTGTTTTAACCATTTTTTTAATTCTTCCAGACCGCCGACGGCATTGATGGTCTCGTCCTCTTCAATGTATTCTAAAATTCCGTTGCGGCGAATCAGTTGTTTTTTCTCGGAAAGGACGATTTCTACCTCGTCTTCCGTCAATTTGCTCGCTTTTACATAGGCTTTCCGGTAAACTTTTTCGGCTTCATCTTTGGTTAAACCCAAGGCCGCTTTCAGGAGTTTTTCCCGGACCTCTGTGGTGGTACGACGATTTTGATTTCTGGTTAGGTGTTGCGAGAGAACCGTATCTAACTCTCCCATGTCCGGCAGGGGAAAATCTAGAACTACTACGTCTTTCTCTAGTTCTATGGGGACTTCTTGCAGGGGAGACATTAAAATAATGATTTTTTCGGTTCCTTTAAAGCTGGCGATCGCATCTCTTAGCCAGCGAGTGACCGGAGCGGAAGTGATGAACGGATGCAGGTCTTTGAAGATGTAGATGCCCGCTTCCCGTTGACGCACTACCCATTCGATCGCCGCTTCTGGAGACACGGTATTATGTTGACTGGTTTGGCGCGGTTGACCCTGTTCGATCATGCCGTGGGTGACAGTCCAGACAAACACCCGTCGATGTTGTGTATTTAGTTGGGCTATTTTGCTGATGGCTTCTTCCGCCCTTTCCTCCTCGGAGGTGACGAGGTAAATCAGGGGATACTGAGCCTTGACGAGAATTTCTAGCTCTTCTTTCATAACATCGACCCTATTTGTGGTAACGGTTTTGACCTTGGGCGGCTGATGGCTGTAGATGCCTTGTTCGACTACTGAGAGTTTAGCAGGGAACTAAGGCTGCTTCTCCCTCTGCGGTTGCTTGGGCGCCGACGGGTTCGGGAACTTCGAGCGGGAACTCGTCGCCGACTATTCCGGGCTGGCGTTTGATCGACCTTAGCCGATCTTCTTTCATTACTAACGCGGCATCACACTCGGGACAGACATGAACCTGATAGGTTTTGCCATAGGCGGCGGCTTCGATTTCTTCTACCTTTTCGGGGTATTTTAGGTAGAAAGCGATCGCTTTCTCCACCAGCCCTGACATCGATTCTTCATCGATCGCAGCCCTTATTTTTAGTTGACGATGGACTCCAGGGGGAAGGTACAGTGTGACTTTTTGCTTGTCTTGCATATCACTAAATTGGTTTACCCGGGTATGTGTCCTTACTATAACCACTGTCTTTCCCTCCTGTCAAGATGGTAAGCTGTTATGACAGCATAATTGTAACATTTCTTTACAATTGTTGGAGAAGTGGGGTGTGGGGTGTAGGGAAGTGGGGAGATGGGAGAATAAATAAAAATAGTCTCCTCTCCTGCCTCGGAGCCTCCTGATTGACAATTGGCCAATTTTGTGATCCGCGTGGGCATTTCAGGTGATACCAGTCAATCAGAATAGTTACGAAATCTTAACAGTTGGTCGATTCTTGCTTAACAATTGAGATGGCAAATTCCACTCAAATATTCCTGAATCGCACTCTGGGTGAGCAACTCACATAAAGTTAATTTTGTCAAGGATTGTTAAGATGCGCTTACCCAGCCCACCACCTCTTGATTTTATTTTTCAATCTGACAAGGAGATGGCTATTGATAGAAAGTTTTTTTACTACTTGTTTGCCATATTCTCTGTCTATTACTAATTCCTTGGCTTCCTTCAGCGGAAATAACATAGAGTGCTGGGGAAGATTGCTTCTGAAATCATAGGGGTTTTTAGTATGGGATGCTTCTTCCCCGAAGCCAATATTAGAAATTAAGTTGACTGAGGGAACCACTTCTAATCCTGAGTGGAAAAGGCATTGAAACATCCACTGATAGTCCCAAGTATTAATTTCTCCTCTATAGGCTTGGGAGAAAACTTGGTCGTACCATTTAAATATTTGTTCATCCTCGATAAAATCTTTAATTTCTTGCCTGATTTTTCGGTTTGACCATAATTTAATCTCATAGTCATAGCCTTGCCAAGCTCTTTTCCAAGTGGCCCATCCCCAAATGCCCCCACAAAAGTTAAAATGATAACTCTGCTGCTCTGATTTCCATTGTCCTAACCAGTTAGTTCCGCTGATACTCATTATTTTTGGCTCATTTCTATATTTCTCCAATAGTTGTTCGCAAAATGGAAAAAAAGTTGGGTGGGGGAGGCAGTCGTCCTCTAGGATGATGGCTTCCTCGACTTGCTCAAAAACCCAGCTAATACCTGTAGATACCCTGCGTCCGCAGCCTAGATTAACCTCTGAATAGTTCCTGAATACTTCACAGTCCCAATCGATTTGTTTGACAACGGCACGGGTGGCAGCGCACTTGTCGCGGTCGTCTGGTCGAGCGGAGCGCGGACCGTCGGCAATGATAAACAGTTTGTTGGGTTTGGCCTGACGAATCCCTTCAAATACCTTTGCTGTCAGTTGAGGTCGGTTAAAGATAAAAAAAGCCACTGGAGCCTTCATAAGTCATTCAAAATTAAAAATATTGGCGGCGAATTCAGACAAGCCAGCCGTGGTAGAGTATATCTTGATTCGGGTTTCAATCATCTGCCTGCGCTTCGTCAAGGCAAGCTTTAAGCCTTTCAGCCGTAGTCTCGACATTGTCACCGAGATAAGAGTCGTGAGTTCCTGGAATCCGGTGAATTTCTAGTCCTCCTCTGGCTAGATGGTTCCACCCCTGATTTTGAGCCTTGGGATAAAAACTTTCAGTGACTAACCAGGTAATTCCACCAGAATAGGTTTGTGGTCTGTAGTGCATAATCATTTTTATGTAGTTTTTGGCAACTTTTTTTCGGTGGCGACTGAAGCTGTCTTCTGCCAGCTTTTCCTTCACCTTTGATGCTTGGTTAAAAATATAGGTGAGACTCTCTCCTTTGGCTGAGAATTGGAGTTCTCTGAGATGATAGCGAATTCTTGGAATTTGGAAAAATTTCTCCACCTGATAGCGGAGTTTTCTCGGCAGAGTTAGAACAGGTGTATCGAGAAAAACTAATAATCCCACTTTCTGTCCTTGTGCGACTAGCTGTTGTGCCATTTCCAACGCGACAAGTCCGCCTATACATTCACCTCCGAGAAGATAAGGTCCTTCGGGTTGGACGGTACGGATTTCTTTGATGTAGTCGGTTGCCATAGCCTCTACAGTATTGTGAGGATTTTCGATTCCGTCCCAACCCCTTGCTTGGAATCCATAAACAGGCCGTTCTTGACCAAAAAGATAGACTAATTTGGCATAGATGATTAATTCATTTTCGCCGCCGCCGCCACCGGGGACGAGAAAAAATGGTCTTTTCGCGCCACTCGACTGCATAGCTACTAGAGAAGACTGAGGATTTAGTTGGCTTTCAAGTCTAAGGCTGTGAGTCTGGGGGTCAGTTTCAACCGCTTTCTCCCGGAGAATCCTAGCTATTTGCTCAACCGTTGGAGCTTGGAAAAGGGTGACTAATGGTAGATTGACCTTGAAGACTTTTTCGATTTGAGCAAATAGCTTGACCGCCACCAGAGATTGTCCCCCTAAATTGAAGAAATTGTCTTTGACTCCGATAGTCTGGATTCCTAAAACTTCTCGCCAAATCTCGGTCAATTGCATTTCTAAATTATCACGAGGAGCGATAAATTCTACATTCAAATAGTTCTCTTGATTATTGCTTTGTTGTCCCTTCAAATAGTTCTCTTGATTATGGATGCTTTGTTGATTCGGTATTTTAGGTGATACATCAATCCAGTATGATTGACCCTCAAAGGGATAGGTAGGGACTGAAATAGGATAACATTGTTGATAGTTTGAAACTTTAGACCAATCAATTTTCACCCCCATTAACCAGAATTTGATTAAAGTGGAAAATAAATAATATAAATAATCAAAACTTTTTATTTGTTCAGAACTTTTTATGTTATAATCATCAAGCTGTTTGAGATAATCATGACTTTTGATCTCCAGAGAACATAGATCTAGCAAAATTACATTAGAGTCTGATAATAGGCTAGGTAAATTTTCTGCGTTCATGTTATTGACATTAAATTCTTTTTGCCACTGCTTATAGTCAATAGTTTCATGAATTTTAATTGTCTTACCACTGATCGGTAAAATTACGGGAATTTTTGCGGCTTGAAACTTGGGAGGTGATTCAGAGTTTTTATCTTCTATGATTAAAGAAATTGCCTCTTCTACAGTTAAAATTCCCGCCAATACTAAAGCAGCATAATTTCCCAGACCATAACCTATACAGATTGCTGGTTTTATTCCCCAGTATTGCCATAATTGAGTCATCGCATATTCACAGATAAAGTTGACTACTTGGCTAAGAAAAGGGTTTTCTAAATTTTCTTCTTCTATTAATTGAAAAAATGATCTTGTCGAATAAGAAGAAATAAGTGGTTGCAATTCTTCTAGCAATGAATAGATGGCTGGATGACTTTGAGCAAGGGATTTAATAATTAGTTTAAGTTTCTGGCTTTTTCCAGAAAAAATAAAACAAATTGGTGCGGATTTTTGCCTTATAACTTGTCCACTGAATACACTTGATAATGCTTCTTGGCGAACAATCATATTTAGTTGCTCTTGCAATTGTTCTTTTGATTCAGTGATCATAGCTAGACGGTGGGAGAATTGAGATCGCCTAGTATTAGCCATAAAACAAATATCGGACAAAGCGACTTCAGGGTTATCTTCTAGGAAAGATTGATAACGTTGCACCAAAGCTTGTAAAGCAGTAGAAGTCTTGGCGGTTAGAGTAAAAACTTGTAAAGGAGAAAGATTAGGTTCAGCTTTTGCTTGAGACGGGACTGATTCCAATATCAGATGAGCATTCGTTCCCCCCAGACTAAAAGAACTAACCCCTGCTCGAATTGGCCCTGTTTCTTCGGGTAAAGTTTCCAAAGTTTGTTGTACTTTTAGTCCTAGTTTGGCAAAAGGAATGGCAGGATTAGGCTCTTGACAATGTAAAGTGGGGGGTATTTGACGGTGATAGAGGGAAAGAGCAACTTTAATCAACCCCGCAATACCAGAAGCACCTTCTGTATGACCAATATTGGTTTTTACACTGCCCACCCGACAGGGATTATCAGCAGTTCGATCTTTGCCAACTACTGTTCCTAATGCCTTCATTTCTAAGGCATCTCCAATGGGCGTTGCCGTACCGTTAGCTTCAATATAATTAATGGAATTGGGATTAATTTCTGCCCGTTGATAAACTTTTTGCAAGAGAGCAATCTGGGCTTGCATATTGGGTGCGGTCAAGCCATTACCACTACCATTGTGATTAACGCCACTCCCCCGAATCACAGCATAAATGCGATCGCCATCCGCTTGAGCTTGGGATAGAAGTTTTAAGACAACGACTCCGATGCACTCGCCCCGAACATAACCATCCGCTTTAGCATCAAAAGTTTTACACAAACCATCGGCAGAAATCAAACCCGCATTGACATATCTAGAGGCAATCACGGGAGAAAAAGTTAGATGTGTACCACCTACTAAAGCCAAACAAATGTCTTCATTCCATAAGCTTTGACAGGCACGATCTATTGCCACTAATACAGAAGAACAAGCGGTATTTATTGTTAGACTTAAACCGTGAAAATCAAAATAGGAAGAAATCCTATTGGCTAACATACAGTCGAGAGTTCCAATGGCGGTATTAAAGGTTGAATCTTCAATTAATAAATTCAGATATTCACTACCAGAAAGCCCAATAAAAACGCCAGTATCGGTCCCTGCTAAATTAGCGGGAACTAGCCCAGCGTCTTCTAAGGCTTCCCAAGAGGTTTCTAACAAAAGTCTGTGTTGAGGATCCATCTTGATCGCTTCTTCCGAAGAAATGCCAAAAAACGCCGCATCAAATTTATCTATGCCCTCGAGAAATCCCGCCCAACCTGTCATCTGCGTAGGGCGATCTATAGGGTCTTTAGTTATCGTATGTACGCCATTTTGGAGTATCTCCCAAAATTCACTAGGATTATTGGCTCCGGGAAAACGACATCCCATACCAACAATTGCTATGGGCTGTTTAATCATTAAGTTTCGTATATACTGTGGCCATGTACACTTGACTACTATATCAATATAATTTAGGATCAGTCAAGCTGAAGCGTGGAATAACTGCCTTGGCTTTATCCGTCAAATGTAAACGAGTTCTCTGTTTTTATGGTTTTAGCTTCCCTTGTCTCAACATCTCAGACTGGCTCAATTAGAACTGGCTACCCAGCTTAATAATCCCCCAGCTCTGGCTAATAATTCCGGTAGCACGGTGACAATCTCCCTGACGGCAACAGGTCAATGGACTTTAATTAACTTTGAAACATCTGATCCTAGCCTAGCCAAATACAAAACCCCAGTGGATGGCAATGGTCATGTCCGAGACAAAAACGATGAAAAATTTGGGCTTAAGTATCCCAATTTGAATCCAGGGGCCTTAGTTGGCGAAATTAAAGATGCCAAGGGCAACACAAAATCTACGGTGAGCGGCAAACAACAAAGCTTTGAATTACAACCGGGAGACACAGTTTCTTTCGTCAATAACGATGATCCTAAATGGTACGCAGATAACACTGGCAAGTTGACGATTGCTTATTCTGCTACTGCTAAAGCAACGGAAATTGTCCCCACTGCGCCAGGAGTGATCGCTAACCTCTACAATACGGGGGTTGACGATGCCCGTCAGGTTTTAGGGGATAGCATTCCCGACCCCCACTATAAGTTAACAACCTATCCGGCGGGGACAGTAACTCCAGGTGTTACCACTCCCAACAAGGATTTAGCACCAATTAACTGGGTTACGAATACCAATACCGCCCGATGGATTGGCCCTAAAAAACCTTCGGCTAACGGTCCGGTTGGCAACTATAGCTATACAACCACCTTTACTTTACCCAATTTTTCTGAAGCTTCCATTGTCGGTGAACTTTCCGTGGATGACAACATTACTGATATTGTGCTTAACGGGGTATCGGTGGGTAAACCTGTTGCTTTAAGCTCTTGGTGGACAAAGATTAGTCGTTTTTCAATTTCGACGGGATTTGTCGTCGGAACTAACACCCTGGAGTTTAAACTGCATAGTATCGGTGGGCCCACTGGTCTGCGAATTGATAGTATTAGCGGAACTTACAAGCAGGATATTCTATCCACAGGAAAGAAATTGAAACTCAAGTCTTGGAAGGGAGATTATTTACATCGTCCTGATTCTGAGCAAGGTGTTACCACTTGGAGTACAGGTATTGGCAATGAGTGGACGGTGGAGAAGATCGCTGGTGACAAGATCAAATTGAAGTCATGGAAAGGCGATTATTTACATCGTCCTGATTCTGAGCAAGGTGTTACCACTTGGAGTACAGGTATTGGCAATGAGTGGACGGTTGAAGTAATTTCCTAAGAAACAATTAATTCATTTAAAGTGAGCATCACTAATTATCAAAGGTGATGCTCTTATTTATGACAAAAATGCGATCGCTATTCTGTTAAGCTAAGACGTATTTAAACCGCTTATTCTTAATGATCAGCCGAATCTCCTCCAATCCTTTTACTGTTGCCTCTTGCCTCGTCTCAACAAGCAATTTAAATTATGAACAGCTTATTTAACCTGAGTTCGGGATAAGCTAAAACCCTAATTTTCTCGTTCGCTGTAAACCCTATTCTTTTGTGGAATGAGTAAGAAAATAGCCTTAACCCGAACTGAGGTTATTTAACTGAAAATAGCGATCGCTTTTTTAAAATTAACCTTGAGATTAAGCAAGAGGAGTAAATTTGACAGGAAGAGTTTTTAATCTTCTTGAAATCTTGCTGTCGCACCAGTCTAATTTATCTGTATTGAGGCAAATATCTGGCAAACGTTGCACCATGGCATTTAGGGCGATTTGCACTTGAAGCCTGGCTAAAAACATTCCTATGCAATAGTGAAGGCCACCGCCAAAACCCAAATTAGGTTTGCGACGACTGAAATCCAGTTGTTGGGGATTAGAAAAGTATTCAGGGTCATGGTTTACTGCACCGAGATAGATAACGACATACTCCCCACGATGAATAATTTTTCCTGAAACCTCAACGTCTTCTATTGCTCGACGAGAGACATACTGAATAGGACTATCATAACGTAGCAATTCTTCGACAATATTTTCAATATTACCAGGATTTTGTCTTACATATTCTAAACTTTGTGGGTGTTTTAAAAGGGCTAAAAGACCATTACTCAGTAGTCCTTTCATTGATTCCTGGGATGTCGCCATTAACAGAATAGAAGTGCTAATTATTTCATCTTCTGTTAGGGCATTTATATTATCTTTATAATTAGCTAACTGGCTGATCAAACCGTCGTTTGGTTGTCTTTTATATTCAGCTACTTTTTGAGCAAAATAGGCTCTATGTTCAATGAGAATTTGATTTTGCTCTTTATATTCTTCCAAAGATACTGGTTGATCAAAAATGAAAACGGTCTTAGCAGACCATCGCATTAATTGTTGATAATCTTCAATCGGTAAACCTAATATTTTAGTAATCGCAAAAGCAGGAAGAGGGGTCGCAAAATCTGCTATGATTTCCATCTCTCCCCTTGGGGCAAATCTATCCAGTAAATCGTCAACAATTGCCTGAATTTTAGGACGCATAGCATTGAGCGAGGCTCTAGAAAAGGATGGAATTAGTGCATTTTTAATTCGAGTATGATCGGGTGGTTCCAAAAAAAACAACCATTTATCAGTAGTTTGTGCAAGAATGTCTAGATTATCTTCTTTGAGATAGGCACTTTTTAGCTGAAGGCGTTCAGGAAAATTATCTACTTGGAATCGCTTATCATTTAAAATAGTAAGGGCATCGGCATAACGAGTAATAATCCATGTTCCAAAAATACTTTTGTGGATAGGATCTTCTTGACGAAGCTGCGCAAACACAGGATAGGGATTAGCCTGAAATTCTGCATCAAAAGGATAAATAAAACTTTGTTCCCATTCATGATTAAAGTCACCCCTATTTTTGAGCTAGTTCAGCTACTAAATATTCAGATAATTCACTAATTTTGGGATATTCCCAAAATAAAATTGGGTCTAGCTCTAAACCAAGCATGACTTCCAACTCGCCAGTAAGACTCAAGGCAACGGAAGAATCTAGTCCATAGGTGAAAATAGATTTTTCTAAATCAATGTCTTCCCTATCTACACCTAGAAGACTTGTCAGCCTATCTGTTAGCCACTGTTCAATTTTTTCTCGACTCATAAAAACAAGTTACCACCAAAACATTTGCAAAGAAAAACAAATACCTGTCATGATAACTTATTTTGTTGCCATTGTGCAACAATCGCCAGCCTGTTTGTGAGAAAAGCATGACGACAAGCCTGGCGTTGAATTTTACCGCTAGAGGTTTTGAGAATACTTGCGGGTTTAATTAATGCGATCGCATAAACCTGTAAGGCATGATGGAGAGCAACGGCTTCACGAATAGCCGAGAAAACTTCATTGACATTTAACTTGCTTAAATAGGTACGCTCTACTTCCTGAACAATCACTAATTTGTCTTGATTATCTACTTCTATTGTAAAAGCTGCCCCAGAATCTAAACGCAGAGCCTGATGACTTTGTTGTACAGAATATTCAACGTCTTGGGGGTAATGATTTCGTCCCCAAATAATGATGACATCTTTGATTCTTCCCGTGATAAATAGTTCTCCTTCTCGCCTAAAACCTAAATCGCCTGTTCGGAAAAAATTTCCTTGATCCCCATCAGCTAATTTAGCCTGAAAAGTTGCGATCGTTTTTTCTTCTTGTTGCCAATATCCTTGGGCAACACTAGAACCCGAAACCCAAATTTCTCCCACTTGATTTTCATCACATTCTAAACAACTTTCAGGATCGACAATTTTTACTGCCATATTTTCCCAGACATGGCCGCAACCGACAAGTTCCTGATAATTTTTACTGTCTTTCTCCGCTTCTACTACCTGATTATTCTCTAAGGATTCTGATTGAACATTTAAGTAAACTGGCTCATCTTCGATATTACCTCCAGAAATCATTAGTGTGGCTTCTGCCATGCCGTAACAGGGATAAAAATATCGAGATTGAAACCCAGAAGATTGAAACTTGTTAATAAAGTTTTCCATCGTTTTTCGTCGTATTGGCTCGGCTCCATTGTAGGCAGTGATCCAACTACTGAGATCAAGCATTTCTTGCTGTTCAGACGTAATTCTCTGCACACATAATTCATAGCCTAAATTTGGACCGCCGCTATGAGTAGCTTGATATTTAGTAATTGCTTCTAACCAAAGCATTGGATTTTTTAAAAAAGATTCAGGCGACATAACAACACCTAAAAAACCTGTATAAAGCGGTTGAATAATACCATCAATTAAACCCATGTCATGGAAACTGGGCAACCAGGTCATAGAAACACTTTTTCCTGTCAGTTGAAATGCTTTTTGAATATAAGCAGAATTATGGGCAACGTTGTCATGGGAAATCATGACTCCTTTCGGCGCACCAGTTGAACCTGATGTGTATTGAAGAAATGCTAGGGTATCACCGCTAATCCTGGGAAGATGCAATTTAAAGTCTTGGTTATTATTCACATTGTCTGTGACTAAAAGTCTGGTTACTGATAAGTCTAAAAAAGATTCAAGTGTTGACTTAATTTTCTCTACAAGTGAACTGGTTGTCAGAATAATTTGAGGGCGAGAATCTTCAATAATTGCTAGTAATCGAGACATTTTTTGATTACGCTTTGGTGGGTAAGCGGGAACCGCAACAATCCCAGCATATAGACACCCCAAAAAAGCTGTAATAAATTCTAAACCTTGGGGATAAAGTAATAAAGCGCGATCACCTTGGCGGCAAAGAGAAAGTAAGCTATCAGCGATCGCCTTTGATTCTTGCTGTAAGGTTTTGTAGTCAATGGATGATTCTTGATTTTGACCATCCTTAAGAAAGATGTAGGCTAACTGATTGGGGGTTTGCTCGGCTCTGGTGTCAAGAATTGAGGTTATTGCTTTCATTGTCGCTTCAATATGAAATTGCAAGGGTTGATTTAATTTGATTGTGTTCCAAGTAGAACATAACTAAACTTTCCCCCTATGAATGTACTAGCTATAGCCGAAAGTCTTACAGAGACTCAGTTAAAGCAATTCAAAGCTAATGTACTACTGGGTGCCAACTCCTGAAATCCTTACGCCGATAGGGTTGGAAGCAAAATTTTTCAAATTTGACTTTTCGACCATTATAGCTTGTTTCGCAGCAGAAAACCATCAAAAACATCGCTACAGAGGGAATCGCTGACTATAGAGACTAATGACACCATCGGTGATCATCAGGTTAGCGATCACTATACAGCCAACTCTACTGTCTGTTTTGCCAATTTCTCCCAAGTACTGCCTCCCAACTCCAGTGCTCAGATTGCGGCTTTTTCGATGTCCTCGGTCATCGACAATCAGCGAAAATCCTCGGGGTATTTCCGTCTGGCGGCATTGGTTCATCGGAAATTTTGGGTCTGAAACCCCGCCGTTCTAGGTTGGCTTTACGTTAGAATTAAAAGGCCAGTCTCGAAAACCAAGTGGACGGCGCAGCACCTTGAAAACTCGGCTTAGGGGGTTCCGACCAGAAAAGCTTGGCCGGGTAAAAAGTCGCGCGCAACAAGTACAAGAAGCTATAGGCGGTCAACGTACCGTGGGACACACGGAATCGGGCTTCTGAAATGGGGCGAAAGTCTGTGGACTCTGTGTAAGACAGTACATGGTTTTTTAACTGTGGTATGCGACGGTGGTGGAAGCAGAAACTTAAATCGTGAGGTTTAGGAATCGCCGCACTTTTAGGGCGGCGAGGATGTCAATCACGTTCACAGCTGACCAAGGAGATTCCGCTAAAAAGTGGTGTAATCGGTTATTCTATAACCCCACCGACAAACTTTTTCAGCCAACCCTAATTACTATTGATGCGACTTAAAAAGGCTTGTAAGCGCTCGCTGTGGGGATTATTAAAGAAAGTGTCGGGATCACCTGCTTCTTCGATGACACCTTGATTAAAGAACAAAACCTTGTTAGAGACTTCCTTGGCGAACTGCATTTCGTGGGTGACGACTACCATAGTCATCCCCTCATCGGCCAATTGACGCATAACGTTTAACACTTCCCCGACTAATTCCGGATCCAGGGCCGAAGTGGGTTCATCAAATAAAATCACCTCTGGTTTCATGCAGAGACTGCGAGCGATCGCCACCCGTTGTTTTTGTCCTCCCGATAATTGGTCGGGATAAACATCGGCTTTTGGGGCCAAACCCACCTTTTCCAGATAATGAATTGCCGTATCTTTAGCCTCATTTTCCGGGTGGTGTAACACTTGCTTGGGGGCCAACATCAAGTTTTGTAAAACGGTGAGATGGGGAAAAAGATTAAAGTGTTGAAACACCATACTTACCCGGCTGCGTAACTTGCGGAGGACCGATTGATTTAACTTCGGGGAAGAGATGTCAATTCCCATCACCTCCAAGCGGCCGCCGTTAATTGTTTCCAAACGATTGAGACAGCGTAAAAAGGTACTTTTGCCGCAGCCAGAGGGACCGATTACCGATACCACGTCCCCTTGATAAAGAGTGCCTGTAACTCCTTTGAGTACCTCTAAAGAGCCGTAACTTTTGCGTAAACCTTCACTAACAATCACAGGGGTGGTAGTGGTCATGATGTCCTCTCGTAAAAAATTTTACATTCTGTATAAAAGTATCCAGATTAGTTTCTGCTAGATTGTATCCTTGACGACATTTTATCAAGAGGAATAATCATAATACTCAAATAGTCTCTCTACATCTGTCTTGGGTGGGAAGTAGGACGAAATCCTTAACTTAATTGAGCAAAAAAATCAAGGAGAAACAATTAAAAAATGATTAAATTTTGGCGAGGGCGGGCGGTACAGAGAGTTATCTTTGCCTTGTTAGGATTAGTCTTGGCGCTAGGATTAAGTGTTATTCCCGCTTTTTCCCAGACTCCTCCTAATCCTTTTCGAGTCGCCACAGAAGCGACTTTTCCGCCCTTTGAATTTCAACAAGGGGGACAATTAACTGGGTTTGATATCGATTTAATGCGAGCGATTGGAGAGGAAGCTGATCTCAACATTGACTTTAGAAATTTACCCTTTGATGGCATTATTCCGGCTCTACAAGCGAGAACAGTGGAAGCCGCTATTAGTGGCATGACTATCACCGCCGAACGGGCCCAGGCGATTTCTTTTTCTCGACCTTATTTTAAGGCTGGTTTAGCGATCGCTGTTCGGGAAGATAATAAAACGATTAAAAATTTTGAAGACTTAAAAGGCAAAAGAATTGCCGTCCAAATTGGCACGACGGGAGCCTTAGAAGCGATAAAAATACCCGGGTCAGTGGTTAGTCAATTTGACTCGGCGGCTTTAGCTTTGCAGGAATTAATTAATGGTCGAGTTGATGCGGTAGTTAACGATAAACCCGTGACTTTGTATGCAATTAAAGAAGCGGGTTTACGAGGTGTAAAAGTAGTCGGAGAATTATTAACGGAAGAATTCTACGGCATTGCTTTACCCAAAAATTCCCCCTATCTCCAGTTAATTAATGATGCTCTCGGTCGAGTCATAGAAAGTGGTCGGTACGATGCTATTTTTCGGCAATGGTTTGGAGAAAAACCGCCAGAATTACCCTTAGTTGCCCCAGCTTTAAAGAATTTACAGGAATCGAGTTTTAACTGGGGAGAATTATTCTATAACCTGATTTTTAAAGGGGTTCCCTGGACAATTCTGTTAACGGTTCTGTCTTTTCTGTTCGGGTTAATCGGCGGAACTTTAGTGGCTATTGCCCTGATTTCTCCCTACAAATGGTTAAAAATAATTTGCCGCATCTATGTGGATTTCTTTCGGGGAACACCGATGCTGGTGCAATTATTCTTGATCTATTTTGGTTTGCCCGGGTTGTTCCGAGAAATTGGCTTAAATATCGACTTAGATCGTTTACCAGCGGCCTTATTTGCCCTCAGTTTAAATGTAGCGGCCTATTTAGCTGAAATTATGCGCGGCGGTATTCAATCGATCGATAATGGTCAATGGGAAGCTTGTTCTAGTCTAGGAATGTCCCCAGTGCAAACCATGCGCGAGGTGATTTTTCCCCAAGCTTTTCGCCGGATGTTGCCACCGTTGGGGAATGAATTTATCACCCTAATTAAAGATACCAGTTTAGCGGCAGTAATCGGTTTTGAAGAATTATTCCGGCAAGGTCAATTAATGGTAGCCACTACCTATAAAGCTTTCGAGATTTATATTGCCGTTGCTTTAGTTTATTTGGTTTTAACTACCCTTTCCTCCGTGGTATTTAAGCGCTTAGAGATTTATATGGATCCCCTACATAAATCTAAACAGGAACAGAAAGCCTAGGGGCAAGAGATGGGAACTGTTAACGGAGGCAGGGGGCAGGAGGTAGTTATACTAATCCAGTTATCAAAGACTGATTATCTATTTCTCTTTTGCCTTTTACCTTTTGCCTCTTGCCTTTTGCCTGTCCTGATATGTATCCTATACTCAACGGATTTAGGATGATAACCAATAACTCTTTCATTGTCTTAATAAAATTTAACATTAACCCCTAGCCCCCACCTTTATCGCTGCCATTCTCCGCTATCCTCTGACTCAAAGACACGGTTCCCAAAGCCTGATCCGACAACCAGATCGACGTACCGATTGGGTTCGGAGACTATCAGACCTTTATCTAATATTATCTCAAGACTAAAAGGTTTTCTATAGGCTTAACTGATAAACGAATTTGACTTGGTTCATTTGTTCGCTTGCTTCACCCTACTTTCCTAGTTTATGATGTTTTTGTCTTGCCCATCAATCTTTCGAGCTTACCTAATTAAATTTTAGTAGGAGTTATATGAGCTTATTTAGTGGGTTATCTCGTGTTCGTCAGCAGAGTAACGTTTCTCTAACTCCCGCAGAAGCGTTTGCGGCAATTACTCTAGTGGCAGTTGCCGCCGATGGTTATTTATCGGAAGAGGAAACCCAAGCTTTAATTACCACCCTAAGCCGAATGCACCTATATCGCAGTTATCCCCGCGAGGTAATCGGACGGTTATTTGATAGGCTGTGCGCGATTTTAAGCCGTCAGGGCGCTCAAGTTCTGCTCAATATGGCAATCGACTCACTTCCCCACGATCTATACGAAACCGCTTTTGCCGTAACTGCGGATCTGATTCTGGCCGATGGGGAGGTTAGTAGTGAGGAAGAAAATTTACTCAACAAACTCTACAAAATTTTAGAAATCCCCGAACAGACGGCGATCAAGATAATTGATGTCATGATTATTAAGAACAAGGGATAGTTTTTCCAGGGTAAGCTAATTTTCTAACGCTTTTTATCTTCATTGGTTTTTGTCTTAGTGCGAGGCTCGATCGCATTCTCCCCGTCTATCGCTGACGATGGGAAAGACTTGATCGGATGAAGTGTAAGACATTGGCGAATTTGTCGGTCATCTGGAGAAAAAGGCCAAGCTATTTCTCTTGGCTAAGTCTCAATAGTTCAATCGGGTAAAGTACCTGGTGGGATTTGCACTGTGCGAGTATAGACAGCCCCGCGTCAATGGTTTTTCCCTGCGGCAAACCGACTAAGGGCAAGAAATTAAGCTTAAAATGCCGAGGTGGTAGTCAATCAGTCGGTCGAACCCGCGTTTCTAGAGGCAGAAATAAGCCAAAAAGCCCCGAAACCGGAGGTAAGAACCACGACAATAATTAACCCGACCAATAACCAAGTATTTTTAGGAAATGGCTGTTTTGAAGCAGTAACGGTGATGGGACGAGTGACCGGGATTTCTTCCTTAACCCGCAGCGAAGGAGAGGGAGGTGTAACCAGACGGGGAGGAACTGGGATGACGAAGGAGGGTTCCTCGACGGGATTCCTCTCGAAACTCTTTACCACTTTTTCTAATCGTCTTCCCTGAGCAACTACTGTCTCGATTTCCTGACGTAATTGCCGATTACTCTTGACAAGTTGCTGGTTTTGTGCTTCTAGAAATTCCACCCGTGCCTGGGTGGCCTGCAATTCTTTGACTAATTCTCGATAGACCGAGAGGGGAACCGAGGGGCGACCGGTGCAACTCTGGGGTACTTGGGGGGAAATACGGGGCGTATTGGCCATGAATTTTGACTAATTTAGGGCTTTTAATGCGTAAAAATGACCCACTGGACCTGTTCCGTAACCGATAGCGAGGGAATGATCGAGGGCGTTAGTAACGTAATCCTTGGCTTTTCTCACCGCTATTTTCAGGTCATCACCCAAAGCGAGGTTAGCGGCGATCGCGGCCGATAGAGTACAACCAGTCCCGTGAGTGTTATTGGTTTCGACGCTTCTGGTCTGAAAAGTTTCCCATTCCTCCCCATCAAAGCAGATATCAACCCCACGCAGCCGGCCTTTCATACCTCCTCCTTTCACTAATACCGGTGTGGCCGACTTCTGGAAAATAATTTCGGCGGCCGCTTTCATCGTCTCAAAATCATTGATCTCGATGCCACTTAAAAGCTGCGCTTCGTAACGATTAGGGGTAATAATCGAAGCCAGGGGAATTAAACTATCAAAAAGACTATCTACAGCCCGATCATCAATTAATTTGGCTCCTACCCGCGACACCATAACCGGATCCACCACTAAACTGGTTAAACGCCAGCGCTCGATCGCCTCGGCCACCGCTTCGATAATCTCGCTACTAAACAGCATTCCCGTCTTGACCGCTGACACACCGAAATCCCTGACCACCGCATCGATTTGGGCCGTTACCATTTCTGGACTTAGGGACTCGACCCGATCGACCCCCAGGGTATTTTGGGCGGTAACGCAGGTAAGGGCGCTGGTGCCGTGAACTCGGTGGAAGGCGAAGGTTTTCAAATCAGCTTGAATTCCCGCGCCGCCGCCACTATCGGAACCGGCGATGGTGAGGGCAATGGCAGTCATAGGAGGTTAGCGATCAAAAGGACGACGACGTTGCAAGAACTCGGGAATATCTAATCCCGCCGGTTTTGGTGGTTCCGGAGTCGGGACAGGACTGGGTGCGGGGGTATTGATCATCACCTTGCTACTGGTGGGACGAGAGGGGGATTCGCCAGAAAAACCGGTAGCAATGACCGTAATTCTGACTTCTCCCTGCATTTTCTCGTCAATTACCGCCCCAAAGATGATATTAGCATTGGGATCCACCACTTCATAGATAATTTCCGCAGCGGCATTGACTTCGTGTAGGGTTAGATCTTGGCCACCGGTGATGTTAAAGACCACACCTTTCGCCCCTTCGATCGAGGATTCCAGTAACGGCGAGGAAATAGCAGCGATCGCTCCTTCCTTAGCCCGAGATTTTCCGGAACCGATGCCGATGCCCATTAGGGCCGAACCCGCATCGGCCATCACTGCCCGCACATCAGCGAAATCCACATTCACCAGACCGGGGATCGTGATAATATCGGAAATCCCCTGCACCCCTTGCCGCAGCACATCATCAGCGACGCGAAAAGCCTCCTGTAGGGGAGTTTCGGCGGGTATTACCTGTAATAACTGGTTATTGGGGATAATAATCAGGGTATCGACCCGACTTTGTAAACCGCCCACCCCTTCATCGGCCTGATTAGTGCGACGACGACCCTCGAAGGTAAAGGGACGAGTCACAACTCCCACGGTCAAACAGCCGATTTCTTTGGCAATTTCGGCCACAATTGGAGCAGCCCCCGTTCCCGTGCCGCCGCCCATGCCGGCGGTAATAAAGACTAGATCGGTTCCTTCTAATGCTTGGGCGATTTCATCCCGAGATTCTTCCGCCGCTTTCTGTCCGATCGCTGGATTGCCGCCCGCCCCTAAACCGCGGGTTAATTTTGTCCCGATTTGTAACCTTTGGGGGGCGGAGGAATGGGCCAGGGCCTGGGCGTCGGTGTTAATTGCCCAAAATTCGATTCCAGTCACGCCACTGGCGATCATGCGGTTAACGGCGTTACAGCCCCCACCGCCGACCCCGATCACCTTGATCTTGGCGACATTGCTTGGCACGATGCGATTACTACGACTTTCTTCTCGGGGTGTCATCTGTGATTCATGGGGGCGAGAAAACGATAGACCAGTGTTATTACGAGAGGAATGATTATCTTCGCTCATAGCTGAACTGGCATAATCGTTACTGTTCAGATTTGGGTAGATGGAAACAATTTCATTAATCGATGTCATTGGAATTGGAACACTCTTAGTACAAGATTCTGTTATTGGTTTGATAAATCAGAGATGCACTGTTAACACTATCACTAACATTATGTCGGTTCCAGTATCTACATTATCAGTTTCTTGTTCAGAAAATCATAATTTGGTTTTTTTGGCAATACCTAAAGGGAATAATTGCAGTTTTTTGCTGATATATTGCAGTTAATCCCTAGCAGTTGCCGTTACTTTGGCCACGATAGGGGCTGGCTGCGGTTTTAATTGTACAGTGGGAGCATCGGGATTGCTCAGGTCAATGTAGAGAATTCGCGCTAGGGGTATCTTGGATGACAATGGCCGTGATTGTACGAGAGCGGTTAATTTTTCGGGCAATCTATCCTTATAAAAACCTAAATAGACCTGTCCCAGTTCGGTTTTTAGTACAAGATTACTAGGATTGCGCCAATCGATGGCGGTAACTTTAATCGATAAGTTGTCAATTAAAGGATAAATTTTCTGCCACTGTTGTTGATATTGTCGGTCGTAACCAAGCACTTCTAGGCTAGGTAATTGGCTTTTGGGTAGAGTTCGACCATAATAGTTTTGAGGAATTATCGTTCCCGAGGCATCTAAAAAACCTTGCTGTTGATGAGAACGCCAACGGGCAACAGGTTTTCTTTCTTGAATAGAAACAATCACTTTCGGGGGTAATAATTGCCGCTCGATCTTAACGTCGGCAATGGCGGGAATAGCTGCTAATTTTTCTCGCAATCGATGGGTAGGTAATTCCCAGAGAGACAGAGGATAGCTTAATTTCAGCCAAGCACGAATCGACTCGGGCGACATTAATTCCGTGCCTTCGATTTCCACCTGTCGAGCCTTGGTAATTGTCCAATAGGGCGAAGTCATCCCCCAAGCTAATCCCGCCGCTAAACCACTAACCACCAGAAAGCGACCTAGGGCTTGCCACACTTTTGATCGTCTTTGGTGGCGCAGGTTTTGTCGTTTTTGTTCCAGGGAGAGGGAAGAAAGGATTTGATCACTCATAGGGAAAATCTCGGGCAGTTTTGCTGTTATCTTAGGTCGCGAGGTGGGCTGCTGGCAACTTGATAGCCACTCAAATAACCAGTTTGACAAAGAAAGAGATAATCAATGTTATAACAGTAGTAGTCTACAGGCGTTCTTTTGTCTGTCTCCAGTAAACCTAAACGCTCCTTTTTGCCAAGATATTTCGACGGTCAGCCAGAAAGAGCGTTCCGGCAAGAACAGCCTAATTTATCCGAAAATTACCTATGGTTATCAACAAACGCGGACTTGTTCTCGGTGCTACAGCAGTGGTCCTGTCTACCGTCGCCGTCACGGGGGCGGGATTCCGTCTCTCCCAAAGTCAAGCTTTTTTTCAGGAAAGTCCCAAGGAAACCGTTGATGAGGTTTGGCAGATCATCAACCGCACTTATTTAGATGGCACTTTTAATCAATCGGACTGGAACGCCATCCGCAATCAGTATTTAAATCGTTCCTACAAAAATCAAGAGGAAGCATACACCGCTATCCGTGAGATGTTGAAAACTCTCAATGATCCCTATACCCGTTTTATGGATCCCAAAGAGTTTAACAATATGAAGATCGATACATCGGGAGAATTGACCGGGGTAGGGATTCAACTGACCAAAGATGAGAAAACCAAGCAGTTAGTCGTGGTTTCACCCATTGAAGATACTCCCGCTTCTAAAGCCGGTGTGCTGCCCAAAGATGTGATTATTTCTATCGATGGTAAATCTACCGCAGGCATGGAACTGGATCAAGCGGTGAGCATGATCCGCGGCAAAGTGGGGACAAGTGTTAAGATCACGATTCAACGGGGTGAGGAGAAGAAAGAATTGACTCTTACCCGGGCCAAAATTGAAATTCACCCGGTGCGGGCCCACACGGAAAACACCCCGATCGGTAAAATCGGTTATATCCGTCTTAATCAATTTAGCGCCCAAGCTAGTGGCGATATGAGTCAAGCGATTCGCGAATTGGAAACCGAAGAGGTGAAAGGTTATATTCTCGATCTGCGTTCTAACCCCGGCGGTTTACTCTACGCCAGCATCGAAATCGCTCGGATGTGGATACCCGATGGTTTAATTGTCTCTACGGTCGATCGCAAAGGGGTGACGGAACGTCAACGGGCCAACAATCAAGCTTTGACTAATAAACCTTTAGTTGTCCTCGTCGATGGGGGTTCCGCCAGTGCTAGTGAAATTCTCTCCGGAGCTTTACAGGATCATGATCGGGCGGTTATTGTCGGTACGAAAACCTTTGGTAAGGGATTAGTGCAATCGGTACGCAATCTCAGTGACGGTTCGGGATTAGCGGTGACAATTGCCAAGTATCTTACCCCCAAAGGACGCGACATCAATAAAGATGGTATTCATCCCGATGTGGAGTCGGAACTGAGTGAGGAAGAACGCAAAAATCTTCAAGAGGAACGGGATCGGGTAGGAACCTTCCAAGATCCGCAATTCAAGAAGGCTTTTGAAATCCTAGAAAAAGAAATCACTGAAGGCAAAAAAACGCCCACCAATACCGCTAAACAATAGGTTGACATTTGCCCACTCGAATTAAACCCACCCGACGGGCGATCGCTTCTCCCCGTTCGGCAAAAGGACCCCAGTATTGACCATTGACTGGGGTTTTTCCGTTTTCTAGGGCTATAATCTGACAAATTCCGGTATTTTCCCGGACAATGTACCAGTTTTGTGCGCTATTATCCATAGATTTTTCTCCTTATACCCCAAACCCTAGGGTTGATTTATAGTAGGGTTGATTCATGAATCAACCCTACCCCAAACCCCAAACCCCACACCCCACACCCGTTCGGCTGAGCTCACGGCCGAAGCCCACACCCCACACCCTACACCCCACACCCCACACCCCAAACCCCAAACCCCAAACCCCACACCCCACGAAAAACTTTTTGCCGCAAACTCTAAGTAAAAAATTTTTATAAACTTCTTGACAAAACCGGGGAGATAAATGCTAATATTAAAAAGGTCTGTGCAATGGGGATTAGCCAAGCGGTAAGGCAGCGGGTTTTGGTCCCGCCATTTCCTAGGTTCGAATCCTAGATCCCCAGTTTAGTATTTTTTATCCCCGATCCGCCAATGATTGAGAATATCGTTGATCAAGGCTTCCTTTAGCCAAATACGACCGATAAGCGCCAGGGGAACCGCCAGAAATAGCCCTAAAAAGCCAAAAATCGAGGCAAAAAACAACTGGGCCAACAGGGTAAAAGCGGGTAAGAGTTTGAGCGACCGCACTGTTAAAATGGGCAGCGGTGAATGACGGTCGAAATATTGAATTAACAGATAAATACTGCTGTAGAGCAGTAAAACTGCCCAGGGTTGCCAGGGAGCTTCCAGAAGGGCGATAGAAAAGGGTAAAATCGTGCTTAAAACCGGGCCGAGGTTGGGGATAAAGGTGAGAAATCCCGCCAGAATAGATTGGGAAAAAGCGAGGGGAATGCCGATCAGAGATAGACCTAGGCAACTGCCCAAGGTCATAATCAACATATGACAGAAAATCCCTTTTAGCCAAGCTTTTAAATCTCGATCGCAATCTTCTAGGATCGATCGTACCCGAGGACGGTAGAAAGCGGGAAATAAACGCAGAAAACAACGGTGGTAAACGGCAGGATCGGCGAGAATCATCAAGCTCAGGGCAACAATTAGCAGTAAGCTGAGGATAATGCCGAAAGTGCCGTAAAAAATGCTTAAACCCCGGCCGGCAATTTGGTTAATCAGGGGTTGTAATTGAGCCAGCAGCGTTTTAAAATCCGGGAAGACAGTGGCCAGACTAGGATCGAGATAATCCTCAAGACTATGGACTTGTCCCCAGAGTCTTTCTATAGCTTGGGGTAATAAACTAAATAATTGGCGAAATTGTTGAACTAAAGCGGGTATAATCCCCACAAAAATACCGATAATACCAATAAAGAAGCTAAAAAGAGTGATAATTAGGGCGTGGGAACGCTTGAGGTGATGACGCTGCCACCAAGTTACAGCCAAATTTAAAATCTGGGCGAGAAGAATCGCCATCAATAATAATAAGAGAATCTGTCGAATCTGCCAGAGAATCAACAGACAAAAGACTAACAGGACTAAACCGAAGCTACTGCCAAAAGTCATGATGAGCAAGGAGAAAAATTCCTAATCAGTTATTGTCCGTCTCCAGAGGGCAAAAACCGTGAGCAGAAAAGGAGTAAAAACCAGAATTAAAGTGTTAAAAGGACTGGGAGCGATCGATAATAAAGGGGCAAGATATTTAATTCCCAGGGAGATTAAAGCCGATATCAAGATTATTTTTATAATAAAGCCGCTCATAGATGAATTGTTAGGGGAAACAAGCACTATCTTATCCCTGAAGAGGTTAAAATTTAGTCAAAATCGGGAAATTATTCCCCATCAGTTCTATTAATATTGGGGCGAAGTGGCCAGATTTTCTGGGCGAGGTCGGTTTAAGGGGAAGGGAAAGTATGGGACAATAGAAGGGGCTTAGTCAATTACAGCCTTTCTCATCAAGAGAAATTATAACCTAATTTGGTATTGACGACCGACTCCTGACGAGTGGCTACCGAAAAGGAAAACTTTGTATCTCACTATTAAGATAACTGCTGTAACTAGGGATATTCAGTGCTAGGATTAAACACTTAATGTCGAGGATCAACAAATACGCGTCAGTCCCCACGCAAGGGCAAAGTGGCGTGGGGAGGACGTTCGGACGTTCGGCGAAGACTTCGGACGTTCGGCGAGGCTCACTCGATCCGCTCACTAACACGAACGCTCAGCCGAACGGTCTTCACCCGACATTTATGATAAAATTCTCGCTGTCCACCGCTGCTATCCTGCCGCCAACAGTCACCGTGATCACCTTAACTCTTTTACACCCCAGTCAAGCCACACCCCTACAACATTGGCAATTTGACAATGATCAGTCAACCATTCTCGTCGGCAGGGCGCTGGATAATCATGTAGTTCTCTATAGTGCTGTGGTTTCGAGGCGGCACATAGAAATCCGCCATAATGATCAGGGTGATTGGGAATTGGAAAATTTAGGGACAAATGGGACGTTTGTCAATGGCAAACCGATCGAGAAAACTGCCGTCGTCGATGGGATGGTGGTTCGTTTTGCCACCTCTGGCCCGCAAATTCAAATTCGTCTCATCGATGAGGACGAGCAACCAAAATTAATCCTCAAACCCCTAGAGGCTCTTTTGGCGGACGACCGCATCCAGCCGGAAAAGGATACTATAGCCAGCTAGAAAATATTAAATTTTTATAAAGTTTTTTCAATTTCCTGGGCAAAATGTAAAAATAGATACAGAATAAGAAATAAAATCTTTTCACTTGTTGTCCCTAAATAGAGACGACAGGGGGGATTAAAGTCACTTTAAAGCATTGCAGGGAGTCAGTGATATGATGTTAGCCTATCGAGGAGTTAAGTACGAAAGGGATTCTCTCCCCTTGGAGATGAAGACCGCAGATATCGGGGGTAAATACCGAGGTCAAGACTGGAATCACCATTATCCTCGCCATATGCTTCAATTAGAATCGAAACTGCATCGTCAGTATCGTGGAGTTGCCTACAGCACCCGTCCTCATCTTGCCGGGCAAGTCATCCCGAACACTTGTCCGTTGCCGGTTGTCAAACCCCCTATTGTCGTCCAAGAGGAAACCCTTTCTAGCATCCATCTGAACAATATTCGTCGTCGTCTGGAACGTCGTTTACAAATCGCTCAAGACAATGGTGATGAAACCCTCGTTAATCTCTTGAAAAAAGAATCTCAAGATTTAGCCTTAAACTGCTAATCTAGCGGTTTTTCCCCACTTTCCCCTCCCCTCTGCCGGGGGGAATATTTTTGGGACTAAAAATGACACCCAGAGAAATTATCCCCCTGGTTAGGAGTTTATAGGCTTTTAATTATATTAGGTCGAGGTCTATTTTAGTTCGGGTTCGGATTGGGCCGTTGTATCATTTCCACAACATTTTTGATACCTTGGATGAAAGTTTGAAAACTACGCGATTTATTTTCAGTTAGGGAAAGATGAGGGGCAATCTGTTTAGAGTGGGTTCCTGCATAATACTCTTTCACTAGCTTTTTTAATTCTTGTTTGGCCGAGTTAAGCCGGTCTGGTTCTCTGTATTTACTTTTATTTTGTTTTTGACCGAGACTATTTAAATTATAGGCCTTGGCCACCGCTGCTAAATCTCCCAGAAATCAAGATTCTAATTCATGGCAAATAATCCTAATTAAGACTTGAGCATCACTGGAATTTTGACAAATTTGCCCTAGGTCTTTTTTGAGTTTTTGACAGTCGTGGGAATCCTGATCGTGAACAATAATAAATTTGGTATTGGGACTAGATTTCTTGAAAGCTTTGAGTTTTATAGGAATAGATTTGGCTAGGTCTTGTTTGCCTTGATGACTAATACATTTATACCTTATTTCTGGGGGAATAAGTTTAGGCAAAAGTTCGTTTAACACATTTTCTATAGATGACTCTTCTAGCAAAAATACGATATCATAGTTCATTATGGTGCTACTCCTTCAAACCAGCCTTGATTCCAAAGATAGCCGGGTAAATCGCCTTCCGCTACTAAGTTTTTGATGATTTCGCTATCGGTAGCCCTATGGATTTGGGTGATACCTTGGGATTTAATTAGCCAGAAAATACTAGCTAGTGGAACCGCATTGAGAAAATCGGGGGAGTGGCTAGAAACAAATACCTGACCCCCCCGATAGCTATAGTGGGCGAATTCTTCGGCTAGTTCTTTTAATAAAGTAGGATAAAGTTGGTTTTCTGGTTCTTCGACACAGAGTAGGGGATGAGGATTGGGATCGAATAGTAATATTAAATAGGCGAACATTTTCATAGTCCCGTCAGAAACATAGCGATCAATAAAAGGGTCTTTAAAGGCCTGATCTTGAAAACGTAAAATCAAGCGACCGTCTTCGGTTTCTTTGGCTTCCACAGAGGAAATACCCGGAACTCGTTGTTTCATTTTTTCGAGAATTTGCTGAAAAATTTCGGGATATTGTTGATAAATATATTGAGCAACTGTAGCTATATTGTCGCCAGTGGGGGATAAGTGTTCAGCGTAAGATATTTCTTTACTTCCTCTAGCTTCGCTAATATGAAAGTCAGAAACGTGCCAATTTTCAATCAGAGAACGAAAGGCTGTAGCGGCTTTAAAACGTTGAAATTGTCCTAATCCCTTGATCGCTAGTATGTCGTTAGATTCTAGCTGTTGTTCTTCTCGATCGAGTTCTTTATCTGGTTTACTAAAATCTTCTTCGTTGGTGATAGCATATCCTTGACCAAGTTGAAAATCTAAAAAATGAAAAGGTTTACCGTGTTCACCCCTTTTATAGCGAAGTATTTCGCGTTTGATAATGGGGCGATTATTGTTTTGTCCAATTATAAGTATATAAGTAACCAGACGTTCTGTATCTAAGATTTTCATGCGAAATTGCAGCTCGATTTCAATATCTTCCTGTTCTTGGCCTCTAGTGATAATTTCTCTATAACCGCCGCGAATTTGTAAGGCTTGGCGAATGTTGTTTTTGAGGGCATCTCGCAGAAACCCAAAAATATCAAATAGAGTAGATTTTCCCGTGCCGTTAGCTCCAATAATCACACAAAAAGGGGGAATATCTCTTATGTGTATGTTTTTAAACATACGATAGTTTTTTATTTTAATAGAAACAATTTTCATGATATAATCGAGCCGTTATAGTTTTTTTGATTATACGATTGATCAGGTGAAGATAATTGATCAATTAGCCAAAAAAGCCAGAGATTAGACTCTCTTGGACATTGGGGGATAAATCAACTAGAAACTAGAGAGGCAAGCTCAACCGACTGAGGAAGGGACAAGAAACCAGACTCAAGACAAGTTGCCCAAAATAGCGTAAATTGTCTATAAATTTGTTCAACGACTTAAATTAGTACAAATGTTTGACTGTATTATCATCGGTGCGGGACCAGCAGGAACGACGGCGGGTTATCATCTAGCTAAAAAGGGGCGATCTGTCCTGATCCTCGATAAAGCGAAATTACCCCGTTATAAACCCTGTGGTGGTGGGGTATCCCCGGCAATTAAGCAGTGGTTTGATTTTGACTTTACCCCCGTGATCGAGAATACCGTCACCCAAGTGGAGTTTACTTGGAAACAGGGGGATGCCGCCACCACTAAGTTAAATATGCTAGAACCAATGTGGATGGTACAAAGGGATCGTTTCGATGATTTTTTAGGTCAACAGGCGATCGCAGTCGGGGCAACTATCCAAGATAACAGCGAAGTTACCCAGATCAAATTCGTCCAAGATCACTGGCAAGTTACCACATCCCAAGGAACATTTTCAGGTAAATATCTGATTGCTGCCGATGGTGTTAGGGGCAATACCAGTCGCTGGTTGGGATTACCAGCGAAAAACCAAGCGATCGGGGCTACTCTGGAAATTACTAACGCAGAAGGGACTATTCCCACCAAAAAAGCTTTTTTTGACTTTGGTTCCCTAAAAAATGGTTATATCTGGGCTTTTCCCAAGTCTAATGGTTACACAATTAGCGGTGCTTGTTTTAAGGGCAGCATCAAATCCGAGGAGCTAAAAAAACAACTGTTAAATTATGCCCATCAAAAAGGCTGGAATTTAGAGAATTATCGCTATAGTGAGTATGCTTTAGCCCTTTGGAACGGAAATCAACCGCTACACGCCCAAAATGCCCTAATTACAGGAGAAGCGGCGGGTATTCTCGATCCTCTCATCGGTGAGGGTATCCGTCCGGCAATTTTAACGGGAGTTAAGGCAGCCGAGGCGATCGATCGAGCTTTAGCCGGGGATAATCGGGCTTTGGCGAGCTATAGTCGGATAATTCGGGAAGAATGGGGGGAAGATATGGCTTTAGCGGCCAAATTAGCCAGTTTATTCTATCAATTTACCCAAATCGCCTACAATGTCGCCGTTAAACGGCCGATCGCCGGTCAACTGATGGGACGTATTCTCGTGGGAGATTTAAAATACCGGGATGTTACGGAACAAGCGATGCAACAATTGAAAAAGCTTTTACTGCCCGGATTCGGTTGGTGATAACACCTCCCGCACCAGGGTGGGGGTGACTCGATCGCTAATGGTGACTTGGCCGATTGCCGTTGGTAAAATAAATCTAACTTGGCCATCTTTAACCTTTTTATCGGCAGTGAGAGCATTTACCATCTCATCGGCATTTAAAGGCGGCATACGGGTTTCTAAGGCGGCTTTTTCGATTAAATCGGTTTGACGTTGATTTTCCCCGGCGGTCCACATTCCCAGTTTAACAGCGATCGCTCCTGCCGCCACCATCCCCATGGCCACCGCTTCCCCGTGGTTAACGCTAGTATATCCCGTTAAACTTTCAATGCCGTGGGCGATCGTGTGACCATAGTTTAAGATCGCCCGCAAACCCGCTTCTTTTTCGTCTGTGCATACCACATCTGCTTTAGCTTGGCAAGACTTTGTAATAATTGTTTGCAATAGCTCGCCATCGATCTGAGAAAAACTGGCTAAATTGTCCGAGTCTTCTAACTGTTGAAATAACTCAGCATCCCAAATTACACCGTATTTAATCACTTCTGCCATTCCAGCGCGAAATTCTCGCACGGGTAGGCTTTTAAGCACGCTAGGATCAATCAGAACTAATTTCGGTTGATAAAACGCCCCGATCAGATTTTTGCCCTGGGGATGATTAACACCGGTTTTACCCCCGATGGAAGCGTCCACCATGGCTAACAGAGTGGTGGGAACCTGGACAAAATTAACGCCCCGTAACCATGTGGCTGCCGCAAATCCCGTCATATCACCGATTACACCACCACCGAGGGCAACCATAGTCGAGGAACGTTCCAGCCGGTGAGCGAGGGCGCTATCATAAACTTGGGCGATCGCATCGAGGGTTTTATAATTTTCGCCAGCGGGGATCAGATGAGTAAAAACGACAAAGCCCGCTTTTTCTAGGGAATTAACGGCTATCTGCCCGTAATAGTCAAAAATTTCGGGATTAGAAACCAATAAAACCTTTTTACCTAAGCTTAACTGGCTCATTTCTCCACCGAGATTAGCTAAACTGCCCTTCTCGATCAGAATATTATAGGAGCGATCGGGTAAATTAACGGGAATACAAATAGCCATAGGGTGTGGGGTGTGGGGTGTGGGGTGTGGGGTGTGGGGTGTGGGGTGTGGGGTGATGTTTCAGTAAACAGTGATCAGTAAACAGTAAAAAAGCAGCTCCGAGTTTGTCGCTTAATACTATTCACTGAAAACTTAAATCTGATGACTGATAACTGATAACTGATAACTGATAACTGATAACTGAGTCGGTTATTGGCGCAGCTTAGTCAACTCTAAGAGCAGACGACAGGATAAAAAACAGATAAAGCTCTCTCCCAGAAAGAGACTTAATTGCCAAGCGTCAGCGATCAAGTCTGTGGATAATTGTAGGGGAACTAGGCCGCGGACTAGGGCAAAAGCTGCCACTGTACCATCTTTGAGATGGGGATTATCATCGTTACGGACGACATAACGATAGGTGACACCGAAGAGAAATCCGCTAATTATCGCCCCGGATATCTTGACAAAAGCGCCAATTACTGTGAGCGATTCCCCTAAAAATAGTCGATCAACAATTAAAAATAGCAGATAGGGAACCAGGAAAGCCAGCGCCGAGATACTCCCCACCTGTATGGATTCGATTCTTTCCTTGAGCGTAATTTGCACGATCGCCTCTCTAAAACGGAGTCACTGATGAAGTATTATCGAAAATTTGGGTTGAAAACCTCGCCCTTTAGGGCGACTTTATGTTAGCATTAAATTGAGTCGTTGACTTTGGGAACGCAGGAAACAAGCGACACTCCGTAATCCCTAAATCTCTAACCATCACTGGTACAAAAGCTTTCATCGTAAGTCCACATGGTAAGAGCGAAAAACAATTAAATACTGTGGGACACACAGAAATTTACGCTTGGGGAGTAGTCTTTAAGAGTGCTTACCTTGTAGGTGTAGTCGGACTAGACATGAAACTGTAAGACCAAAATTAGCTTTGCTAGTAGCGGCAAGATTCAGCCCAAGAATCTCCGCGCTTTTAGGGCGGAGAGTGTCAACTCGCAAGTAATTCGTTTAACAAAGGCAATTATGGATATTTTGACACTTGGTTGGGTTAGCATTCTCGCCCTGTTCACTTGGTCGATCGCCATGGTGGTTTGGGGTCGTAACGGTTTCTAGGTAATCTATAGATACCATGGAAACATCCTTGATTCTGAACACTCTCTTTCTAGTCGCCTTAATTCTCCTCGTTATCGTCAGTGGTGGCATTCTCTACCTGACGACTACAGAATGGCGCGATCGCCGTCGTCAAGATGGCGATAAAAAATTAGGAAAATAATCCCGAACAGGTGTACTTAATTACGCCTGTTTTTCCTTTACTATAGATTTCCTGCAAAAATCAAAAATCTTCCGTTAGGTGAGGAGACGGTCGATAGGATAATCAGAGACAGGAGGATAAAAAAGACAAGAAACAACTATGATATCCACAAAACCTAAGATTATGTCAGATTTATCTGAGTTTTTAGATATTTTGACTAGATAGCGGTTTGAGAACTTACTTTTTCAGGAGGTCTTAAGTAGCTAGACGCAATTAATTAGACATATCTCACCACCTCTTGCCTTTTGCCTCTTGCCTTTTGCCTACTACTTATGATTAAAATACTGCACTTATCGGATATTCACATGGGGAGCGGTTTTTCCCATGGACGTTTAAATCCAAAAACGGGATTAAACACGCGTTTAGAGGATTTTATGGGCAGTTTAAGCCTCTGTATCGATCGGGCTATTGCCTCCCCTGTGGATCTAGTGCTTTTTGGGGGAGATGCTTTTCCCGATGCCACTCCTCCTCCTTTTGTTCACGAAGCTTTTGCCAGTCAATTCCGTCGTCTTGCCGATGCTAAAATCCCGACGGTGTTATTAGTGGGTAATCACGATCAACATTCTCAGGGTAATGGCGGTGTCAGTCTCTCCATCTATCGTACCCTAGCGGTGCCGGGGTTTATTGTTGGCGATCGCTTGACCACCCATCGCATCACCACCCGCAACGGCGATATCCAAGTAATTACTTTACCTTGGTTAACCCGCGCCACTCTCTTAACCCGTCCCGAAACCGAGGGTTTATCCTTGAGTGGGGTAAATGAATTATTAATTAACCGTTTGGAACCAGTTTTAGAAGGAGAAATCCGCCAATTAGATACAAGTGTACCAACAGTTTTATTAGCCCATTTAATGGCCGATCGAGCTAGTTTAGGAGCAGAAAGATTTTTAGCGGTTGGTAAAGGTTTTACAGTGCCTTTATCCCTGCTAAATCGTCCACAATTCGAGTATGTTGCCCTAGGCCATGTTCACAAACATCAAAATCTTAATCCTAGCAATGATCCGCCTATTGTCTATCCGGGGAGCATCGATCGAGTGGATTTTAGCGAGGAAAAAGAAGATAAAGGCTATGTTTTAATAGAAGTGGCTAAAGGAGAGGTTAAATGGGAATTTTGCCCTTTACCCGTGCGTCCTTTCCGTTCCATCGAAGTGGATGTTTCCGAGGCAGCAAACCCCCAAAAAGAATTGCTGAAAGCTCTGAAAAAATACGATATTCAGGAAGCAGTTATCCGCTTAGTTTATAAAATTCGCAGTGAACAATTAGAACTAATCAACACCAATCAGCTTGATGAGGCGTTAAAACCTGCCCATAGTTATAGTATTCGGGCTGAGTTAATTAGTCAATTAACCCGTCCCCGTTTACCAGAATTAGGGGTGGGTAATCAATTAGATCCGATGGAAGCGTTAAAAGCTTATATCGATAATAAGACAGATTTACGCGATATTGTCGATGATATGTTAGAGGCAGCCCAGCTTTTATTAAATCAACAGCCAGAAATTTGGCCGGAGTAAGAAACCTCGATTTAGCTATCAGTTATCAGTTATCAGTTATCAGTTATCAGTAAACAGTGAACTGATAACTGAAACATCTTCCCTATCCCTGTTTAAACCAGCTATGAGTTTATGTCTTAATCCTGATTGTCTTCATAACAATGATCCTACAGATAAATTCTGTCAAAAATGTCGCTTTCAATTATTACTCAAAGATCGTTATCGTGCTATAAAATTAATTGGTCAAGGAGGTTTTGGTAAAACTTTTCAAGCAATTGATGAGGATAAACCTTCTAAACCTTATTGTGTGATTAAACAATTTTTTCCTAGCGCTCAAGGCAGTAATGCTCTCAAGAAAGCGGCGGAATTATTTAAAGAAGAAGCGATTAGTTTAGATAATCTCGGTCAACACCCACAAATTCCCTCCCTCTATGCCTATTTTACCGGCAATGATGGGCGGCAATATCTTGTGCAAGAATATATTGAGGGACAAAACCTAGAACAAGAATTACAAAGCGAAGGAGTTTTCAATGAAGAAAAGATCAAATATCTTTTATTAGAAATTTTGCCAATTCTTGATTTTATCCATACTAAAAGAGTCATTCATCGGGATATTAAACCAGCTAATATAATTAGAAGAAGCAGCGATAATAAAATAATTTTAGTTGATTTTGGTGCCTCTAAATTTATGAACATTCCTAATCTTTCCCTGACAGGAACAGTGATCGGTTCGGCGGGATATATCGCCCCAGAACAAGGCAATGGCAAAGCGATTAATAGCAGTGATTTATATAGTTTGGGAGTCACTTGTATCTATTTATTGACGGGAGTATCTCCCTTTGAATTATTCGATGTGAGTGAACATGAATGGGTATGGAGACAGCACCTGATTAATAATCCTGTTAGTGTTGAATTAGGTGAAATTTTAGATAAATTAATTGAATTTGGCACCAAAAAACGTTATCAATCAGCCGGGGAAGTCCTGCAAGAGTTAGCAGTAAAATTAGCCGCAGTGATTCCGCCAAAACCCCGATCACAGGCCACAATTCAAGAAACGGTTTTGCCAGTTTTTCCAGCCGCCACCAGGGAGGAAATTAACCTCAAAAGTGCTAGGGCTATTGATTACACTAACCTACGCGATTTCTTAGCGCAAGAAAAATGGCAAGAGGCAGATCAAGAAACAGCTAATCTATTTTTAAAAGTTGCCGATCGAACTAAAGAAAAATATCTTAAGATAGAAAACATAGATAACTTTCCCTGTGAAGATTTAGCCACTATCAATCAACTCTGGTTAAAATATAGTCAGGGAAAATTAGGTATATCTGTTCAGAAAAGAATCTATGAAAGTTTGGGAGGAAGCGGCAATTATGATCAACAAAAATGGAACGATTTTGGGTCAAAAGTAGGTTGGCGAGTTAATAACACGTGGTTATACTACGATCAAATTACTTTCTCTCTCAAAGCACCCTGGGGACATCTTCCCACCCTTGTCTGGGGTGTGGGTGGTGGCATAATTCTTTTTTCTCGTCTGGAAACCTGTGCCATTGACGTAGTTTCTAACAGGGGATAAATTGACTTAAAAACTTTTCTGGAGAATTAAACAATTTCTCCCTTCGGCAGTGCGGATATATTGTAAAGTATCAGTAAAAGAACGCATGAAAAGTAATCCGCGAGTGCTTTCCATTTCCAAAGGTGCGAGGGGATGTTGTTGTAGAGAATCAAGTTTTGCTTGCAGATCAAAAGGTTGACCGTGATCCCATATTCTTATTTCTAGAGAATGGGACTGTAAAGTTAATTCTAGATCGATCAGTGTAGTCGGTGGTAAATGTTGGTGAGCGTAACGGACAGCATTAGTAAATCCTTCCGCTAAAGCCACCTTACACTGCCAAAGCGCCGAGTCGGGTAGAAAAGAACGGCCGTGAGATTCAAACCATTGTAGGACTGGGATTAAAGCTGCCAATTCCGTCCGGACTTGTAGATGGAATTGGAGGGGGGAAGAAGGGGAATTTAAGACTTCAGAAGGCACCACTGTTTTTTTGAAAGAGAATCAAAATTGTTTTAAAAATCAGTTGTAGATCGTAGCCTAAACTCCAATTTTCTTGATAGCGCAAATCTAGTTGAATTACCTCTTCAAAATTACTCACCCGAGAGCGACCATTCACCTGCCATTCCCCCGTCATACCGGGTTTTACGTCTAAACGCTGCCATTGGGGAACATCGTAGCGTTCCACCTCATCGGGTGTGGGGGGACGAGTGCCGACAAGACTCATTTCACCGGTGATCACATTCCAAAACTGGGGGAATTCGTCTAAACTGGTACGACGTAAAAATTTTCCTACCCGGGTAATCCGGGGATCATTTTTATTCTTAAAAAAAGCTCCCTCCGCTTGATTGGGGATTTTATCCTTGAGTGCTTCGGCATCCACACACATGGAACGAAACTTGAGAATTTTAAATTCCTTTCCCAACCAACCGCAGCGGGTTTGACTGAAAAAAATTGGACCTGGACTGTCTAACTTAATAGCGAGGGCAATGGGGACAAAAATAACCCCCGTGATTAATAAACCCACGGTCCCACCAACAATGTCAAGACCGCGCTTTAACCAACTGCGAATTGAGGGATGGGTTTCGGGTAGATGGTTTTCAGGGGCAGTAAGGCCGTTTTCTTGGGGTGCTAGGGGGGGGGTTTGGAAAGTCAATAATTGATCTAGTCCCGTAATCGATAAAACCCCCATCACTGGGGGATGGACGTTAGCCAGCACTAACTCGATATTTTCTGCCCTGGCCGCTTTGAGATTATGCACCAAAGCACCCACACCACTACTGTCCATAAATTGAGTGGCATTTAGATCAAGAATGACTTTTTCGGGAGTGGGTGTTTGGGCGATGAGATGGTGAAACAGATCCTTGAACTGTACTGCTTCCAAGACAGTCAAGCGTTCCGGCATCCGCAAAACTGGATACTCCATCGGAATGATCAGAAAACGTGTTTCAGGGATTGGGGAAGTCATCGACACAACGAGGTGGTTTGATAGATGAGCAAGGCCTGATGACCTACTTAAATGTTTACTACACTTTTCCCCAAATACCAATGGGTAATGTCAGAGATTACCTGTGATCATCGGCTAACGAATCTCCCCTAGGGGCGGACGGCCTTGGGTTTGGGCCTTCGCTTTGGCGGCACTCTTTCTCAGGGCATCTAAACGGGTCTCATAACGCTTACGCAGACGACGGTTGGGTGTTTGTTCGATTAGGGTTTTAAAGGCACTGCCTAGGCTCTTGTAGGCGTTGGGGAGAGAATAACCGAAACGGGTGGCCAGAGCGATCGCTTTTTCATCGGCTTCGATCGCTTCTTTGAGAATTTTATCACCATTATTTTTGCGCCAGAGACGATAACCGGAAATCCCACATAGTCCCATGGCCAAAAGTAATAATAACCCGTCCTGTACCCATAATTCCCCCACCGCACCACCTAAGCCAATAGCGAGGGCGGCCATTTCCCAGCCTTCCCGCGGAATACTATCATTTTGAATCCTGGCCACTTCATGCCAAAAGAGCAAATTACGCTGATCTATGGCTAAATTTTCCCATTTGGCTAAATCTATCTGAATTTCTACCTCGTCTCTGCCAATTTCTTCACAACGGATCAGGGGGGGGTTAACCTCTGTGGAACCTTCTACCGTTACCCAACTTTGTAATTCTGGCGGTAGTAGGGTTTTTAGGCGCCGAAGTTCGCTCATTTCGGCTCTTGCAGAGGAGGCCGCATAAGATGTCATAGATTTTTTACCTATTCTCTACCAATGACGATGATTTCTATTTTCGATCATAGCGGTCTTTTTTGTGATCTTGGCAGCTTTTAGCCCTAGGGAGTATTTTCAGTGATCAGTAATCGGTGTGGGAAGTGGGGAGTGGGAAGTGGGGAGAAACAATCCATAACTGGGTTTTTAAAGTTCGATTGGCAGTCAATCGGACTGAGTGGGTGGGTGTTAAAAATTGTCAGATACCCCCCTTATTAAGGGGATATCAACGACAAAATCTATCTTCTATTTACTTATTAAATAGACCGTAACTTTTGCCGACTAATGCTCAAATATATCTTTGTATTGCTGTAAATCTAAAGCGGTGAAGATGGGGATACAACTAAAGCATTTTTGGGCTAATTCCCATCTTTCTTCCCTTTGCAGCATCACAATTAATTTATCCCGCACTGACAGTAAATAGCGCACATCGTTAGCAGCATAACTCAGTTGTTGTGGGGTAAGATTAGCGGCATTTCCCCAATCAGAACTTTGAGCGGTTTTGTCTAATTCTATGCCTTCCAATTCCTGCACGAGACTTTTTAACCCGTGACTGCTAGTATAAGTCCGAGCCAGTTTACTGGCGATTTTGGTGCAGAAAATCGGTTGCGTGGCAATGCCAAAAGTATGGGACAATTGAGCCACATCAAAACGGGCAAAATGAAAGACTTTTTCTATCCGCTCATCTTCCATGACCTTTTTGAGATTAGGAGCCTCTGTTTGCCCCCTAAAAATGCGAATAGCGGTGACAAAACCACTGGGGTCACAGAGTTGAATTAAACACAGTCGATCGCGCCCCGGTACTAATCCCATAGTTTCTGTATCTACAGCGATCGAATTAACCCCTAGATAACGCGATAATAGGTCATCGCTTAAATCTTGATCGCACACTTGAAAATTGTCTAAGTTCATATATTTAGGAGACAGGAGACAGGAGATAGGAGACAGGAGATAGGAGACAGGAGGGAAATTTGTAATGCTTTTGCCTATCGCACGACTGCCTTTATTTCCCTGATAACTGATAACTGAAAAGGCTGATAGTTAAAAACTGCTAATTAAATTTAAATATCATCGGGGGGATTTTGTCAATGCTTTTTAACAAAAAGTTGTGTAAAATAATATTCACCAGCATTATTTTTAGCGATACCGATACCGGTGAAATTATAATCACCAACCATATTTTTTTGATGACCAGGACTATTAATCCAACCCTTGACGGCAACACTCACGGGGTCAGGATATCCCTTCATAAAAGCCAAATTTTCGCCCATTTTTTCTAAAGGAATCTTCCTTTGTACTGCCTTGACTCTTCCCTCAAAACCATCATGACTAAAAGGAGCCTGTTTATTGGCCATTTTTTGACTAAATAAGCGAGCTTCGTGACTAATGCGAGCATCGAGACGTAGGGGTGGTAAATTTTGAGAAATTCGGTAGCGATTAACTTGATAATTAGTGTTTTCTTCGAGGGTAATAAAAAAAGATTGATTCCCGATAGGATCATAGCTAAGGGGATTAGTAGAAACGGGAGCGGATTGACGTTTTAAAAATATTTGAGTAAAGTACAATTTTCCTTGATTATCCGTCGCTACTCCAATCCCAGTACTATCAAAATCTCCCTCGATATTTTCTCGATGACCTTGACTTTTAATCCAACCATCCACAGCAATCATTACCGGGTCCTCATAACCTTGATTAACTGCCAGATTTTCCCCTACTGCTTGATAGGGAACTGAAACACCAATAGTTTGCGCTCTTTTGTCAAAATCTTGATGACTAAAAGGAACTAAACCCGCGGCCATACGTTGGCTATGTAATCTTGCTTGTTGCGAAATTGCCGGATTTAACAGTAGGGGAGATAAATTGCGAGATTGACGATAGCGATTGACCTGTTGATAGATTTTATTCTCTAAAACAAGTAAAGTTGCCGCATCCACAGGAGAAGGAGAGGGAGAGGGAGAGAAAGATGGTACGAGTTCCGTAAAAGAGTTATAGTTTAAGGCACTACAGGCCATTAAACTTGTCGATACAAGCATCAAAATTCCTAACTGATAACCCTTCTTAAAAGAACTTTTCATATTAAGCTAGTCTGGAACGAGGAACAGGTCAAAACGAATATCAAATTTAGATGCACAATAGCTTATCCCTCTCACTGATAACTGATAACTGATAACTGCTCACTGTTAACCATTCATCGATAAATATTTAGCCACCGATTGCACATCTTTATCACCCCGTCCAGAGAAATTAATAACAATGCGAGGACTACCGGTCACTTGTGGGCAAAGAGTTTCTAAATAGGCTAAAGCGTGGGCAGTTTCTAGGGCCGGAATAATCCCTTCTAAACGGGAAACTCGTTGAAAAGCTTCTAATGCTTCCTTGTCCGTCACACTGTAATATTCAGCGCGACCACTATCTTTTAAAAAGCTATGTTCTGGCCCGACTCCGGGATAGTCTAAACCGGCACTAATGGAGTGGGCCTCGATAACTTGACCTTCGTTATCTTGTAATAAATAACTCATGGCCCCATGTAGAACCCCCGGTTGACCTTGGGTAAGGGTGGCGGCGTGTTTTCCAGAAGCGATACTTTCCCCGGCGGCCTCAACACCAATTAAACGCACGGCAGCTTCTTTAACAAACTCATGAAATAAACCCATAGCATTAGAACCACCACCCACACAAGCGAGGAGAATATCCGGTAAACCGCCCCATTTTTCCAGACTTTGCTGACGAGTTTCTTGACCGATAACCGCATGAAAATCGCGTACCATCATCGGATAGGGATGGGGACCGGCCACAGAACCGAGGATGTAGTGAGTGGTTTCCACATTAGTTACCCAGTCGCGAATCGCTTCCGAGGTGGCATCTTTCAGGGTTCCCGTCCCGGCGGCCACGGGTTGCACCGTCGCGCCAAGCAGTCTCATGCGGAAAACATTGAGTTCTTGGCGTTCCATGTCGTGAATTCCCATATAAATCACGCATTCTAGACCAAAACGAGCGCAAACCGTAGCGGTGGCCACGCCGTGCTGTCCTGCTCCAGTTTCGGCGATAATTCGCTTTTTACCCATGCGTTTGGCTAATAAAACCTGACCAAGGGCGTTATTAATCTTGTGGGCCCCGGTATGGTTTAAATCTTCCCGTTTTAGGTAAATTTGCGCCCCAGTGCCGTCAGCTTTGGCATAATGGGCGGTGAGACGTTCGGCAAAATATAAGGGACTAGGTCTACCGACGTAATCCTTGAGCAGTTGATTTAATTCGTCTTGAAAATCGGGGTCGTCCTTATACTGATTATAGGCCGTTTCTAGTTCACTTAAGGCTGGCATCAGGGTTTCTGGGACGTATTTGCCCCCGTAGCGTCCAAAACGCCCAAAAGCATCGGGATACTGGGTTACTGTGCTGGCTGAGGCGGTATAAATCGGCGTGATAGTCATGTAAACCTTCGATGAGAGACTTGTGATCTATTATAAATCTAAGGGTTTAGTCTCTGGGTTAACCTGAGTTTCAGGGCAATCATCGCCTAACCTACTTAATCATCAAAGGGTGAGCATTGCCCACCCTTTGACTGATTTTACAGCCAAATACTCACATCAACTTTTAACACCTGTCCTAATAGTAATAACCATTTTAATTGAGTCATCGGCCAGGGACAGGAAGCATCTATTGAATTAGACCGCAAACAATTAGGAACTAGACGCTCGTGGAAATAATTATAGTATAATTCCTGAGAGCGATCGAGGGATAATCCTAGGTTTAATTGTTGGCTAACTTCAATTAAACGGGTGATTAAGCGAGTATCCTCCTCCGCCGTTAAAGGATCGCCATCGTGTAATAATTTCCAAAGAGATTGCCAGAGCAGACTTTCTAAGGTTTGACGCGCTTCGGGAATATTTAATTGACAGCGTAAATGATTGGCTTCCTTAGCAATAGCCAATAATTGATCGAGATTATTTTCCGTCGCTTGCCGCTGCTCAAAATCTTTTTCTAGGGTATTAATCACCTGTAAACAACGGTGAGAAATGGCAATATCGGCCGCTACCTGTAACTCTTGAGGTACGGGCAGCTCATCCCGTTGGAAAGCCGCTAAAATGCCGTAATTATCCCGATAAACTTGGGTGTATAATTGATCGAGACGTTTTTTAGTTTCGGCTGTCACCTTCTGCATGATCCGGTGTCTTTCGTCGGCAAAAAGATGGGGTAAAGCAAAAAAGTTTTCTCCCAATCCGCGCCCCATTTCTACGATCATGGTTGAGACACTGGCCTGTTGTAAAGATTCAAAGAGATGGTCCTTAAGATTGGTATAGATTAACCGACCGTTAAAAGGTTGAATACAGCAGTAAAAATCCCAACCTCCTAAATGTAGAACAGCAAAGACAAAATGTTCACTTTCTTGGGTAATTTCCGAGGTTAATTCCACCTGTCCCACCGCTAAAGTTAAAGACCCGATCGCTTGTTTTTGATAATCTAATTGACGGGTATTGTAACAATAAATCCGATGATGACTGGGATAATTGGTAAATAGAGAACTAATAGCGTAATGGGCCGCCACCTGTTCCAAATCCACCCGCGCAGAAGTGACCAATTGTCGATAGACATCAGCCCCATCTTGATATAACTTAACGTTACTGGAAGCGAAAGCTAGACGACTGAGGAAATTCATTTCTAATTGAATTCCGGCCACTTCTCCGGCTAATTCCAGGGCCCGGCCAGCATATCTCAAAATTTGCGTGCCTTCAGGTCGAGAAATTTCCTCAAAAAACCAGCCACAACTGGTAAACATCAATAAAGCCTGTCTTTGCATTTCTAATAAACGCAAAGCATCGATTTTCTCGCTTTTACTCAGGTTGCGACTTTGATGCAAAGCGAGGAAATGTTCGATCGCGTCTGGGGATCGATCTAAAATAACTGCAATGTAGTCATCCCTTGTCTGCCAAGGATCCCGGAAAAATTCCCGTCCCTGAATCTCATAAACCTTAATTAACTCATCTCTGAGCCAATTTAGGGACTCCCGCAGGGGTTTACGCCATTTTTGCTGGTAATTTCCCCCTCCCCCACAACCACAGTCATCCTGCCAACGATTTACGCCATGGAAGCAACTCCATGCGGTCACGGGTTTTAATTCCACTTCCCAAGTGGGGGGGCAAATACTGAGATAATGGGCAAAATTGGTGACTGTCCAGCCGTTTTTAGGGAAAGATTCCGTAAAAGCATAGCTAAGACACTTCTCTGTCCCCTGTTTGTGGTGGCCGAAGGTTTCCCCATCGGTAGCGACGCTGATTAACTGGGAGGGACGATGATCCCCTTTAATTGCCTGTCCCAGACGACCGACGAGAAAATCACTGCTGGCTAGGACATCATTAAAGCCCATATCCCGAGAAATTGGACCATCGTAGAAGAAAATATCCAGATAACGACCATCGGGGATGTAACAGCGATAGGGACGGGTGGGATCGATTTGACCTCCGGCCACCGCGTGCCATTGGGGATGGGGATCATGGTCGCTAGGGAAAGGACGACAGCGCAGGGCCTGGGAAGGGGCTAAAATGGTGAATTTAATCCCCTCATCGATTAAAGCTGTCACTGTGGCTAAATCAATGGCTGTTTCCGCTAACCACATTCCTTCGGGATCACGGCCGAAACGATGCTGAAAATCGGCTTTTCCCCAGCGAATTTGGGTGTATTTGTCCTGTTTGTTGGCTAGGGGCAGAATGATATGATTATAGACCTGGGCGATGGCGTTACCATGACCGTTTAAGCGTTGACAACTTTTTTGATCCGCTGTCAGGATGCGTTGGTAAACTTCGGGATCATGGTATTGCATCCATGACATTAGGGTGGCCCCGATGTTAAAGCTGAGATATTCGTAGTTATTGACTATTTTGATTACTTCCCCCCGGTCATTGTAAATGCGTGCAAAAGCATTGGCACGATAACACTCGTGATGGATGCGTTCATTCCAATTATGGAAGGGATGGGCGCTCGGTTGCCGTTCAATTCTGTCTAGATAGGGATTTTCTCGCGGTGGTTGGTAAAAATGTCCGTGAACCGTGATATAAACTCCGTGAGCGGTTTTCAGGGGATCGACCCCCGTATCGGTATAGGAATAAAAGGTTGTAGAAGGATGTTCAACAAGATAAGTCATGGAAATGCCTAGAAAATCGTTTTTTTTTGAGCGAAAATAGCTGTAGAATGTGGCGACCTGATGTTTAAAAAAACTGAAAACCTGGCCGTTTTTCACGGCCTTGGGGTCACAGTATCACATTTTATTTTCCTAGCAAAGCTAAGGTTAACAATTCGCAACTTCTCTATACACAGCCCTAAGTAATACTAATTTTTGTTACAAAATCTAGCTTTTTCGGGTAAGTTGTTGACTATTGCCATCAGCGTTCTACCCTAGGAGAGATGCGATCGTTCCTTCTCTTGCCCCAAAAAGCGATCGACCTTGGCGTTCCTATCCCAAGCAATGGCAATTTTAAAGTTTAATCAACAAAATAACAGCGATCGCATTGAGCCTAGTCATAATGAAATTTACAACTGATAATAATAATTTCTGTTTCTGTAATTTTATAAACTAAGCGATGTTCATCATTAATGCGTCTTGACCAATAACCCTTGAGTTGATGTTTTAAGGGTTCGGGTTTACCGATTCCAGAGAAGGGATGGCGCAATATGTCGTCAATTAAATCAACGATTTTTTAATAGAGTTTTTTGTCTTCTATCGCCCATTCATTGAATTGTTTAAAAGCTTTCGGATCAAATACTATATTTTTCACGCCATTCTTTTACGGCAATTGTCACTAAGTTTTCTTTATTTTCTATTCTGTCAATAGCTTCGGATAATTCACGCTGATTGGCTTCTGTTGAAAGAAGATATTCGGTTGTATCGGGTTCAGGATCAGATACTAAAATAATAATATCCACATCTGTTCCTTCTTCTAGTTCCGTAGAATAAAGCTCTATTTTTCCTTCTCTGCCAACAATTCCTTTCTGTTTAATCGCTCTAATCATGATTTTTTCTCTTAAGATGTCAAACAATTATGGCTATTATATCAAAATCAGCATGAGTTAGAACTGTTGACAAGAAAAGCGATCGCACTAATGACACTCAAAGAGATCCCAGTTTTAAAGTTTAATCAAGAAGATGACAGCGATCGCACTACCTTCTTCGGCATCGCACTGACAGCTGCCATCAATGTGCATGGTGCGTTCCCCAAAAGCGATCGCTTTGTAGCAGGACTTGCATTAGGAAACGCACCCTACAAGAGCGGCTTTCACGATCGGAAGTCTTTTTCTTTAAAATAATTCTTTGGGCAGTTAGTTATGTTATAACATTTGTCATAACATAATTACGGAAGGTCATAGGTTATGACAAGTCTAACGCTCCGAAAAATCGGCAATTCCATAGGTGTGATCTTACCGAAAGAGGTTTTATCCCGACTAAACGTAGAGGAAGGAGATCAGATTTATATCACGGAATCGCCAGATGGATACAGAATTTCTGGCTTTGATCCCGATTTTGAAGAAACCATGAAAGCTTTTGAAGATACTTATTCTCAGTACCGCAACGCCTTCAAGGAACTCGCCAAATAATGATCGAGGAACCGAAATGGTTATCGAGCGATGCGATTAGGGTGATTCAGGAAATTTTAATCGCTCGAACCGGGGGACTCAAGGAGTTTTAAACCCAACCCTGTTAGAGTCCACTGTCAATAAGCCAAAATTCTTTTTTCAGTACGAACCCGAATCATCGATTTTTAAGTTAGCGGCGGCTTATGACTACGGTTTTGTCAAAAATCATTGCTTTTGCGATGGTAATAAACGTATAGCTCTGGCCACCGTTTCAACTTTTTTGCGAAAGAACGGCTATCGCTTGAACGCCAGCGAAGCAGAAACGGTCACTTTCTTTCTTGGTCTTGCCGGTGGTCTCGAAACATATAAGGAGGGTTTGGCCAGATTGACCGATTGGATCGAACAATATGCGATCGAACTGGAAGATTAACGGCGATCACTTGTATCAACCAGTGCCTGAACCATCCTTAACTATCCTGGGTACAGGAGTGGTTTTAGGTGCTATACCTTTTCTTAAAAAAGGGAAAAAGGACAAGGAGAAAGATGTCTAGAAAATAGCGAGGGAGACAAAATTATTTGTAGGACGGGTTAGCGGTAGCGTAACATGATCAGTCCTTGGATTTCATGCTTCTACGTTCTTCGGCATCGCACTTAGACTGACAGCTGCCATCAATGTGCATGGTGCGTTCCCCAAAAGCGATCGCTTTGTAGCAGGACTTGCATTAGCGAACGCACCCTACCAGAGCGGCAATCATACTATTCCCAAGTTAGAGTTATACCTTCTAGGTTACATACTCTTTGAATAGTTTCTAGTTTACTCTCAGTCAATTTCCCAAATAGGTGAACTCTCATTTTATGCTTAGGATAATACTGTCCATAACTCTTTATTTGCCCGATCGCTGATTTCCAGCCTTTTGTATTTTTAACTTCAATTATTTCAGTATTAGTTAAGACATCTATTCTACCTACCTTATCAATGTAAACCTCGGTTTTTCCTCCTAATTCTCTAGCAAGTTCGTCCCGATACCAAGCCTCTGTCCCCTTTACAGGAGTATTTATCTCCGGCTCAATAACTATGCCATTAACCTGATTAATAAAGTCCCGAATTGCTCCTCTTACTAATTTTTGAGCAGCATTGGGGGACTGTCTTTTCCGTTTAGCCATTACTTATTCAGTGAATAATTTAGAGATACCATATCCAGCCAAACCAATTACTGCTCCTACTGCCGCAACGGGAGCCATCGTCACTGCAACTGCCGTCCCCCCTACTGCTAATCCCATACCTCCAACTAATGCTGATATACCGGCTCCAGCACCCGCACCAATTGCCGCTGCTCCAATTGCCGTTGCGTCTTGTTCTTCTATTGCTTTTTTGGTTCCGTAAACTGCTGTGCCGACAACTGCTCCTGCCGCTGCTACTGGAGCCATACCGACTCCTAGAGCAGTTCCTCCTACAGCAAGTCCCATACCGCCAACTACTGCCGATGCACTAGCTCCAATCGCTGTACCCACTCCCACTGAAATCATTGCTTCTTGAACTTCTTCTGGCTTATTTTTGTCCATTATTTTTGGCCTCATTAGCTTCGGGTAATTATGAAACTCTAGCATAAGACAGACAAGCCGTGAACCACAACAAGCCAGGCGTTAAGGCGCATAAGTGCCAGTCAGGTGCATACGGTTGTTAGCTGGCTTCCGGTATTGCCAGCCACTGATTGTCTGAGATTTCCAAGGTTTTGAAACAACAGCGAAACGCTTTGCCTATCGGGCTGCAGGCATACACTCCGATTTGGCAATCGTCGGCTATCTTGTGTAAGTGTGTGATCCGCATTTGCAGCCAAGCCTGCCCATCATAAGAATTCTCTAGCAGAAAATCGCTCCCCCGTTTACTGATGCGATACCACATTTCGCGGTATCGTGAAGAAATGTCTTGCGTTGCCCAATCAGAATATCCCAAATTGGTCACCACAGAACCAAGCCGACTAGCTTGTTCGCTTTCATATTCCGTGGAAACTTTTATCCAATTCTGACTGTCAATCCGCACCATTAGGCCACATTGATCATATTTTTCCCGAGGCTGAAATTCTACTTGGGTCATTAGGGAAAAATCCCCAACTTGTCGCATCAATAAGCAATGCCCATCATCTCTTTGAAAACCATAGTGTGTGTTTTGCCAAAAATCAGTTTTTTCATCTGTAGAAATTTCCAAGCCATTACCCAAACGATAATGCGTCGGCTCGTTGAGCCAGTAAAAATCATCTGACAATGCTGGCTGTAAAAAATTTTCACTAAGTCGCATAATATCGCTCCTAATCAGATACATCGTGGTATTACGAGGCCAGCTAACCATTGATTATACAGAAACTTTCCGAATAACCAGAGTAAGGATATGGGGAAACTTTCGGCATATCACCCCGTTTTGTAGATTCCTGACAATCAGCCGAGATACAAAGAACTTTTCAGCGACCATAGCACTAATTCTTCAATCTGACTGCACTTCGTAACAAAAATTTACAATTATTCGACGGCACTCGCACTCCCGTCCGTCGCTGTGCCTAGACGTTTTTAGCTTATAATCATTCAAATCTATCGCTGCAGCGGTAGGACTTGCATGAGGGAACACACCCTACCAGATCTGCACTGAGTTCCGTTGTTGCCTTGTTAGGATTAGGAGGATTAGGGTTAGTCTCTAGCCTGACCAAGCGAAAATAGAAATAGTAGGGTGAGCATTGCCCACCTTACCGCTTTTGCGGTCATAATAAATCCGAATTAGGGCGAACTGTAGTAGAATAGAAATCGAACCTCTTAAGCAGGGTTTATAAGGATGTCCAGACGAGACGATCTACATTTATCATTACGTCATACTTTAGAAAAAGAGGGTTGGAAAATCACTGATGATCCTTTAATTCTAACCTTAGAAAAAACCTTGCTTAAAGCTGATTTAGGAGCAGAAAAGTTTTTTGCTGCGGAAAAATAAGAACGTAAAATTGCCGTAGAAATCAAAGACTTTGATACGCCTTCAGTTATCAGTGAATTAGAAAAAACAATAGGACAACTTCAATTATACCAATGGGCTTTAGATTCACAAGAACCTGAAAGAAAACTTTTTTTGGGCATTAGTCAAGCAGTTTATTTAAAACACTTCAAAAAAGCTATTTTCCAACTGGTTATTAAACGTAATAGAATCAATTTAATTATTTATAATCCTCAAAAGGAGATAATTTGCGAATGGATAACACAGTAAATTATGCCGATATTCTGACTCAAGTTATCAGAAAAGAGTCGGCGATGCAACCTCGATTACAAACCCTTAAAATTACCCCAGTTTGTGATCCAGAATCAGGCAACTTTTTAATAATTATGACTGGTTGGGAAAAAGAAGCGTGGATTAATACAATTTTATTTCACGCTCGTTTATTGAAAAATAAAATTGTCATTGAAGATGATAATCTTGAAGAAGGATTAACAACCAATTTAATTCAAGCTGGGATTCCCCCAGAAGATATTATTACTGGACTTTCCCTAGAGTAAGGCAGGCATTACCCACCTTAGCGATATCGCAATGAATGTTAGGAAAAATTATCTAAATGCTTCAATTCTATCTAAATAGACATTAACTAATTTATGTTCAATAACCAAAGCTTCAAACTCTGGCCAAATACGAGCTAAAAACTGATGAAATTCTCGTTTTCGTATATTGCCAAAACGGAGATGTACTACTTTGGGTGCAAAAAAATTAAGCATTAGTTGATCGGAAAAGTCTGTATCTTTCGTAACAATAACCAGTTTTTTATCCTTTGCATATTGCTAAATTTCCGTATCCCTTGGACTTCTCCCTAAAAATGATCGGTAAAGATGGAGTAAACAGGATTTTAGCTGGTAAATTTTCATCAAAGAAAAAACCATTCATGCAATTTTTCTGACTTCATAGTGATTCGCCATCAATCTTGCTGCAAATTGCCTACAGGCATAAATATCTTCTCGATTCAGAGAAGGATATTATTCAATTACTTCTTCAATAGAATCCCCTGCTCCTAAAAATTCCATAACTGTTTGCACCGGAATTCGGGTTCCAGCTATAACAGGTCTTCCATTACAAATATCTGGATTGATATGGATACGACTTTCCATTAAGGTTTTGTTACCTCCGTTATGAGGGGCTAAAACAAGCTACGTCACTCGTAGTTTTGCAATCACTGGACGATGATCAGATACACCTGAAGGCAGTGTGATGACCTGATCAACCCTGACATTTTGACTGACGAAAATGTGGTCAATGGGAATTTTTAGAGCTTGTTTCCAATGATCGAGATGGGATAGCGATCGCGCTCCGTCAGCGTAAAACCAGGTTGGATTTAGTCCATGCCCTAGATTGACACTGCGTAATCCTGAGTTAATGATAAAGTTGCGAAAATAAATCGACCAGGAGGTGAGGTTAAAGTCACCCATCATCACGGTGGTGATTGACTGCTGTGCTGCATAGGCTGCCAGGGCTACCATCGCCTGGTTACGATTGATAAAGTTAGGTATGGATATAGGGGCAAGGGGATGGGCAACAACAACCCGAATGGGGTGTCCTGTCACATTAACGCTTGCGAATAGGCTATGGTGGCGGGTTCCCAAGTTATCAGTCGTTGCCTCTGTAATGGGATAGCGGCTAAATAAACTCAGTCCGCCTCCCGTTGCGCGGTAATAGTAAGGATAAAGATCCTGCACCTTGTCTAGTAGCTCTGCGGCTTGCTCCTTGAGGGGTTCAACTAACCCGAATATATCTACGGGATTTGCCCGAACTAGGTTAGTCACGGCACTGGTCTCCCATAGTTGGTAGTTGACGTTGTAGGTCATTACGGTCAATGGGAGACCACCAGTTCTAGCATCTCGGAACCTCGGAACATACCAGGTAGCAATTGTGCTGACATAAAACCCCAGCCCTACAGCTAAGGTGATCATCAATTTCCGGCGGGAAGGGCGGAACCTGGGTAAAAACAGAGCCAACAGCAATATCAAAGTCGAGGCCGCAAACCAAAGATAGCCTGCCCCCAAAATCTCAAAGAGCCACAGCTTGTACCATTCTCCAGGGGTGAAGCTGATTAGCAACAGGCTAAGTGCGATCAACCACAGCAAAATACTGGTCAGCATAACATCTATTATTAGACGGATTTATTAGGTGAATCTTTAAGTTCTCCAACCAGTTTATAGGGTGTACAAAGAATCGGCAACTCAGATCTTGAGACAAGCCGTGAACCACAACAAGCCAGGCGTTAAGGCGCATAAGTGCCAGTCGGGTGCATACAGTTATTAGCTGGCTTCTGGTATTACCAGCCACTGATTGTCTGAGATTTCCAAGGTTTTGAAACAACAGCGAAACGCTTTGCCTATCGGGCTGCAGGCATACACTCCGATTTGGCAATCGTCGGCTATCTTGTGTAAGTGTGTGATCCGCATTTGCAGCCAAGCCTGCCCATCATAAGAATTCTCTAGCAGAAAATCGCTCCCCCGTTTACTGATGCGATACCACATTTCGCGGTATCGTGAAGAAATGTCTTGCGTTGCCCAATCAGAATATCCCAAATTGGTCACCACAGAACCAAGCCGACTAGCTTGTTCGCTTTCATATTCCGTGGAAACTTTTATCCAATTCTGACTGTCAATCCGCACCATTAGGCCACATTGATCATATTTTTCCCGAGGCTGAAATTCTACTTGGGTCATTAGGGAAAAATCCCCAACTTGTCGCATCAATAAGCAATGCCCATCATCTCTTTGAAAACCATAGTGCGTGTTTTGCCAAAAATCAGTTTTTTCATCTGTAGAAATTTCCAAGCCATTACCCAAACGATAATGCGTCGGCTCGTTGAGCCAGTAAAAATCATCTGACAATGCTGGCTGTAAAAAATTTTCACTAAGTCCCATAACATCGCTCCTAATCAGATACATCGTGGTATTACGAGGCCAGCTAACCATTAATTATACAAAAACTTTCCGAATAACCAGAGTAAGGATATGGGGAAACTTTCGGCATATCACCCCGTTTTGTGGATTACTGACAATCAGCCGAGATACAAAGAACTTTTCAGCGACCATAGCACCAATTATAATTCTTGAGGTAACTGAGCAGACTAACTAAAAGTGGCGATGGCGGAGCAAATTCTTTCTCTACTCTTGTACTTAATTCTCATTTTAACGGCTTTTTGGTTTATTAGCCCCCAAAAAAAGCCCCGTAGTCATCCCGCCTATCATCTTGCTTGTTTACTAGAAGATGCTCCTGAAAGCTCTTTAAAGGGTCAATCTTATCCCCTGGCTACTCCCTTGGCTACCCCGATCGCCTGTACTGTTCCCCAGGTGTGGCGCAGTGTATATAGGCAGTCTCTGGCAAAACCGGATGTTAATTATTGGCAATGGCGCGGTATGCCCGAAAATGAGCAGTTTTGTCGGGAATTAGAGGAATTATTGCAATTAAATCCGGCTAGAGGTTACGCTAAGGAAATTCTGGAAAGTCTAGCCTTGGGTCAAGATCCTTTTTATCATCTTTACTGGGATCTAAAAGCGATCGCTAATGGTAACTTTAACACTATTGGCACTAATAAACTGGCTGAGGGCAGATTTGCCAGGCGAGATTTGCGAACTCATCAGCAGATGCGGAGGGATTTTCGTCAATGGCATTTACAAGCTTGTCAACAGTTGGGAAAAGAGCGGGTTAAAGCGGTTTATCGGGTGTGTTATGGGTCAGATTGGTTATTAATCGCCCAAATTCTCTATCCTTCGCCCCGTTCCTTGGCCGTGATGATTATAGAGTCCGCTAATCCCGTTTGGTGGCGAGTTTTGGGGATTACTCCTTTTAGCACGACTAGCCGGATTGAGAACAATTATAAAACTCTCTTGTGTTATTGGCATCCCGATCGCAATTCCCATCCCAATGCGACAGAAATCACGGCCCATCTTAATCGCGCCTACGATTGTTATCAAAGTTTTCAGGAGATGAGTAGTCAAGATAATGCACCTTTGTGGACGAAAATCCGTCGCTGGATTCCTTAGACTTGACTCTAGTTTTTCCCTTGACTTTTTCCTTAACAAAAGAATGTTAGTCTAGGAACAATTTATGACCACGCTTGCACTCTCAGGGTAATGAATCTAGTGCTTTTAAACAATCGCTACCAAATTGTTAGCACCCTTGCTAGGGGGGGATTTGGGGAAACTTATATCGCTATCGATACGAATATGCCTTCTCAACGGCGCTGTGTGATTAAAAAATTGCAGCCGGCTATTCAAAGTGAGGAGATGCCAGAATGGTTAAAAGAACGTTTTCAGAAAGAAGCAAGCGTTTTAGAGGAATTGGGAGAGCAAAATCGCCAAATACCCCGTTTATACGGTTATTTTGCCCAAGATAATCATTTCTATCTGGTGCAGGAATGGATTGAAGGGGAGACACTAACCCAAAAACAGCAACGACAGGGAAATTTATCTTCCTCGGTAGTGCGGACGATTTTAGAGAATTTACTGCCTGTTATTGATTTTATTCACAGTCGCCGCATTATTCACCGGGATGTGAAACCCGATAATATTATCTTAAGAAATAGTGATAATTTGCCCATTTTGATCGATTTTGGGGTAATGAAAGAAGCAGTGGCCACCTTACTCGATCCTACGGGAAAAAGTGCCTATTCGATCGC